>JAXHTU010000132.1:0-6556 GCA_034189955.1 Pseudomonadota bacterium | reverse complement strand
GCCGCCGTGACTTTCACACATCAGGGTGGTCTCAGGCTTCGGAGCCGAGGCCGTCCTGCTGGCCGGCGCCGCCGGCGACCATGTCCTTGGCCTGTTCAAGGGCTTCGGCGCGGTCCTGGTCGTAGGCGGACTTGATGACGTCCTCGCCCTTGGCCTGACGCTCGGCCTCGTCGGCCGAACGGGCGATGTTGATCTTGACCGTGGCGGAGACCTCGGCGTGCAGGCGAACCTGCACCTCGTGGACGCCCAGGGTCTTGATCGCGGTGTTGAGCACGACCTGCGAGCGCTCGACCTTGCCGCCTTCGGCCTGGATGGCTTCGGCGACGTCGCGGCCGGCGACCGAACCGTACAGCTGACCCGTTTCACCGGCTTGCCGGATCATGACGTAGGTCTGACCGTCGATCTTGTCGGCGATCTTCTGGGACTCGGACTTGTTCTTCTCGTTGCGGGCCTCGATGGCGGCGCGGTCGAGTTCGAACGCCTTCAGGTTCGCCGACGTGGCCCGACGGGCCTTGTCGCGCGGCAGAAGGAAGTTACGGGCGAAGCCGTCCTTGACGGACACGACGTCGCCGATGGCGCCGAGATTCTCGACGCGTTCAAGCAGAACGACCTTCATATCACTTCACCACATAGGGCAGGAGGGCCAGATAGCGGGCGCGCTTGATGGCCTTGGCCAGTTCGCGCTGCTTCTTCTGGGAAACGGCCGTGATGCGCGACGGGACGATCTTGCCGCGCTCGCTGATGTAGCGTTGCAGCAGTTTCACGTCCTTGTAGTCGATCTTCGGGGCGTTGGCGCCGGAGAACGGGCACACCTTGCGGCGACGGTAGAAGGGGCGGCGGGCGGGGCCGGAGCCGGCCGGCGCGCCCGGCGACGGGGCAGTCGTATCGGTCATGTTCCGGGTTCCTTAGTCAGCGGCTTCGGCGGTGGCGTCTTCACGCGGCGTGCGCTCGCGCTCACGTTCACGCTCGCGCTCGCGGCGGGCCAGCAGGGGCGACAGCTCGAGATCGAGTTCCTCGACGCGGACGGTCAGCCAGCGAAGAACGTCTTCGTTGATCGACAGCTGACGTTCCACTTCCGCCATGGCGGCGGGCGGGCAGTCGACCGCGAGCAGCGAATAGTGCGCCTTGCGGTTCTTCTTGACCCGATAGGTCAGGTTGCGCAGACCCCAGTACTCGATCTTGGCGACGGAACCGCCGCCTTCTTCGATCAAGCCCTTGATGGTGTCGTTCAGCGCTTCGGCCTGTTGCGCGCTGATATCCTGGCGCGACATGACCGTGTGCTCGTAAAGAGCCATGCGGTGGTCTCCCTTGTAGGGCGTCGGCGCGAGGGGACCGGGTAAGTCCTCTCCCACGATGGATCCTGAAACGGCGGCCGGGATGACTTCCCGAACCCTTTGGAGCTCCGCGTCAGGACCGAAGCCCTGGAAAGGCGGGGCCTATAGGGGAAAAGGGGCCGTCCGGCAAGGCTGACGCGACGGTCGGGGGGCGCCGGTCGGGTCGGGCCCGTCCCCGGAGTCGTCGTCGTATTCGAAGTCGTCCCCGGGAGTGGCCGAATTCGCCGCGTTTCCGTAGCGGAATTCCTCCCGTGAATTCGTCGTCGAATTCCTCCGGAAACGCCTATTGCGGTCGCACCACCATGCAGGTGACGCGGCGCTCGGCGAGGGCGGCGCAGGCGCCCTGGGCGGCCTGTTCGCTCATGCCGGTGAAGCGCGAACGATACCAGCCCTCGGCGTTCTGCACCGTGCGTTCGGCGGCGGTGAACTGGCTGCGGAAGCGGCGGTTGACCTCGGTCAGCCAGTCGCGCGCCACCGTCTCGTCACGGAAGGCGCCGACCTGCACGGCCCAGCGGCCGGCGGTCTCGCGGACCGTCCCGCGGGCCGGCGCCGGGCGGGCGGCCGGGGCGCCGTTGAGCGAGGCGGTGACGTCGGCGGGGCCCTCGGCGCGCATCAACGAGGCCAGGGTGCGGCCTTCGGACGGCGCCGGCGAGACCCGCTGCGGCGGCGGCGCGGCGGGCAGGGAGACGTAGCTGACGGCGTTCGAGCCGACGTCGCTTTCGTCCTCGTCGGCGACCTCGGCGTACTGCACGGGCGATGAATTGTCCGGGCCGATGCCGAAGCCCTTCTGTTCGAAGAAGGCCTGGGCCACCTGGATCGGCTGGCCGTCGCGACGCAGGCGCTCGACCTCGAAGCCGGTGTCCATCAGGGCCGCGACGTGGCTGTTGCGGCTGGCGGTGGATCGGCCGCCCAGCACGACGGTGATCAGGCGACGTCCGTCGCGCACCGCCGTCGCCGCCAGATTATAGCCGGAGGCGTTGGTGTAGCCGGTCTTCAGCCCGTCGTAGCCCAGACCCTGACGCAGCAGGCCGTTGGTGTTGCGATACTCCCGCCCCTGATAGGCCCAGTCGTGGAGTCCGAAGTACCGGTAATACTGGGGATAATCCCGCATCACCGCGCGCGCCAGGATGGCCAGATCGCGGGCGGAACTGACCTGGCGGGCATCGGGGAGGCCGTTCGGATTGACGTAGCGCGTCTGGGTCATGCCCAGTTCGCGGGCTTTCAGCGTCGCCTGGGCGGCGAACCGCTCCTGCGATCCGCCGACATGCTCCGCGATGGCCACGGCCATGTCGTTGGCGCTGCGCACCGCGGTCGCCTTCATGGCGTCGTCGAGGGTGATGGTCTGGCCGGCGGCGAGGCCCAGCTTCGACGGCGGCTGGCTGGCGGCGCGGGGCGACACGGTGATCACGTCGTCCAGCTTGACCCGACCTTCGGTGAGCGCCTCGAACGCCATGTACAGGGTCATGACCTTGGTGATCGACGCCGGATACCGCCGACTGTCCGCGTGGCGGGCGAACAGGACCTCGCCGGACACAGCGTCGACCACGATGGCGGCGTAGCGGGCGTTGTCGGAAGACTGGGCGACAAGCGGCGGCGTCGTCGGCACGATCACCAGGGCGGCGATCAGGAGCAGCGACAGAAATCCACGGCGGATCAGAAACTGGATCGGCAAGCGCAGGCCTCTTTACAATTAGCGCGACGGCGGCCCCACCACGCGACGCTGACGAAAGGCTAACATGCCCCAGTGGGGTTTCGTGAGGGTAAACAAGCCGTCAACGGTTTTGTGAAGCTGTCTCGCCTGCCAGGCGGCGCCAAACATGGGTTTGTGAATTTTATTGTGCACTGCACAAGAATCCTTGACCGCTCTTCGCATCTGCACCATATGAGCGCTGTCGCGATGGAGTCGTCTGTCGCGAAAAAATTACAGGCGGCCCAGCCGCGACAGGTTCAGGAGAAACACCATGGCCGACAGCGCCGAAACCGTGAACGTCAAGAAGACCGTCGAAACCGCCACCGCCCAGGTCAAGGCCTCGGCCGAGAAGGCCCAGGCCCAGGCCGAGAAGATGCAGGCCGCCGGCACCCAGGCGTTCCGCGAAGCCGCCGACAAGTCCGTCGCCGGCATTCAGGAGCTGAACATCGAGGGCAAGAAGAACCTCGAAGCCGTCGTCGCCTCGGCCACCGCCGCCCAGAAGGGTGTCGAGACCCTCTCGGCCCAGGGCGTGGCCTACAGCAAGAAGAGCTGGGAAGACGGCGTCGCCGCCGCCCAGTCGCTGGCCCAGGCCCGTTCGGTCCAGGAACTGCTCGAGCTGCAGACCAACTGGGCCAAGTCGGCCGCCGAAACCTATCTGGCCGAAGTCACCCGCATGACCGACGTGTTCACCGCCTCGGTCAAGGACAGCTTCAAGCCGATCAACGAGCGCGTCACCGCCTCGGTCGAAAAGTTCCAGGCCGCCCGCTAGGTCGGAACCGACAGTCAGCGTTCGAAGGGCCTCCGGAGTGATCCGGGGGCCCTTTTCGATTCCAGCGACGATTTCGGGGCGCTGACCGAATGTCACGCAAGCTGTGACTGGACGCGCCTTCAAATCACGCCATCATCTCCTATCTGTCCATCTACTCCCCCAAACACGGACAACGAATGCCGCCGTCACGTAAGGTCGGTGACCAGGATGGAGGCCTCGGGGCCGCCACCGTCACCGAGACAAAGCCGAAGCTTCAGAAGCCCTCGCTGTATCGGGTGCTGATCCTGAACGACGACTACACGCCGATGGAATTCGTCATCTATGTGCTGGAGCGGTTCTTCCAGAAGAGCCGCGAGGACGCGACCCGCATCATGCTGCACGTGCACCAGCATGGCGTCGGAGTCTGCGGCGTCTTCACCTACGAAGTGGCCGAAACGAAGGTCGCCCAGGTGGTCGAGACGGCGCGGCGTCACCAGCATCCGCTGCAATGCACGATGGAAAAGGACTGAGAGGAACCCTCCAATGCCCTCATTTTCGCGTCCTCTCGAAGAGACCCTGCACCGCGCCGTCCACTATGCGAACGAGCGCCGGCATGAGTACGCCACCCTCGAACACCTTTTGCTCGCCCTGGTCGACGACCCGGACGCGGCCAATGTGATGACCGCCTGCAACGTCGAACTGGTCAGCCTGAAGACGGCGCTGACCCTGTATGTCGACACCGACCTGGCGGCGTTGGCCACATCCGACGGCGAGGACGCCAAGCCGACCGCCGGCTTCCAGCGCGTCATCCAGCGCGCCGTGATCCACGTTCAGAGCTCGGGCCGCGAGGAAGTCTCGGGCGCCAATGTGCTGGTCGCCATCTTTTCCGAGCGCGAAAGCCACGCCGCCTACTTCCTGCAGGAGCAGGACATGACGCGGTATGACGCGGTCAATTACATCGCCCACGGCATCGCCAAGAAGGCAGGCGTCGGCGAGAGCCGTCCGGCCCGCGCCGGCGGCAGCCCCGAGGACGCCGAGGACGCGGCCGCCGCCAAGACCGGCGGCGAGGCGCTGGAGGCCTATTGCGTCGACCTCAACGAGAAGTCTCGCAACGGCAAGATCGACCCGCTGATCGGCCGCCAGGCCGAGGTCGACCGCGCCATCCAGATCCTGTGCCGGCGGACCAAGAACAACCCGCTGCTGGTCGGCGACCCGGGCGTCGGCAAGACCGCCATCGCCGAAGGCCTGGCCCGCAAGATCGTCAACCACGAGGTTCCGGACGTGCTGGAAGGCGCGACCATCTACAGCCTCGACATGGGGGCGCTGCTGGCCGGCACCCGCTATCGCGGGGACTTCGAGGAGCGACTGAAACAGGTCGTCAAGGAACTGGAGACGCACGACAACGCCATCCTGTTCATCGACGAGATTCACACGGTCATCGGCGCCGGCGCGACCTCGGGCGGGGCCATGGACGCGTCCAACCTGCTGAAGCCGGCGCTGGCGTCGGGCAGCCTGCGCTGCATGGGTTCGACGACCTACAAGGAATACCGCCAGCATTTCGAGAAGGACCGGGCCCTGGCCCGCCGCTTCCAGAAGATCGACGTCAACGAGCCGACGGTCGAGGATACGGTCAAGATCCTGAAGGGGCTTAAGACCTCCTACGAAGGCCACCACAAGCTGCGCTACACCGATGCGGCCATCCGCACGGCGGTCGAGCTGTCGGCCCGCTACATGACCGACCGCAAACTGCCGGACAAGGCGATCGACGTGATCGACGAGGCCGGGGCGTCGCAGATGCTGCTGCCGGAATCGAAGCGCAAGAAGGTCATCGGCCAGAAGGAAGTCGAGGCCGTCATCGCCCGGATGGCCCGTATCCCCGCCAAGTCGGTCAGCAAGTCCGACACCGAGGGCCTGCGCGAGCTGGACCGCGACCTGAACCGGGTCGTGTTCGGCCAGTCGTCGGCGATCGAACAGGTCTCCGCCGCCATGAAGCTGGCCCGGGCCGGGCTGCGCGATCCGCAGAAGCCGATCGGCGCCTTCCTGTTCAGCGGTCCGACCGGCGTCGGCAAGACCGAGGTGGCCAAACAGCTGGCCTCGACCCTCGGCATCGAGATGCTGCGCTTCGACATGTCGGAATATATGGAGCGGCACACCGTCAGCCGGCTGATCGGCGCGCCTCCGGGCTATGTCGGCCATGACCAGGGCGGACTGCTGACCGACGCCGTCGACCAGCATCCGCACGCCGTGGTCCTGCTGGACGAGATCGAGAAGGCCCACCCGGACGTCTACAACATCCTGCTGCAGGTGATGGACAATGGCATGCTGACCGACGCGGTCGGCAAGAAGGTCGATTTCCGGAACGTCATCCTGATCATGACCACCAATGCCGGGGCGGCCGACAACGCCCGCGCGTCGATCGGCTTCGGCCGCGGCAAGGTCGAGGGCGAGGACGACAAGGCCATCCAGCGGCTGTTCGCGCCGGAGTTCCGCAACCGCCTCGACGCCATCGTGGCGTTCAAGGCGCTGGACGCCGGAACGATCAGGTCGGTGGTGACGAAGTTCATCCTGCAGCTGGAAGCCCAGCTGGCGGATCGCAACATCACCATCGAACTGACCGACGAGGCCAACGACTGGCTGGCCAAAAACGGCTTCGACGAACTGTATGGCGCGCGGCCGCTGGCCCGGGTCATCCAGGAGCACATCAAGAAGCCGCTGGCCGACGACATCCTGTTCGGGCGTCTGACCCGCGGCGGGCATGTGAAGGTCGAGCTGAAGGACGGCAAG
>JAXHTU010000131.1:0-6781 GCA_034189955.1 Pseudomonadota bacterium | reverse complement strand
CCCCACCCGGCTTCGCCTCTGGCTCAGCCACCCTCCCCGAACGGGGAGGGAGAAGGGTGACGCTACGTCATCGCTGAATCGCTGCTAACCTCGCCGGACGGAGGCTTGAATGACCGATCTCGACACCTTCCGCGCGGAGACCCGCGCCTGGCTGGAGGCGAACTGCCCGGCCGAATGCCGCGGGCCGGTGGCCAGCGACGAGGACCGGGTATGGGGCGGGCGGGACGCCGTCTTCCCGACCCCGGCGCACAAGACCTGGTTGGAGCGGATGGGCGCGCGCGGCTGGACCGCGCCGGAGTGGCCGAAGGCGTATGGCGGCGGCGGGCTGAGCCGCGAGGAGGCCAAGGTGCTGGGCTCGGAGATGCGCCGCATCGACGCCCAGGCGCCGCTGGCCAGCTTCGGCGTGTGGATGCTGGGCCCGGCGTTGCTGGCGTTCGGGACGGAAGCGCAGAAGCAGCGCTTCCTGCCGGAGATCGTCCGGGGCGAGATTCGCTGGTGCCAGGGCTATTCCGAGCCGGGGGCGGGGTCGGATCTGGCGGCGATCCAGACCCGGGCCGAGGATCGCGGCGACCACTGGATCGTCAATGGCCAGAAGGTGTGGACGTCCTACGCCGACAAGGCCGACTGGATCTTCTGCCTGGTGCGGACCGATCCCGAGGCGCCCAAGCATCTGGGCATCTCCTTCGTGCTGTTCGACATGAAGACGCCAGGCGTCAGCACCCGGCCGATCACCCTTATTTCGGGCAAGAGCCCGTTCTGCGAGACCTTCTTCGACGATGTGCGGGTCGAGAAGGAAAACCTCGTCGGGACGCTGAACCGCGGCTGGGACGTGGCCAAGGCGCTGCTGGCGCACGAGCGAACGATGATCGGGGCCATGGGCGAGATCGCCGGCGGCCGAGCGGTGGGGCAGGTGGCGAGCGGGTCGATCGGGCTGGACGCCGACGGGCGGCTGGACGAGCCGATGCTCCGGGCCCGGATCGCCGAGCTGGAGGTCGATGCGGCGGCGTTCAAACTGGCGCTCGAGCGGACGGGGGATATGGCCAAGGCGGGGCAGGCGCATCCGGCCATCGCCTCGATGCTCAAATATTATGGCTCGGAACTGAACAAGCGGCGCCATGAGCTGCTGATGGCGGCGGGCGGGTCGGAGGCGCTGGAGTGGGAGGGCGAGCGGTCGCGGGGCGGGGCGACGGCGCGCGACTGGCTGCGGACCAAGGCCAATTCGATCGAGGGCGGGACCAGCGAGGTGCAGCTCAACATCATCGCCAAACACCTGCTGCAACTGCCGGGAGCGTGAGGTGAAGCCGGCGCTTCGAACTATGCTCGTCGTCCTGGCCGCAATGCTGTGGCCCGCGAGCATGTTCGTCAGCTGGATCATGGCGACCCCGTTGGGATTCGGCACGGGATGGAGCGAGTACAGCCTGTGGGGGCAGATCTTCTTCCTGGCCCCGCTGCTGGTCCTTCTCCCGGCGGCGGCGCTCGGGGCCTTCAAGCGCCGGCTCTGGCTTTTCGCAGCGGCCTTGCTCGCCGCGCCCTTCTATCAGGCGCTCTATCTGGGCGCCTCGTCACTCCTCGCGAGGTAGATCGAACGATGCCGCTGATCCTGACCGAAGAGCAGACCATGCTGAAGGAGGCCGCCGACGGCTTCCTCGGCGAACACGCGCCGATCGCCCACCTGCGCAAATTGCGCGACAGCCGCGACGCCGACGGGGTGTCGCGCGACCTGTGGCGGGCGTTCGGGGAGATGGGGTTCGCGGGCGTTCTGATCCCCGAGGCGCACGGCGGCTCGGGGCTGGGCGCCGTCGAGGCCGGGGTGGTGGCCGAGGCCCTGGGGCGGACGCTGACGCCGTCGCCCTTCATGGGATCGGGCGTGCTGGCGGCGACGGTGCTGACGGGCGGCTCGGAGGCGCAGCAGGCGGCCTGGCTGCCGCGGATCGCGGCGGGCGAGGCGATCCTGTCGCTGGCGGTGGACGAGGGGCCCAAGCACGCGCCGGCGCGGATGACGACGACGGCGGAACGGTCGGGCAACGGCTTCCGGCTGAACGGGGCCAAGGGCTTCGTGCTGGACGGCCATGTCGCCGACGCCCTGATCGTGGCCGCGAGGACGGATGAGGGGATCGGCCTGTTCCTCGTCGATCCGTCTACGGACGGTGTAGTGGTCGAGCGGACGGTGATGGTCGATGCGCACAATGCGGCGCGGGTGACGCTGAGCGGTGTCGCGGTCGATGCCGACGCCCTGATCGGCTCGGTCGCAGGCGGGGAGGCGCTGCTGGAGGGGGCTTTGAACCTTGGCCGGGCCTGCGCGGCGGCGTCGCTGACCGGGGCCGGGGATCAGGCGTTCCAGACGACGCTGGAGTATCTGCGGACGCGCAAACAGTTCGGCAAGCTGATCGGCGAGTTCCAGGCGCTGCAGCACCGGGCGGCGCATCTGTTCAGCGAGATCGAGATCGCCCGGGCCGCGGTGATGGGGGCGCTGCAGGCGCTGGACGCGGGGCGGGAGAGCGCGCCGCTGGCCGTGTCGGTGGCCAAGGCCAAGGCCGGACGGGTGGCCGAGCTGGCGGTGCAGGAGGCGGTGCAGATGCACGGCGGCGTCGGCATGACCGACGAGTTCGACGTCGGCCTGTTCATGAAGCGGGTGCGGGTGCTGAATGAATTTCTCGGCGACGCGGGCTTCCATCAGGAGCGGATGGCGCGAAGCCAGGGATTCTGAACATGCTGACCGTCTCCCCTTGCGGGAGAAGGCGGCAGCCGAAGGCCGACGGATGAGGGGGCGCGCAGGCCTTCGAGAGTTTTCGACCCCTCATCCGCCCTCGCTGCGCTCGGCCACCTTCTCCCGCAAGGGGAGAAGGGCTAAGTCGGGAACAGGGAGACACGCTGATGACGACGCGAGCCAACGCGCCTGACTACATGCCGGGGTTCGGCAATCATTTCTCGACCGAGGCCGTGGCCGGGGCCCTGCCCGAGGGGCGGAACTCGCCGCAGCGGGCGCCGATGGGGCTGTATGCCGAGCAGCTGTCGGGCACGGCCTTCACCGCGCCGCGGAGCGAGAACCGGCGGTCGTGGCTGTACCGGCTGAGGCCGTCGGCCCAGCATCCGGCCTATCGGCCGTTCCCGCAGGGACGGGTGCGGTCGGGGCCGTTCCACGAGGCGCCGCCATCGCCGAACCGGATGCGCTGGGATCCGCTGCCGACGCCCGGAGCGCCCACCGACTGGGTCGAGGGGCTGGTCACCTATGGCGGCACCGGCGACGCCGAGGCGCAGACGGGGGTGGGCATCCACCTGTATGCGGCCAACCGGTCGATGGTGGACCGGGTGTTCTACTGCGCCGACGGCGAACTGCTGATCGTGCCGCAGGCGGGGAATCAGGTCTTCGTCACCGAGATGGGCCGGATCGAGGCCCGGCCGGGCGAGATCGTGGTCATTCCGCGCGGGGTGCGGTTCCGGGTCGAATGCGACGGGGCGATCGCGGGCTATGTCTGCGAGAACTACGGCGCCGCGTTCCGCCTGCCGGACCTGGGGCCGATCGGCTCGAACGGCCTGGCCAATCCCCGCGATTTTCAGACGCCCGTCGCCGCCTTCGAGGACGTCGACCGGCGCACCGAATGCGTGCAGAAATTCGGCGGGCGGCTGTATGTCACCGCCTTCGACCACTCGCCCCTGGACGTGGTGGGATGGCACGGCAACTACGCGCCCTGCAAATACGACACGGCGAAGTTCAACACGATCGGCACGGTCAGTTTCGACCATCCCGATCCCTCGATCTTCACGGTGCTGACATCGCCCAGCGATACGGCGGGAACGGCCAATTGCGACTTCGTCATCTTCCCGCCGCGCTGGATGGTGGCCGAGGGCACCTTCCGGCCGCCGTGGTTCCATCGGAATGTGATGAGCGAATTCATGGGGCTGATCACCGGCGAATACGACGCCAAGGAGGGCGGCTTCGCCCCCGGCGGGGCCAGCCTGCACAATTGCATGAGCGGACACGGGCCGGATCAGGCGTCGTACGACAAGGCGGTGGCGGCGGACCTGAAGCCGGTGAAGATCGAAAACACCCTGGCCTTCATGTTCGAGACGCGATTGCCGATCCGCACCACGGAATGGGCGCAAACCTCGACGACGATGCAGCTGGACTACGACGACGTCTGGACCGGTTTTGAAAAGGGCCAAGTGAAATGAAGCGCTTCGTGATTCTGGCAGCCCTGTTGGCCGCCGCCTGCCAGCCGATGCCGGCCGACGGCGGCAAGACCGATCTGGCCCAGACCGGTCCGGTGGCCCAGACTTCGGCCGACGCGGCCTCGGCCTGTGCGGCGAGGGGCGGCAAGATGCTGCCGCAGGGCCGGATGCAGTCGCTCCAGTGCGTCGTGACCTATACAGATGCGGGTCAGCGGTGCACCGACGGCGACGACTGCCAGGGCGATTGCCGGGCCGGGGATGTCGCCGACGCGCCCCACGCCGGCGCCGCCGCGGTCGGCCAGTGCCAGGCCACGAGCAGCCGGTTCGGCTGCTACACCACGGTCGAGGGCGGCAAGGCCGAAGCCACGATCTGCGTCGACTGAGCCGATGCATCCGGCGGCTGACGGCGGCGTTTCCGCTCCATGACCCCGGCCGAGACCGCCGCCCTGCTGGGCCTCAATCTGGGCTTGGCGCTGGCGGCGATGGCGGGTCTGTGGGCGCTGTCGTCACGGTGGAAGGGGATCGGCTTCATCGACGCCGTCTGGCCGCTGACCATGGTGGGGATGGCGGTCGTGACGATGGTCGTGGCGGACGGCGATCCGGTGCGAAAAGGGCTGTTGCTGTGGCTGGTGGCGATCTGGGCCGCGCCGCAGGCGATGCGTCGACTGTCCCCGGCCGCGCGGGCGGATGGCGACAGGCGGTATGCGGCGGTCGCCGAAGCCGCAGGAATGCGTTTGGGGCAGCCCACGAAACGCACGCGGCTGTGGCTGTTCTTCCTGCCGCAGGGCGCGCTCGCCTGGTTCGCCTCGCTGCCGGTGCAGCTGGGACAGGTCGACTTCCTGCCGGCGGTCGGCTGGGTGGGCTGGACCGGCGCCGTGCTGGCCGTGGCCGGGATCGGTCTGGAAGGCTTTGGCAGCCTGCGGATTTCGGCGCGGCGCAAGCGGCCGCCCACCGAACCGGCGGTCCAGGGCGCGCGCCGGTGGTTGCAACGGCCAGACTATCTGGGCGACCTGGCCGTCTGGTGGGGCCTGTTCCTGATCGCGGCGGAGACCGGAGCCGGTCGGTGGTCCGTGGTCGGACCGATCTTCCTGACCCTCGCCATGGCTCACTGGGCGAGAACCGGGGAGCCGGAACGGAAAACCCCCGCCGCGTGAGCGACGGGGGCTGACCGTTCGAAGGTTTCAGGCGGAGGTCATGAGCCCCCGCGTCAAGCCGTCTTACTGGGCCGGAGTCGACGGCGAGGTGTTCGGCGTGTTCTCGGTGGTCATGCCGCCGTCGGCGTTGCCGGCTTGTTGCTCGACCATGTCGGCTTCGGCGTTGAGGGCCGTTTCCTGGGCTTCGGTCGGAGCAGCGGCGGCCTGCTCTTCCAGGGCGTCGGCCTGAACTTCGGCGGACTTGTCGGCAGCGCTTTCGCCGCAGGCGGCGAGGCCGGCGAAGGCGAAGGTGGCGGCGGCGGCGATGATGAATTTACGCATGAGATGACTTCCTTCCAGAGTGGAGCCTCGATAATGCGCAGCTTCAGCGATGGTTCACATCGACGTGACCGAAAAGTGAGATTCCCGACTTAGCCGGCCTCGGCGAAGGCGACGCGGGCCGCGCCCAGGAGGGCCGCGTGCTTGTGCAGGATCACGTGCGTCGGGATGGCGGCCATATAGTCGGTGAACCGGCCCTTGCGCTCGAACCGCTCGCGGAACGGGCTGGCTTGGAGGAAGGGCAGGATGCGCGGGGCGATGCCGCCGGCGATATAGACGCCGCCGCGCGCGCCGGTGGTCAGGGCGATGTCGCCGGCCACGGCGCCGAGAATGGCGCAGAAGCGGGCGAGGGTGGCGCCGCAGGCGCTGCGCGGGTCGGCCATGGCTTCGTCGGTGATCTGGGCCGGGTCGTCGATATGAGTCTCGCGTCCGTCGATCTCGGCCAGGGCGCGGTGCATGTTGAGCAGGCCGGGGCCGCAGATCAGCCGCTCGATGGAGACCCGGTCGTAGCGGCGGCGCAGGATGCGCAGGATCTCGTCCTCGACCGGATCGCCCGGGGCGAAGCAGGCGTGGCCGCCTTCGGACGGCATGGCCATCTCGCGGCCGTGGAAATCGCGGATCAGGGCCGAGACGCCGAAGCCGGTGCCGGGGCCGAGCACGGCGATGGCGGACTCGGGATCGCCCTCCTCGGGGCCTCCCAGAGAGGCGAGCTCATCGCGCGGCACCACGCCAGCGCCCCAGGCGAGGGCCTCGAAATCATTGATCAGGCGCACGGGGTCGAGGCCGAGCGTGCCGAGCTCCGCTTCCGATACCCGCCAGGGCGAGTTGGTCAGGTCGATGGTCCCGTCGGTGACGGGGCCCGCGACGGCGATGACGCCGGAGGTCGGCTTGATCTCGCAGCCGTCGACGAAGGCCTTCACCCCGCCGAGGAAGGTCGGATGATCGGCGCCCTTGAAGCTTTCGTGATGCTCGAGCACCGGCTTGCCGTTGACCATGTGGGCGATGGCGAAGCGGGCGTTGGTGCCGCCGACGTCGCCGACGAGCAGGGTCTTGTCCCAGGCGATGGTCATGGGGTGGTCTCCTCGGGACGGGACATCAGGCGTCGACCGCGCGGTCGACGAGGTTCGGATCGGGCTGGC
>JAXHTU010000130.1:0-6784 GCA_034189955.1 Pseudomonadota bacterium | reverse complement strand
GCGACGGCTTCGCCGTCGCGCGCCACATGGGCGAAGCCGCGATCGGTCGCGACCTCCCACTTCACCGGCACGGGCGCCGACGGCATGCCGTGGCCGATCTCCAGAGGCCGGGGCGCCAGCCGGGTCCAGATGACGAACCCGTCGGGGGTCGGATCGCCGGCGGCGATGCCCAGCTGGAACGGGTATTCCGCGAACACCGGGTCGGCCAGCGCCTGTCGACCGGCGCCCAGCGCGACGCCGCCGGCGCCGAGCGCCAACATCAGACCGCGACGGGAGACAGAGGTGGGGAGGGTCATGAGGCGGGCTCCGCGGTTGGGTCGCCCGGACCTAGCCCGGAAATGTGACGCTCGTCACTCGCCCGTTGCGGCGGCGGGCTTCCACGCCTGCAGCGCGGCGATCTCCGCCCGGCGCGTCTCGATGGTCCGTTCGGCCAGCTGGCGCAGCGCCGGATCGGACGACGCCGCCAGCGACGCCTCGGCGTTGGCGATGGCGTCGCGGTGTTCCTCGATGGCGGCGGCGACATAGGCCTGATCGGCCCCGCGCGCCGGGCGCGTCGCCTCGATCTCGGCGGTGGTCCGGGTTGCCGCCGCCTGCCGTTCGGCCGAGGCGTCGCGCAGCGCCTGTTCGACCGGGTCCCCGCCGCCCTCGCAGGCGGTCAGAGCCATTCCCGCCGCCAGCGCGAGGGCCGTCAGGCCGCGCCTCATGCCCGGCCTTCGATCCAGTCCGGCATCCAGCGCTCATGCATCTCGCGCAGGTGATCCAGCGGCAGGCGGAACAGGTCGCCCTCCGGTCCGCCCGAGGAAAAGTCGCGCCCCTTGGCCCGGCCGACGATGCTGGCGTGAACGCCGGCCGCCTGCGCCGCCGCGAGGATGTCCGTCGCGTCCGGCACGGCCACCAGATAGCGCGCCTGATCCTCGCCGAAGAGCAGGATGTGGGCATGGGCCGCCGAGGTCGCATCCAGATCGACGCCGACGTCCGAAGCCAGGGCCAGATCCGCCGCCGCCCCGATGAGACCGCCGTCCGACAGGTCGTGCACCACGGTCAGGGCCCCCGCCTCGATCTGGCCGCGCACGAAGTCGCCGGTCTTGCGCTCCAGCGCCAGATCGACCGGCGGCGGCGCGCCGTCCTCGCGTCCCAGCACCTCGCGCAGATAGATCGACGAGCCCAGCTCTCCGACCGTGTCGCCGATCAGCACCAGCACGTCGCCCTCGTTCATGCCCGAGAAGCCGGTGACGATGTCGTAGTTGGTCAGCAGGCCCACGGCCCCGACCGTCGGGGTCGGCGGAATGGCCGCGCCATTGGTCTCGTTGTAGAGGCTGACGTTGCCGCTCACGACCGGGAAGTCCAGCACCCGGCAGGCCTCGGCCATGCCGTCGATGGCGCGGACGATCTGACCCATGATCTCGGGCCGCTGCGGATTGCCGAAGTTCAGGTTGTCGGTGATGGCGATGGGCAGCGAGCCGACAGCGGTCAGGTTGCGCCAGGCCTCGGCCACCGCCTGTTTGCCGCCCTCATAGGGATCGGCCTGCACATAACGGGGCGTGCAGTCCGAGGTCATCGCCAGGCCCTTGTCCGTCCCATGCACCCGCACCACCCCGGCGTCGGCGCCGGTGGCCGAATCCTGCAGGGTGTCGGCCATGACGTGGCGGTCGTACTGCTCCCAGATCCAGCGCTTCGACGCCATATCCGGGCAGGTCAGCACCTTGATCACCGCATCGACCCAGCTGTCCGGGGCCGGGATGGTCTTGGCGTCGAGGCGCGGCTGCAACTCGGGCTGCACCCACGGCCGGTCGTACAGGGGCGCGTCGTCGAATAGCGGCGCCAGCGGCACGTCGCACACCGTCTCGCCATGATGCTTCAGCACCAGCCGGCCGGTGTCGGTGGTCACGCCGATGACGGCTGCGTCCAGTCCCCATTTCTTGAAGATGCGATGACCGTCTTCCTCGCGACCGGGCTTCAGCACCGCCAGCATCCGCTCCTGGCTTTCCGACAGCATCATCTCATAAGCGGTCATGCCCTCTTCGCGCTGGGGCACGGCGTCCATGTTTAGCTCGATGCCGACGGCGCCCTTGCCGGCCATCTCGACCGAGGACGAGGTCAGGCCCGCCGCCCCCATGTCCTGGATCGCGGCCACGGCGCCCGAGGCCATCAGCTCCAGCGTCGCCTCGATCAGCAGCTTTTCGGCGAACGGATCGCCGACCTGCACCGTCGGGCGCTTCTCGTCCGAATCCTCGTCGAACTCGGCCGAGGCCATGGTCGCGCCGTGGATCCCGTCGCGGCCGGTCTTCGAGCCGAAATAGACCACCGAAAGGCCCGGGGCCGGCGCGGCCGAATAGAACAGGGCGTCCGCCTTGGCCACGCCGACGCACATGGCGTTGACCAGGATGTTGCCGTTGTAGCCGGCGTGGAAATTGGTCTCGCCCGCCACCGTCGGCACGCCGACGCAGTTGCCATAGCCGCCGATGCCCGAGACGACGCCCTTGACCAGCCGCTTGGTTTTCTCGTGCGAGGGGTCGCCGAAGCGCAGGGCGTTCAGCAGGGCCACGGGCCGCGCCCCCATGGTGAAGACGTCGCGCATGATGCCGCCGACGCCCGTCGCCGCGCCCTGATAGGGCTCGATGTAGGACGGGTGGTTGTGGCTCTCCATCTTGAAGATGCAGGCGTCGCCGTCGTCGATGTCGATGACCCCGGCGTTCTCGCCCGGCCCGCAGATCACGCGCGGCCCCTTGGTCGGAAACTTGCCGAGGTGGATCTTCGACGACTTGTACGAGCAGTGCTCGGACCACATCACCGAGAACACGCCCAGTTCGACGTTGTTCGGTTCGCGCCCCAGCCGGTCGAGGACGACCTGATACTCATTCGGGGCCAGGCCGTATTCGGCGGCCAGTTCGGCCATGGTCTTTTGCGGAGCGCTCATGGGCGCGCCTTCTAGCCGCAGATGGGGCGCCTGTCAGCCGTCCGCGACGGGAACATCGTCGCCGGCCCGTCATTGAGTCCGCAGACGCCACAGGAGGCCGCCATGACGGACCAGCCCATCGACCCCGCCGCCACGCCCGAGGACGCCGACGCGCCCGAAATCGCCGCCGACGACGCGGGCGCCAGCGCCGCCGCCGAGCGGATGAGCAAACACGCCGCCAACGATGACGAGGGTGTGGACGGGGAGGGGGTGTGATGGCCCGCACTCCGGCCGAAACAGCGCCCACGCCCGCTGATCATCAGCAGATGGACCGCTCCAACGATCCGGAGATCACCCGGGCCATGGACGAGGCGGCGCCAGAGGTCGCCATGGCCAGCCGGCGTCAGCGTCTGACCGGCTCGGCCGTCGGCGTCGGCAGCGTCGGTTTCGAGGAGAGCGGCGCCTTCGACATCGGCGCTCCCGATCACGACCCGCGGGACAACCCGGAAGCCGACTAGCTGGCCGCGCGCTCGACCCCCGGCCGCAACCGGAAAGTCAGGATCACAGACGCGACCAGCACCGCCACCGCGACGGCCAGGGCGAAATAGGCCAGCACGCCGTTTCGCGCCTGCTCGGCCACGAAGGCGCCCAGCAGGCCCCAGGCGATCGGCAGGGCGTAGGCCAGCGTCCGCAATTGCTGCGTCACGACGACCGCCGCCAGCCCGACGACGGCTATGGCCAGAACGGCCCACGCCGTGGGGCTCAGCAGGGCCGGCAAGGCGTCATTGCCCGTCACCACCGTCAGCAGGTTCACCGGCGCGGCGACGGTCAGCCACCCGGCCAGCAGGGCCAGCGGCCAGACCACCGTCCACCGGTCGCGGTCGCTCCGCGCCAGCGCCCGGATCGCGCCGGCATGGATCAGCAACGGGACCAGAAGCACGGCCAGCGAGGCGAAGATCAGCACCACCGTCGCCGTCTCCCAATCGAACGCCGCCGCCACGATCCACCAGCCGATGCCGAGAAAGGCCGCGGCCGACGGCCAGCCGAACCGGTGGATCAGCAGGCTTTCGCCGGTCTGCGGCAGCGCCTGCCGCGCGGCGTAGATCAGCAGTCCGAGATAGATCACCCCCCAGATCGAAAAGGCGTAGCCCGCGACCTTCAGCGTCGCGTCGCTGTCGGCGGCGAACTCGCCCGGCGACTGGCCCCAACCCATCAGAATTTGCGCCTGGGCGACGACGACGGCGAAGACGGCGGTCGCCAGGACGATCATGCGGCGCGTCATCTGGGCGGGGGTGGGACGGATGATCGAGGACATGGGGACTCCGGTCAGCGTGGCTGTCCCGACTCTACGCGCCCGGGACCCGCTTGGTTCATTCAGGCCGGAACTTGCGGGGCGCGGGCCGGGTTCTCTCTGGAAAGGAGACCATCATGGCCGACCAGACCGACCGCCCCGAAGAGACCCCTCATTTCGAGACCGACACCGTCCAGGCCGACCGCGCCCGCGAGCAGGGCCTCGGCTTCGGCGCGCGCGAACTCGCCGCCCAGCGAGACCCGGGCGGTGTCCGCACGGCTGACGAGGATCCCGAAATGGAGGACGGCGTCTCCGTCAACGCGGACGACGAGGACGCCCTCGACCAGTCGATCGGCGTCCAGGGCTCGGCCGGGGACGAGCGGCCGTCCTAGACGGGATGGCCCGGCCGCCGGCGAGCCTGCGCGCTATCTCTCTTCGTCGACGTCGCTGTCGTTGACGAGGATGTGGACCCGGCCGTCGTACGAAAAGGTGCGGGCCAGGCGCGCCTCCGTGCCGCTGTTGACCATGAACATCATGGCGCCGGCGGGCACCGGCGTACTCTGGGTGCCGGTCAGGATCGAATTGTAGACCTGCCCCACCCGGGAGGGCTCGTTGGTCACCAACACATAGGCCTCGGTTTCGCGCGGCCGGAACTGGATCGAGAAAACCGGCCCGCGATACATGAAGTCCGCTGCGGCGAAGGTGCGGGTGATCTCGCCCCGGGCGTCGAGCACGGCGACCTCCGGCGAGAATATCCGGTTCGGCTCCAGTTGCCCGCCGACGATCAGGGTCTTGTCTCCTGTATCCGCGGGCAGCGCATAGACCAGATAGGGCGTCGGGCGGCCCGCCCGGTCGAGGCAGGGAGTCCGAGCGTCGATTAGCGTTTCGACGATGTGCGCGGCCTTCGGCTTGTCCGGCGTCAGGCTGATGGCGGCCGTCAGGGCCGGCGTAGCGGCGCAGTCCGTGCGCTCATACTGCAGCAGCGGCGCGGCCGGCGGCGGGCCTGACGAGGCGCAGGCGGTCAGGGCGCCGGCCATGCCGAGAGCCGCGGCGGTTGCAAGTCGTCTGGCCACCGCCGCCTCCTATCGAAGCAGTTTGGCGGCGGTGTCGGCGACCTGGTTCAGGGCGTCGGTGATGCCGTCGGCCAGGCGCTGGGGATCGGCCAGCAGTTCGCCGCGATTGCGGAAGACGTAATCGCCGTTGGGCGTGATGGTGACGATGCCCTGGGGGGCGCCCATCGGATTGTAGGCGACGACGTTCTCGGCCAGCACGGTCGAACCGTCGGCGACGCTGACCAGTTTCACCACCGCCGAGGCATGCGGACGGAAGGGCTGGCCGGCGCCCGGCGACAGATAGCCATACTGCGTCACCACGATGTCCAGATAGGCGTCGGCCTCGGTCGGGGCCGCCGGATAGGTCGCCAGCACCTCCCGCTTCGGACGGACGCCATTGTCCATCACCGCCACCGTATAGCCTTCACGCGACAGGGCGGACGCCAGGCGGGCCTCCATGATCTGTTCCGCGTCGAAGCTGACGCCGTTGAGGGCCGCGTTCACCGCCTCCTGACGGCTGCCCTGGATGCCGGCGTCGACCAGAGCGCCGATCAGACCGAAGCTGGAGCCGGTCGAGGCCACCTCATAGGCGATGGCCTTCTCGGGCAGCGAATCGTCGAGCACCGCGATGCTCTGAACATTGGCGCTGGCCCGGTCATAGGGCTTGGCGACATAAGGCGACGCGCAGGCGCCGAGCGACAGGATCGCCACGACCCCGACAAGTCTGAGAAACATTGAAACCCCCCGGTTAAGGCGGGCAGAAGACGGGCTGCAACTTAGGCTGTCAATCGCGTCACTGACGCAATCGAAGATTTTCTCCCGGACGGCGGTCGTGTCAGGCCGCCGCGTAGATGCTCCGGAACAGGGTCGCGCCATCCGCCGATCCCAGCTCGTCCTCGAACGCCCGGTCCGGGTGGGGCATCATGCCCAGCACGTTTCCGCGCGCGTTCTGCAGGCCGGCGATGTCGCCGACCGAGCCGTTGGGGTTGTCGACGTAGCGGAACACCACCTGGCCCTCGCCCTCGATACGCTTCAGCGTGTCGTCGTCGGCGAAATAGTTTCCGTCGCCATTGCCCTGGGTCATGATCACCTCGCGCTGGCTCTGATAGCCGGCGGTGAAACGGGTCTGGCCGTTGGCGACCGTCAGGCTGACCGGCTTGCAGACGTACTTGAGCCCCGCGTTCTTCAGCAGGGCGCCTGGCAGCATTCCGGCCTCGCACAGGATCTGGAAGCCGTTGCAGATGCCGACCACGGCGACGCCGTCGTCGGCGGCCTTCTTCACCGCCTGCATCACCGGTGACTGGGCCGCCATCGCTCCGCAGCGCAGATAGTCGCCATAGGAAAATCCGCCCGGCAGGACGATCAGATCCAGACCTGACGGCAGTTCGGTCTCCTGGTGCCAGACCATCTCGACCCGCTCGCCGGTCGAGCGTTCGACGGCGACCTTGCAGTCGCGGTCGCAGTTGGACCCCGGGAAGACGATGACGGCTGCGCTCATGGGCGCGCCTCTAGCATCGATCGACGGCCTTGTCAGGGCGCCGGATC
>JAXHTU010000013.1:0-46691 GCA_034189955.1 Pseudomonadota bacterium | reverse complement strand
CCACGAGACAAATTTCCATGATTGCTATTGTCTCAAAAGGCTTGCTCGGATTCAGACAATAGGAGTCATATCCGCCCCATCGACAAGACCGAGGCGCCCCCGATGCTTGACCGGGTGCGCGACGCCCTGGACCTGGCTCTGGCGGATGTGGCGGCGTTCCGGCACGAATTGATGCTGAGAGGGTTGCGGGGTTAGCCGGCCCCCTCCACCCTGATCCGGATGGTCCCCCTACCCCTGCGGGGGAGGAGACAGTTCGGCCTGGCCGCGGGTGCGGTCGAAGGTGGCGAACTCGTGGGCGATGCAGCGGTCGATCAGGGTTCGCCAGACCGGCTCGGCGATGGCCGGCGACAGGCCGGCGGGGCCGGCGGCGGCCAGGACCTTGGCCACCACGTCCTCGATGCGGGCCTCGTCATGGACAACCGAGCGGTCCGGCTTGATGCGGGCGGCGGCGTCCATGTAACGCTGGCGCTCGGCCAGCAGGGCGACGAGGGCGCGGTCGAGGGCGTCGACGCCGTGGCGGACCTCGGTCATCGAGACGCAGGACTCAGGGGCGACGCGGGCGTCGATGGCGACGGTCACGGGCGCGTCCTTCAGATCAACCGACAAAGGCGCGCTCCAGAACATAGTCGCCGGGCTCGGCGTTCGAGCCCTCCTTGAGGCCGTAGTCCTCGAGCAGCTGGCCGACTTCCTTGATCATGGCCATGGAGCCGCACAGCATGACGCGGTCGGTCTCCGGGGAGAAGCCGGCGGGCAGGCCGAGGTCGGCGAACAGGGCCCCGGAGCCGATGCGGTCGGTGATCCGGCCCGGCGTCTCGAAGGCTTCGCGGGTGACGGTCGGATAGTAGCGCAATTGGGCCTTCGCCTCGTCGCCGATCAGGGGGTCGTCGTGGATGCCCGAGGTGAAGAAGTCGCGATAGGCGAGGTCGGCGACGTTGCGCACCGTGTGGCAGACGATCACCTCGCCGAAGCGGGCGTAGGTGTCGGGGTCGCGCGCCACTGACAGCCACGGGGCCAGACCGGTGCCGGTGCCGATCAGCCACAGGCGCTCGCCGCCGGTCAGGGCGTCCAGCACCAGGGTGCCGGTCGGCTTCTTGCCCATCAGCACCGTGTCGCCCGGCTGGATCTTCTGCAGGCGCGAGGTCAGGGGGCCGTCGGGGACCTTGATCGAGAGGAATTCCAGCGCCTCGTCCCAGCTGGGGCTGGCGATGGAATAGGCGCGCAGGACGGGCTTGCCGCCGTCTTCTCCGGGCAGGCCGAGCATGACGAATTCGCCGGAGCGGAAGCGGAAATCCTCGGGCCGGCGGATGCGGAAGCTGAACAGCTGGTCGGTCCAGTGGTGGACCCACAGCACTTCCAGCTCGTGGAAGGGCGAGGCTTTCGCGGGCGGGGCGGAGACGGCGACGTCGGTCATCGGGGGCTTATTAGGGGGCGGAGGGCGGAGGGGGAAGGGATGCGGTGTCGCGCGGGCGCAACAAGGGGATGACGGCCGGAAGATTCGTCTCTAGCGTCGCGACCATGCGCAACATTCTTCTCGCCTCCACCCTGTTCCTCGCGGCCCAGTCGCCGTTCACGGCCGCCCAGGCCCAGACCGCGGCGCAATCGCCGGACCCGGCGGTGCTGACGCCCGAGCGGGTGTTCGCCAATCCTTCGCTGGCGGGGCCGGTGGCCAAGGGCGTCAGCCTGTCGCCGGACGGCGAACTGGTGGCCTTCCTGCGCTCGCGCGAGGACGACGTCGACGTGCTGGACCTGTGGGCCGCGCCGACCGGCGAGGGCGAGCCGTTCAAGCTGATCGACGCGCGGGCGCTGGTTCCCGACGCCGGCGAGCTGTCGGAGGCCGAAAAGGCGCGCCGCGAGCGGATGCGGATCAGCGCCCGCGGCGTGGTCGAATATTCCTGGGACGAGCAGGGCCGCTACATCCTCGCGCCGCTGGAGGGCGACGTCTTCCT
The DNA here is from genome assembly GCA_034189955.1 of Pseudomonadota bacterium. Classification (GTDB taxonomy): domain Bacteria; phylum Pseudomonadota; class Alphaproteobacteria; order Caulobacterales; family Caulobacteraceae; genus Brevundimonas. The sequence goes on along the minus strand of JAXHTU010000013.1, from coordinate 44,745 downwards.
CGCCGAGCGGGACGGGGGCGCGGTGCGCCGGCTGACCGAGACCGAGGCCGACGAGATCGACGCCAAGGTGTCGCCCGACGGAAACTACGTCTCCTGGGTCCGCGATCAGGATCTGGTCGTCTACGACCTGGCGGCGAACCGCGAGACGGCGGTGACCACGGACGGCGAGGGCCTGATCACCTGGGCCACGGCCGAGTTCATCGCCCAGGAGGAGATGGATCGCGACACCGGTTACTGGTGGAGCCCGGACGAGCGTTACATCGCCCTGCAACGGACCGATGAATCGACCGTCGACATCATCCCGCGGCTGGACATCACCGGCGGCGGCGCGACCGTGGTCGAGCAGCGCTATCCCCGGGCCGGGCGGCCGAACGCCGTGGTCGAGCTGTATGTGCACGACCGCGAGAGCGGGCGGCGGACCAAGGTCGATCTGGGCGCCAACACCGACATCTATCTGGCCCGGGTCAACTGGTCGGCGGATGCGAAGACCCTCTATGTCCAGCGCCAGTCGCGCGACCAGAAGACGCTGGATCTGCTGAGCGTCGATCCGGCCACGGGCGCGTCGCGGGTCATCGCCACCCAGCGCTCCGACGCCTGGGTGCCGCTGAACAGCAATTTCAAGGCGCTGGACGACGGCACCTTCATCTGGTCGTCGGAAGAGAGCGGCTGGAACCACCTGTACCTGTACGACCGGGACGGCCGCCAGCTGCGCGCCATCACCAGCGGCGACTGGCCGGTCAAGTCGCTGGACGGCGTCAACCAGCAGACCGGCGAGGTCTTCTTCACCGCCTCGATGCGCGACGGAAAGGAACTGCCGATCGAGCAGCAGCTGTTCCGCACCAGCCTCCGCGAGGACATGACCCCCGTGGCGGTGACGCCGGCCGGCGGGTGGTGGAGCGCCTCGGTCAACCGGACCGGGACGGCCTATGTCGGCAACTACACCGACCTGAACACGCCGTCGCAGTCGGGCCTGTACCGCGCCGACGGGACCTTCGTCCGCTGGATCGAGCAGAACCGGCTGGACGAGGATCACCCCTTCCATCCCTATGTCTCACGTCGGGGCGAGACGACCTTCGGCACGCTGGAAAGCCATGGCGAGACCCTGGTCTGGCAGATGACCACGCCGCCGGGCTTCGATCCGTCGAAGACCTACCCGGTGGTCATGCAGGTCTATGGCGGCCCCTCGGGCGGCGGGGTCAAGAAGGCTTGGCAGTCCTCGACCAGCCAGCTGCTGACCGAGGCCGGCTATATCGTCTTCCGCCTCGACAACCGCGGCGAGGGTTATCGTTCGGCGGCGTTCAAACAGGCGCTGTATCTGAAGATGGGCCAGCCCGAGATCGAGGATCAGGTGCTGGCGGCCGACTATCTGCGCTCGCTGCCGTTCGTCGATGACGACCGCATCGCCATGATGGGCTGGTCCTATGGCGGCTTCATGAGCCTGATGGCCATCACCGAGCCGCGGATGGGACTGGCGGCCGCGGCCGTGGGCGCCCCGCCGACGGAGTGGAGCCTGTACGACACCCACTATACCGAGCGGTTCATGTCGACGCCGGAGCTGAATCCGGAGGGCTACGCCGCCTCGGACGCCATTCCGCGCCTGCCGAACATGACCGGCCGGATGCTGTTGATGCACGGCATGGCCGACGACAACGTGATCTTCGAGAACGCGACCCGGGTGATCAATGCGCTGCAGGAGAACAGCCAGCCGTTCGAGATGATGCTCTACCCCGGCCAGCGCCACGGCGTGCGGGGCAATGAGCGCCAGCTGCAGCAATGGCGGACGTATCTGGACTTCTTCGACCGGACGATCGGGGAACGGGCGCAGGCTGAGTAGGAAGCCTCCGCCCTCGAGAGGGCGAATGCGGGGATGGGGATGCGTCTGGACAGGCATGGATTGACGGGCCTTCTGGCCGGCGCACTGGCGTTGGGCGGCTGCGTCAGTGTGGAGGTCGCTTCGTCCCGCAGCGACGGCTTCGTTGAAGGCGTCTATGCGGGCGTGGCCCGCGACAAACCGGCCTCCATCCAGGCATTGGAGGATTGCGAGGGATTGCCTGACCCGGTGCTTGAGGTCTGCCTCCGCGACAAGGCAAGCACCAACGCGGTGATCATGTGGTCTGGAGAAACGGGTTCAGAAAGAGCGCCGTCCGCCAGCATCGCCGGCATGCCCATCCTGCTGAAGGACAATATCGAGACGGCCGACATGCCGACCACGGCCGGGTCGCTGGCGCTGGTCGACAACGCCCCCGGCCGGGACGCGCCGCTGGTCGCCCGGCTTCGGTCGGCGGGTGCGGCCATCCTCGGCAAAACCAATCTGTCGGAGTGGGCCAATATCCGCTCGTCGAACTCGACCAGCGGCTGGAGCGCGGTCGGCGGGCTGACGCGCAATCCGCATGCGCTGGACCGCAACACCTGCGGTTCGTCCTCGGGCAGCGGGGCGGCGGTGGCGGCGGGGCTGGCCCCGGCGGCGATCGGCACCGAGACCGACGGCTCGATCACCTGTCCCGCGGCGATCAACGGCATCGTCGGCTTCAAGCCGACGGTGGGGCTGGTCAGCCGGACGCACATCGTCCCGATCAGCCATTCGCAGGACACCGCCGGGCCGATGACCCGCACGGTCGAGGACGCGGCCATCGTGCTGTCGGTGATCGCCGGATCGGATCCGCTGGATGCGGCGACGGTCGAGGCCGACGCGCGCAAGCTCGACTATCGGGCGGCGCTGGACGCCGGATCGCTGAACGGCGCGCGGATCGGGGTGATGCGCTTCTCGATGGGCTATTCGGCGAAGACCGACGCGGTGTTCGAGGCCAGTCTCGAAGCGATGCGCGAGGCCGGGGCGGTGATCGTCGACATCGCCGAGGGGCCGGACATGGAGGCCATGGGCGGGGCCGAGTTCGAGGTGCTGATGTACGAGCTGAAGCACGATCTGAACGCCTGGCTGGCTTCGACCGACCCGACGCAGGTGCCGACGCGGACCCTGGCGGAGGTCATCGCCTTCAACGAGCGCACGCCGCGCGAGCTGGCGCTGTTCGGCCAGGAGCTGTTCCTGCTGGCGCAGTCGAAGGGCGGGCTGGACGAGCCGGCCTATGTCGAGGCGCGGGCGACGTCGCTGCGGCTGGCCGGCGCCGAGGGCATCGACAGGCTGATGCGCGAGCATGACGTCGTCGCCCTGATCGCGCCGACGACGGGGCCGGCGTGGACCACGGACGTGATCAACGGCGACCACTATGCCGGCTCGGCCAGCCAGATGCCGGCCATCGCCGGCTATCCGCACCTGACCGTGCCGATGGGCTTCGTCGACGGCCTGCCGGTCGGGATCAGCTTCATCGCCGGCCAGTGGGAGGACGCGAAGGTGCTGTCGCTGGGGTACGCCTTCGAGCAGCGGACGCGGGCGATGCGGCCGCCGGCCTTCCTGCGCACGGTCGACGAGGGCGAGGCGGTGGCGCCGCTGCTGGCGCCCGTCGCGCCCTGAACCGACCGGGACATTCGGGCCGGGACACCGAAGACACGGAGGCCGCGATATCCGCGACATCGAGTGGGACTCAGTCGACAAGCGGGATAGCGGAGACAATCGGCCTTTCGCCGGCTGCAACCTTCGACAGGGGGGTGGATTAGGTCGCCGATGGAAAAGCTCTTTCTGCAGTTCGCCAACCACACGGCCCGGCTGGCGGGCAAGCCGTGGACCTTCCTCCTGTGTCTGATCGTGGTCGTCGTCTGGGCCGTGACCGGGCCGGTCTTCGGCTTCAGCTCGGACTGGCAGCTGGTGATCAACACCGGGACGACAATCGTCACCTTCCTGATGGTGTTCCTGATCCAGAACACCCAGAACCGCGACGGGGCGGCGATTCAGGCCAAGCTGGACGAGCTGATCCACGCCGTCGGCACGGCCGACGAGCGGTTCGTCGGCATCGAGCGGCTGAGCGAGCGGGAGCTGGACGCCATCCTCGCCGAGGTGGAGGCGCGGGCGCTGCGGATCCGCAGCGAGGGACCGCCGGTGGTGGCGACGCGCCGCGAGGACGAGGCGCGGGAAGCGTCGCCGTCCACGAAGCCCGCCGGCCGCCGCGCGGCGCGCGCCGCGTGAGCCTGGTCGCCAATATCGTCGGCTCGGCCGCCGCCGTCTGTTCGGCCACCAGTTTCGCGCCGCAGATGATCAAGATCTGGAAGAGCCGCGACGCCTCGGCGGTGTCGTTGAGAACCTACGCCCTGACGGTGACCTGTTTCGCCCTGTGGGTGGTCTATGGCGTCATGACCGCGGCCTGGCCCGTCACCATCGCCAATTCCTTCGCCCTGCTGATGTCGGCCGGGGTGCTGGCGATGAAGTGGAAATTCCGCGACCGCTGACGCCCCGGGTCCGCGCCTCACTCGGCCGGGTCGGCCTGGGGTTGGTGGGTGAAGCCGGTGAGGTCCGAGAGCGGCTCCCGGTCGCGGCCGATCTCGACCGGGCTCAGGGCGTAGGCCACGGTCAGCCGGGCCACCGAGACCAGGGCGTGGACGTGGATCCGCTCATAGCCGTGGCTGGCGTCGACGCCGAAGGTGATCAGGGCGGTGCGGATGTCGGCCCCGGACTCCAGGGCCGAGGCCGAGTCGGAGCGGTAATAGCGGAACACGTCCTTCTGGAACGGGATGTCGTGCTCGCGCGCCAGTCCGACCAGCTTGCGCGTCAGGTGCCAGTCGAACGGGCCGGTCTGGTCGGCCATGGCGATGGTGACGCCGAACTCGTCGGAGTTCTGGCCCGCGGCGGTGGTGCCGTTGTCGATGGTGACCATGGAGGCGACGTCCGGCACCAGCACCGACGAGGCGCCCGAGCCGACCTCCTCGGCGATGGTGAACAGGAAGAAGACGTCGACCGGCGGCTGGGCCGCCTCGCGCACCAGCGCCTCGAGCGCGGCCAGCATGGCGGCGACCCCGGCCTTGTCGTCGAGATGGCGCGAGACGATGAAGCCGTTGTCGAGGAACTCCGGCTGCGGATCGATGGCGACGATGTCGCCGACGTCGATGCCGAGGCGGCGCACGTCCCCGGCCGAGCGGACCTCGGCGTCGATGCGCAACTCGACCTGACTCCAGCTGACGGGCTGTTCGTCGACCTCTTCGTTGAAGGTGTGGCCGGAGGCCTTGAGCGGCAGGATGCCGCCGCGCCAGGTCGAGTCCTCGGCGAAGATGGTGCAGCGGGCGCCCTCGGCGAAGCGCGACGACCAGTGGCCGATGGGGACCACTTCCAGCCGGCCGGTCTCCTTGATCCGCTTCACCTGGGCGCCGAGGGTGTCGAGGTGGGCGACGACCGCCCGGGCCGAGGCGGTTTCGCGGCCCTTGAGGCAGGCGCGGATGGCGCCGCGCCGGGTCAGTTCATAGGGCACGCCCAGCCGGTCCAGTTCGCGGCAGACCTCCCACACGGCCTCGTCGGTCAGGCCGGTCGGGCTGGCGATGGCCAGCAAGGCCCGCAGGCGGTCGCACAGATATCCGGCGTCGATGGAAGCCATCAGTCAGGATCGTCCTCTGGTCAGTGTCAGCCGTTGGCGTGGAAGGCCCGCGCCGCCGGGGACTGCGACAGCGGGAACAGCAGGTCGATGAACCGCTCGGCCGTCGGCTGGGGTTCGTGGTTGGCGAGTCCGGGCCGTTCGTTGGCCTCGATGAAGGCATAGTCCGGTTCGCGCGGGTTGCGCACCATCAGATCGATGCCGGTGACCGAAATATCGATCGCCCGGGCGGCGGCGATGGCCGCCTGAATCAGGGCCGGATGGACCTCGTCGGTGACGTCGTGGATGGTGCCGCCGAGGTGCAGGTTGGCGGCCTTGCGGACCTGGATTTCCGCCCCTTCCGGGGCGATGTCGTCGAGGTCGTAGCCAGCCTCGGCGAGGGTGCGGCGGGTCTCGCCGTCGATCGGTATTTTCGACTCGCCGCCGGTCGCCGCCTGACGACGGCGGCTCTGATGTTCGATCAGGGCGCGCAGGCTTGAACGGCCGTCGCCGACGACGCGAGGGGGGCGGCGCAGGGCGGCGGCGACGACCTTGTAGTCGATCACCACCAGCCGCAGGTCGTCGCCCCGGACCTGCTGTTCGACCAGCACCTCGGGGCATTGGACCCGGGCCGCCTCGATGGCGGCGTGGACGTCGTCGAGGGTCTTGAGGCCGACGAAGACGCCCTTGCCCTGTTCGCCGCGGGCCGGCTTGACCACCAGGGCCTCGTGGCGCGTCAGGGCGTCGCGCAGGGCGTCGGGGTCGTCAGGGTCGATCCGTTCGGGCGTCGTCACCCCGGCCTGTTCGACGATCCGGCGGGTCAGGCGCTTGTCGTCGCAGATGCTCAGCGCGACCGCCGAGGTCAGCTCCGACAGGCTCTCGCGGCAGCGGATCGAGCGCCCACCCCAGGTCAGGCGAAACAGCCCGCCCTCGGCGTCGATCACATCGGTCTGGATGCCCCGGCGGCGCGCCTCGGCGACGATGATCTGGCCGTAGGGGTTGAGGCCGTCGGCCTCGGCCGGGCCGACGAACAGCGACTCATTGATCGGGTTCTTGCGCTTGACGCCGAAGAAGCTGACGCGCCGGAAGCCGAGCTTTTCATACAGGGCGATGGCCTGGTCGTTGTCGTGCATGACCGACAGGTCCATCGAGGTCAGTCCCTGGGTCGAGAAATGCTCGGCCAGCCGGCGCACCAGGGCCTCGCCGATGCCCGGCTGGGCGGCCTGGGGATCGACGGCGAGGCACCACAGGGACGAGCCGCGCTCGGGGTCGTTGAAGGCCCGGTCGTGGTTGACCCCGGTCACCGTGCCGATGACCTGACCGGTCGTGGAGTCCTCGGCCACCAGATAGGTCAGGCTGCGGTCGTCGCGGCGGGACCAGATGAAGCCGGGACGGGCCTGGACCATCTTGCGCGCGGCGTAGATGCGGTTGATCTCCTCGGCGTCGTGTTCGGACGACAGACGGCGGACGACAAAGCCGCGCGGCTGCCGCCGGCTCGGGCGATAGGTTCCCAGATCGAGGCGGAAGCTGTGCGACGGGTCGAGGAAGACCTCCTGCGGCGCGGAGGCCAGCAGCACGTGCGGGTTGCGGACATAGAAGGCGATGTCGCGGCAGTCCGGACCCTCCGCGCGCAGGGCCTCGATCAGGGGCTCGGCCTCGGCGAAGGTCTGGGCGAAGAGCAGCCGGCCCCAGCCGCAGTCCAGCACGGCCTGATCCGACATCTCATCGGCGGCGGGGCCGGAGATGACCGGTTTCAGTCCCTCGTCGCGGAAGCGCTTGAGACGATGGGCCTGGTTGCGGCCGGTTCTGATGTCAGACGCCATGGGTCTGCAACCACATCTCGAGAAGGGCCGCCTGCCATAGTTCCGAGCCGCGCAGGGGCGTCATGTGTCCGGTCGGATCGGCGAACAGCGCGTCCAGATAACCCGTCTGGAACAGACCCCGTTCCCGCGCGGCCTGGCTGGTCAGGGTGTCGCGCACCATCTCAAGATAGGGGCCCTGAATGTATTTCAGCGCCGGCACAGGGAAATAGCCCTTCTTGCGGTCGATCACCTCGGCCGGGATCACCTTGCGCGCCGCCTCCTTCAGCACGCCCTTGCCGCCGTGCGACAGCTTGTGCTGCGGCGGGATGCGCGCCGCCAGTTCGACCAGTTCGTGATCGAGGAAGGGCACCCGCGCCTCCAGCCCGAAGGCCATGGTCATGTTGTCGACCCGCTTCACCGGGTCGTCGACCAGCATCACCTGACTGTCGAGGCGCAGCGCCTTGTCGACCGGGGTCGTCGCGCCGGGGCGAGCGAAATGGGCCTCGACCAGGGCGCGGCTGACGTCCGTGTCGGCCAGCCATTGCGGGTTCAGCTGTTTCGACAGGGTCTCGTGCGACCGGTCGAAGAAGGCTTTGGCGTAGGTTTCAACCGGGTCGCTCGCCTCCGTCATGGGCGGGTACCAGTGGTAGCCGGCGAACACCTCGTCGGCGCCCTGGCCCGACTGCACCACCCGGATGTGTTTCGAGACCTCCTGGCTGAGCAGGTAGAAACCGACGTTGTCGTAGGAGACCATCGGCTCTGACATCGCCCCGATCGTGCCGGGCAGGGCCTCCATCAGCCGGTCGTGCGGGACGAAGATCTGGTGGTGGTTGGTCCCGTAGTGCCGGGCGATCAGGTCGGACCAGACGAATTCGTCGCCCTTCTCGCCGTTGGCCTCTTCGAAACCGACCGAGAAGGTCATCAGATCCTTCTGCCCCAGTTCGGCCAGCAGGCCGACGACCAGGCTGGAATCGACGCCGCCCGACAGCAGCACCCCGACCGGCACGTCGGCCACCATGCGCCGCTTCACCGCCACCCGCAGGCTGTCCAGCACCCGGTCGCGCCATTCCTCGAACGGTCGCGCCTCGTCCTCCGCACCGCGGGTGAATTCGGGGGTCCAGTAGACGCGGTCGCGACGGCTGCCGTCCGGCTCGATCACGCGGATCGTGGCCGGCGGAAACTTCTTGACGCCGTTCAGGATGGTGTGCGGCGGCGGAACGACCGCGTGGAAGCTCATGTAATGATGCAGTCCGACCGGATCGATCGACCGGTCGACGTCGCCGGCGGCCAGCAGGGCGGGCAGGGTGGAGGCGAAACGCAGGCGCCGGCCGGCCTCGGCGACATACAGCGGCTTGATGCCGAACCGGTCGCGCGCCATCACCGTGCGCCCGCTGTCGCGCTCATGGATGACGAAGGCGAACATGCCGTGGAAGCGTTCGACGCAGCGGTCGCCCCAAGCCCGCCAGGCCTTGAGCACGACCTCGGTGTCGCCGGTGGAGAAGAAGCGGTAGCCCTCGGCCTCCAGTTCGGCGCGCAGTTCAGGGTAGTTGTAGATGCAGCCGTTGAAGACGCCGGTCAGACCCAGCTCTGAATCGGCCATCGGCTGCTGCGACTTCTCGGAAAGATCGATCACGCTCAGTCGACGATGACCGAAGCCGACCGGACCCCTGAGGATGATGCCGGAGCCGTCAGGGCCGCGCGGGGCGAGCGTATCGGTCATTCGTTGCAGCGCGCCGGCGTCGGCCGGCCTGCCGTCGAAATTGATCTCGCCGCTCAGTCCGCACATGAATTCGCCTTGTGTTGTGGATGGTGCGTACACAAATGGTTCGTGCACCAAGGAATACAACCCGAATGAACCCGACTGGTTCTCTCCCCCGGGCCGGAAATCCGACCGACCCCGACACGACCCTGCTTCGGTCGATGCGCCGCATCGCCCAGGCCATCGACGTCCGGTCGCGCGAGATCGCCCGGCTGACGGGCCTGACCCTCCCCCAGCTGATCGTACTGGAAGCGGTGCGCAGCCTTGGCCAGGTCACCACCCAGGAAATCTCGCGCGAGGCGGCCATGTCGGCCTCGACCGTCGTCGCCGTGCTGGACAGGCTGCTGGCCAGGGGGCTGATCGCCCGGGATCGCTCGCTGGTCGACCGGCGGGTGGTGCACACCCGCCTGACCGCCGCCGGGGGCGAGGCGCTGAAGGCGGCGCCGCACCTGCTCCACCCGGGATTTCTCGCCGCCTTCGCTGAACTGGACGACGCCGAACGGGGTCAGCTGGCGGAGGCGCTGCGCCGGATCGAGCAACTGATGACGACCGTCGTTCCGGACAGCGGGCCGCAGCGCCTCGGGTCGGACGAGAGTCCGGAGACAGTCTCTGGCTGAGGCCTCCAGCTGAGGCGCCCCCGGGGCGCTGAGGTCCGGCGGCTCGGCGCCGTTGTAGGGACGAGGCCCTGCCGCAACGTCGCTGTCGCGAACGCTTGCTAGGCCTCCGCCGCCGCCCCGGAGGATCCATGCCCGCCCTGCTCCTGTCCCTGCTGCTGTCGACCGCGCCCGCCGACCTGCCGGATTGCCGCCCCGAGGCCGCGGACGTGCGCGCCGCCGGCGGCGACGCCTGCGCCCGCCAGTGGATGGACCGGACCCTGCGGCTCAACGACCTGCAGGCCGTCGGCACCCACAACAGCTACAAGCTGGCCATTCCCGCCGACGAACTGGCGGCCATGGTCGCGGCGGGCGGGGAGGGGGCGCTGGGCCTCGACTACGCCCACCGTCCGCTGGCCGAACAGCTGGACGCCGGCGCGCGTCAGCTGGAACTGGACGTGCTGCACGACCCCGACGGCGGCCGCTTCGCCCGGCCGCTGACGGCGTTCGGCGGCGGCGCCCCCGTCAGCCCGGCTTTCGCGGCGGCGATGGCGCGGCCGGGCTTCAAGACCCTGCACATGCCGGATGTCGATTTCCGCAGCTCGTGCCTGACCTTCGTCGAATGTCTGGGAGAGGTCCGCGACTGGTCGGCGGCCCATCCGGATCATGCGCCGATCCTGATCATGCTCAACGCCAAGACCGGTCGGCCGTCGATGCCGGGCGGGACCGCGCCGCTGGACTTCGACGCCGCGGCCTGGGACGCGCTGGACGCCGAGATACGCTCGGTTTTCGGGCCGGAGCGGCTGATCACGCCGGACGCGATCCGGGGAGGGCGCGCCACCCTTCGCGAGGCCGTGCTGGCCGGCGGCTGGCCGACCCTGGCCGAGGCGCGGGGCAAGGTGTTCTTCGCCCTCGACGAGGGGCCCGCCAAGGTCGCCGCCTACGCCGCCGGGCGGCCGTCGCTGGAAGGCCGGGCGATGTTCGTCAACACCGACGAGGCCTCGCCCGCCGCCGCCTATCTGACGCTCAACGATCCGGTGGCGGAGCAGGACCGCATCCGCGCCGCCGTCGCCGCAGGCTTCGTGGTGCGCACCCGGGCCGACGCCGACACGCGGGAGGCGCGCCTGGCCGACCCGGACCGGCGCAGCGCCGCCCTTGCCAGTGGGGCGCAGTACGTCTCGACCGACTATCTGTGGGCCGATCCGCGCTTTCCGACCTGGCAGGCGCGGCTGGCCGGCGGGGCGGCGGCGGCCTGCAATCCGGTGCGCGGGGCGGGGCGTTGCGACGACCTCGCCGTCGAGATGACCGAAGGCGCGCCGGTGCGCGGCTATCTGGTCCCGGCGGACCGGCCGGACCTGACCACCGTTCTGGCGCCGCCGCCCGAGCCGGGCTCGCCCCGCGACCGCGCCAACGCCGAGCTGTTCGAAGAGACCCGGACGCTGGAGGTTTCGCCGCGCTGGGCCCTGGCCGCTCACGACGTCACCGGCTCCATGTACGACCATTTCGCCGCCGCCCTGGGCATGCGGCTGAGCGAGGACGAGGCGCCGATGCTGACGGCCCTGCTGCACCGCTCGGGCAACGACCGTTCGGTGGTCGGCGACGCCAAGACCCACTGGGCCACGCGGCGGCCCTGGGTCGGCACGGACCTGCCGATCTGCGAGGCGAAGTCGGACCATCTGGCCGGCAATCCCGACTATCCGTCGGGCCATGCGGCCCACGGCATGCATGTGGCCATGGTCCTGGCCGAGCTGGCGACCTGGCGGGCCGACGCCCTGTACGCGCGCGGTCGCGAGTTCGCCGAGAGCCGCTACATCTGCGGGTCGCACAGCTACAGCGCCGCCGAGGCGGGGATCCTGTCCGGGGCGGTGATCTACGGCGCCGAACAGGCCTCGGAGATCTTCCGCCGCGACATGGAAATGGCCCGCGCCGAGGTCGAGGCGGCCCGCGCCCGACGATCGCCGGCGGCGAACGCGACACCTCGATGAACATTGAATGAAATCCGCTGTCACACGCTGAGGGGCGTCCCGTGACCGTCGTTGATGCCTGCGGGGGCGAAGGCCGGCGATCCTCGCCGGCGGCCGTCGACGTCAACATCGACCCAGCGGGGATTCCTATGACCAGATCGATCAAAACCAGCGGCGCGAGCCGCCGTCAGAACGTGGCCTGGCTGATGGGCGGCTGCGCCCTCGCCAGCCTGATGAGCGCCGGCGCCGCCGCGGCCCAGAACGCCCCGGCCCAAGGCGTCCCGACCCCCGCCGAGGACGCGGCCCAGCTGGACGAGGTCATCGTCACCGGCAGCTATCAGCGCAGCCTCGAGCGCGCGGTCGACATCAAGCGCGAGAACGTCGGCTTCTCCGACTCGATCGTCGCCACCGACGTCGCCAACTTCCCCGAGCAGAACCTGGCCGAGGCGCTGCAGCGCATCCCCGGCGTGACCATCGAACGCAACCGCGGCCTCGGCGGCCGGGTCAGCGTTCGCGGCCTGCCGGCCGACTTCACCCTGGTCACCATCAATGACCTGGCGACCGCCTCGGGCAGCGGCGGCCGCGAGGTCGAACTGGACATCTTCGCGTCCGAGATCATCCAGCAGGTCACGGTGCAGAAGTCGCCGCGCGCCGCCGACGAGGAAGGCGGCATCGCGGGCGCCGTCAACATCTCCAGCGCCCGTCCGTTCGACTACAGCGGCCATGAACTGGTCGGCGCGGTCGAGGGCGCCTACAACTCGATCTCCGAAGAGATCGACCCCAAGCTGTCGTTCCTCGCCAGCAACACCTGGGGCGACTGGGGCGCGCTGGCGTCGTTCTCGAGCGCGCGCCGGACCAACCGCACCGACTCCAACTCGGGCATCAACTTCCGCCCGATCTCCCGCTTCCTGGCGCCGTCGACCGGCGCCCGCGGCGCCCAGGGCGTGGCCGTGCTGGAGCGTGACGCCGGCATCATCGTTCCGAACCGCGCCGACACCAATGTGACCAACCGCATCATCTTCCAGGACAAGGTCGGCGACCGGGCCTATCTGAACACCCAGGACCAGTGGGGCGGCACCCTTGCGCTGCAGTACCGTCCGTCGTCGACCTTCAGCCTGTCGTTCGACGCCATGCTGGGCGGCTACGACGCCGTCGAGGACGAATATGACGCCGCGGCCTATTCCGCCTCGAGCCGCAGTACCCTGGAGACCATCCACGAATACGACGACACCACCCTCGCCGACTACGGCATGGTCGTGCTGCGCGACGTCTCCTACACCGCCACCCAGCACGAGTTCCTGAGCAAGGAGCGCATCAACGAGACCGAATACGCCCAGTTCGGCGCCGAGATGGACTGGAGCGGCGACGGCTGGGAGGCGCACGCCCTGGCCGGCTACTCCGGCGCCGAGAAGACGCTGGACTACGCCAATCTGAAACACGTCGCCTATGCGCCGTCGCGCACCCGCTGGACCGAGACCGGCGGGGAGACGATCCCGAGCGCCAACCCGGCCACGATCGACATGTACGACGCGCCGACGAGCTATCTGTTCGAGGCGTATGAGACCACGCTGGAACACATCAGCGACGACAAATACGCCGCCCAGGGCGACCTGACGCGCTATTTCAACCTGGAAGCCTTCCCGGCCCTGACCAGCATCCAGGTGGGCGCGCGCTATACCGACCGCTCCAAGCAGCGCCAGTACGGCGAGAAGAAGATTCAGGGGCCCACGGAGGGCAGCACCGCGTGGGTCAACACCCGCACCCTGGCCGACAGCGAACTGACGCCGATCGCCGATCTGGTGCCCGGCGGCGCCTACAGCGCCCGCGACCTGACCTGGAGCCAGGTGTCCAACGAATACGCCCGTAGCACCTTCCGCTACGACGGCTTCTCGACCCCCTTCGATCCCGGCCAGTACTACGAAGTGTCGGAGGAGGTGCTCAGCGTCTATGCGATGGCCGATCTGAATTTCGACATCGGTCCGGTTCCGGTTTCGGTCAACGGCGGCGGTCGCTACGTCGACACCTCGATCACCTCGTCCGGCTACCACCAGGTCCAGACCCCGACCGGCGGCACGGCCTATACGCCGGAGCCGGTCTCCAGCGACGGCGGCTACCGCAAATTCCTGCCCAGCCTCAACTTCAACGCCGAGCTGACCGACAGCCTCATCCTGCGCGGGGCGGCCTCGGAAACCCTGATGCGCCCGTCGCTGACGAACCTGGCCTACAAGCGCACGGCCAACTGGAACTCGTTCCGCTTCACCGACGGCAACCCGAACCTGGAGCCGACCTACGCCAAACAGTGGGAACTGGGCCTGGAGCGGTATCTGGGCGGCGGCGGCCTGCTGGCGGTCTCCTACTTCTGGAAGGAGATCGAGGGCGTGGTCCGCAACGAGCTGACCGGCATCGTCGAGGACGTGACCAAATACAACGCCAACGGCACCGTCGACGGCATCTATGATTTCGAGGTCTATCAGCCGGTCAACGCCGAGGGCTCGTACGAGGTCAGCGGCGTCGAACTGGTCGCCATCGTGCCCCTCGGCCTGATCTACGAGCCGCTGGAAGGCTTCGGCGTCAATGCCAACTACACCATCCTCGACAGCTCGCTGACCGGGGAGTCGGACCTCGACATCCCGACCCCGCCGGTCGGCCTGGCCGACTCGACCTACAACGTCACCGTCTATTACGAGAACGACCGGTTCCAGGCGCGCGCGTCCTACAACTTCAAGGACAAGTACGTCGAAGGCATCGGCTACGAGATGTATCCGATCTGGCGCGACGCCTACGGCCAGACCGATGTTTCGCTCAGCTACAATCTGAACGACTCCATCCAGCTGAGCGTCGAGGGCATCAACATCACCGACGAGGCCACCACCGGCTACACGATGGATCCGGCGTTCCCGACGACCTACGAGCTGTCGGGCCGCCGCGTGTCCTTCGGTCTGCGGGCAAGCTTCTGATCCCCGCAAGTCCCGCCTGCATGGACGCCCCCTTCTCGCGAGGGGGCGTCTTCGCATGTCCGGCGCGGCGGAAAGGGCGTCATGTCGCCTGAAGCCGTCGTCGCCGACCTGCGCCGGGAACTGATCGTCTGGCTGACCCGCAAGGGCGGCGCGGCTGCGGACGTCGAGGACGTGGTGCAGGACGCCTTCCTGCGGTTCCACCGCGCCGGACATCAGCTGGCCTCGCCGGACGCCCGGCCGCTGCTGTTCGTCATCGCCCGCAATCTGCAGCACGATCGCTGGAAGGCCGACAGCCGCGAGTCGCGCCGCCGCACGGACGACGACGTGCACGCGCTGGACGCCGGGCCTCGGGCCCTCGCCAGCGAAGCCAGTCCGGCCGACGACCGCCTGATCCAGCGCCAGAATCTCGCAGCCGCCGCGGCCGTGATCCGGGCCTTGCCGCCGCGCTGCCGCGACGCCTTCCTGCTGCACCGGTTCGAGGCCCTGACCTATCGCCAGATCGCCGCGCGGCTGGGCGTCTCGGTCAGCATGGTCGAGAAATACGTCGCGGAAGCGCTCCGCCAACTGAAAAAATCCCGGGAGCGTTGAGGTGTCGGGTCGCTGGATCGTTGTGTCTTGTGAAGGGAATCGCGGCGACCGTCCGGGAGCGCCTTCGATGAGGAGATGCTCGCGCCCATGATGGACCGCCTCACGGCCCTGTTCGACCGACGGCCGCGGACGGCCGAGGACTGGCTGGCGCGCATGAGCCGGCCAGACGTCGACGCGCGCGATCAGGCCGCCTTCATGGACTGGCTGGACGCGAATCCCGCCCATCTCGACCACTATGAGGCGGCCAGGGCGGACAGTCTCGCGCTGGAGCCGTTGCGCGGGGTCTTCGCCCGCGATCTCGCCGACATCAGGCCGCGGGCAGGCCGCTTCCAGGGCTCCGCGACCCGGCCGGCGTGGCCGGTCATGGCCGGCGGGCTGGCGACCCTAGCGGCCGCCTTCGTCGCCGCCGTTCTGCTGGGACCGGCGTCGCCGGCCCGGGGCCAGCTGTTCCAGAGCCCGCCGACCGAGGTTCTCGACGTCGTTCTGGCCGACGGATCCAGGGTGACGCTGGACGCCGACTCCGCCATACGCGTCGCCTTGGCCGAGGACGTCCGGCGGGTGGAGCTGGAACGCGGCGCGGCCTATTTCGAAGTGGCTCACGCCGCCGATCACCCCTTCCAGGTGACGGTGTCGGAGCAGCGGGTGATCGTCACCGGCACCCGGTTCGTCACCGCGCTGACGAACGCGGGCGGCGAGGTGTCCCTGCTGGAAGGCCGGGTCTCGGTCGGGCCGCGGGACGCGGCCGACAGGGACGCCCTGGCCGGCGCCGTCGCCCTTCTGCCCGGCCAGCGACTGGGACTGACGGCGAACGGCCCCGGCCGCCCCGAACAGGCGGATCTCGAGACGACGACGGCGTGGCGCAAGCGCCGGCTGGTGTTCCGCGACGTCCCCCTGTCCGAGGTCGTGGCCGCCGCCAGCCGCTACGCCGACCGTCCGCTGGTGGTCGCCGACGTCGGTCTGGGCCGGTCCCGCGTCACCGCGGTCCTGCCGTTGACGGGGGAGGGAACCCTGGTTCAGCGGATGGACGAACTGCTGCCGATCTCGGTCGAGCACACGGCGGACGGCCGCACCCTGATCCGCGCCGAATAGGGGCCATCGCAGACCTGTCACGCCCGGCCGTTAAGGGCGTGAGGTTCTCCCTGCCTCTTCTCGACCGGATACCGTCGCTTGAAACCGCTTGCACCATCGCGACCGGTCGGCGTGGCGGCCGCCTTCGGCCTGGCGGCCGCCTTCGGCCTGGCGCTGGCCGCTATGCCGGCGTCGGCCCAGGACGCCCAGGTGCGGCGCCTCGACATCCCGGCGCAGGAAGCGTCCGCCGCCCTGGTCGAGCTTTGCCTCGCCGCCGACTGCGAACTGGTCTTCCTCGGACCGCGGCCCGATCAGCGCACACGCGCGGTGCGAGGGCGGATGTCCTGGCGGGCGGCGGTGCGGCGAATGCTCGGAGGCTCGGGCCTGCACTACCGGTTCGTTGGTGCGCGCGGCGTCCGGGTCTGGGCCGGACCCCCGCGGGCCGCCGCCGCCCCGCCGCCGCCGCCCGAGGCGACGCCGACCGAGCTGGAGCCGGTGGTCGTGCTGGGCCGGTTGTCCGATCAGATCGACGAGTCCGTGCGCCGCAAGCGCGAGGCGGACGTGATTTCGGACGGGGCCTCGGCCGCCCGGATCGGCGAACTTCCCGCCGCCAACCTCGCCGAAGCGCTGCAGCGCGTGCCTGGCGTGGCCATCGAGCGGGAGGTGGGCGAGGGGCAGTTCGTCAGCGTCCGGGGGCTGGGGCCGCTGTTCCAGTCCGTCACCCTCAACGGTTCGCCGGTGGCGTTCAACGAGAACATCCGCAACTCGACCCAGAGCGGCCGCCAATTCCGCTTCCGCGCCCTGTCCGCGGACCTGCTGGCGGGGGCGCGACTGACCAAGTCGTCGACGCCCGACCTGATCGACGGCGGCATCGGCGCCAACATCGACATCGAGACGGTGGGCGGGCTCGACGGCGATCCGTTCCTGACCCTGCGGGCCGGAGGCGGCTTCGAGCAACGCACGGGCCGGCCGGGCCCCGATGTCTCGATCGCCGGGCGGCTGGTGTCCGCCGGAGGTGATCGTGGCGTGGTCGGGGGGTTAGCGCAGGAAGAGCGGTCGGTGCTGTACGATCGCTTCCAGATCCAGCGCTATCGCGACGTGGTGGTGGATGGCCAGACGGTCGCCGTGCCGAACGACGTGCGCACCACGGTCGAGCGCGAGGATCGCCGGCGCCGCAGCGCCTTCCTCGGGGCCGACTGGCGGATCGCCCCCGCCCTGTCGCTGGACCTCGACGCCCTGGTCTCGACTTTCGACAACGCCATCCGCGAGGATCGGCTGGTGTTCGGCCTCGGCGAGCGGCTGCAGGGGCCGGGGGCTGCGATGACCGTCCGGGACGGCGTGCTTGTCGCGGGCGAGGTGGCCGACGGCGAGGTCGACAACAACACCGAGTTCTCGGACCAGTCGCATCTGAACCTCGCCGCTTCGGCGGGCGCCGTGTGGCGCCACGGCGGCTGGCGGATCACCCCGCGTCTGAGCGGTTCGCTGGCGCGGTCGGTGCTGGAGCGGCCGCTGCAACGCATCTCGGCCTCGTCGCTGGCCGTCGTCGGCTACGCCGTCGACGTCGGCGACGCCGTGGACAGTCGTCAGGCGACCCGGCTGTCCACGACTCTGGATCTGCTGGATCCGTCGCTGCTGCAGCCGCCGCGCGTTCATGTGCGGGCGGTCGAGTCGCGGGACGACGACCTCACCGCGAGGATCGACGCGCGCCGGACGCTGGAGGGCGTTCCCCGCCTCTCCGCCCTGACCGCGGTGCAGTTCGGGGTTCAGCTCAGCGACCGCAGCCGGGACTACCAGCGGCGCGACCGCGAGGCCGTGCCGCGACCCGGCCTCGACCCCGCCGGCGCCTACGGCGTGCGGACGCCCGACGACGTATTCGCCGACCTGCTGGCGAGCGCCCCCGGACCGTGGATCACCGCCGATGCCCGATGGTTTGACCTCGGCTTCGTCATTCCCGGCGAGTTCGACGGCCTCTCGCCGCGCCCGCGTGACCTGGTTCCGACGGGCGCGGATCTGCAGAACTCCTACCGCGTCGGCGAGCGGGTCGCGGCGGCCTATGTCCGCCTCGATGCGTCCGGGACCCTCGCCGGCCGCCCGGCGTTCGGCAATTTCGGGGTTCGGCGGGTGGAGACCTGGACCGAAGTCGACGGCTCCATTCTCGGCGTCGACCGGGACGGCGCGGTCGAGGTCCGGCCGGCCGAACATTCGGGCTCCCACCGGGTCTGGCTGCCCAGCGCCAATCTGGCGATCGAGCTGGACGAGGACCGGTTGCTGCGGCTGGCGGTGTCGCGCTCCATCACCCGGCCCTCCCTGGCCGACCTGCGCTCGGCCACGGTGCCGGCCAGCACCCTGGTGCGGTCCATCTTCGACTACGGCCAGGCCGCGATCGACGACCCGGAGCCCGGCACGATCTTCACCGGGGTCGGCGGCAACCCCGCGCTCAGGCCCTATCTGTCGACCAACTACGACCTGTCGTGGGAATGGAGCTTGCCCCGGGGCGCGCTGAGCGTGGCGGTGTTCCACAAGTCGATCGACGACTTCATCCTGACGGTCGAGGCGCCCGAGCGGCTGGTGTTCGAGACCCGCGACGGCCCTCCGGTCGCCGCCGAGGTCATGATGTCCCGGCCGCGCAACGTCGGCCACGCCCGGACGACGGGGCTGGAACTGGGGTTCAATCACCGCCTGCGCTCAGGGCTCGGTCTGTGGGCCAGCGCCACCCTGACCCGCGCCGACGCGACCGACCGGACCACCGGGCGTCGGCGCGATCTCGCCGGCGTGTCCGATGTCGCCTGGTCGCTAAATCCCTATTTCGAAAGCGGACCGCTGGGCGTGAACCTGTCGTGGTCGTGGCGGTCGGCCTTCGTCTCCGAGGCCGACATGCAGGGGGGCGGGGTCACGTCCTTCATCGTCGCCCCGGCCGGCTACCTCGACGCCCAGGCGACGTGGGAGGTCGGGCCGTCGGCGCAGCTGGTCCTCGGGGCGACCAATCTGACCGACACCACCGACCTGGCCTGGGAGGGCGACCGGGCCCGTCTGCTGCAACTGGGCCGGGCAGGCCGCAGCTTCAGCCTGGGCCTGCGCTGGCGTCTGTGACCCCTCCCGGCGCGCCGGCGGACCCGCGTCTTCGTTCGACGAACGACGCTATTGGAGGTTGTCGGGTAATCGGCTAAGAGATTGTCGGTCGACGGACGCTTCGGGGGGCGGTGTGGACTTTCAGCGTCAGATTGTAGCGATCGACTTCCTGCATGACCTGATCAGGCGCGACGGAGATCCCGCGGCCGGCGCCCTCGAGGGTCTGCACCCCGGCGATCTCGCCGAGACCCTGCGGCCCGGGGCGGCGGTGCGGAAACCTCTCCGGCCGCTGGTCGAGCGCACGGTCGGCAAGGTGACCGAGGGCCTGTCGCTGGACGCGGAGGAGACCTTCGCCCTCGAGGCCATCATCATTCCCGACAAACGTCCGGTGATCGACATCCTGGACGGCGACCGGTTTGCGACCGACCATCCGCTGTGGACCCATCTCAACGCGGGCGCGGCGCACGAGGTCATCGCCGGGGCCATCCCCGCGGTCGGTCGGGTCGAGCTGCCGGGGCATCCCAGCCTGCCGTACGGCGGCACGGCCTTCGTCGTCGGCGAGGGTCTGCTGATGACCAATCGGCATGTCGCCGAATTGTTCAGCGCCGGCCTCGGTCTGCGCGATCTTCGCTTCCATCCCGGCCGGACCGCCGCGATCGATTTCGAACGGCGCGTCGATGGCGGCAGCCGGCTGATCGCCGTGAAGCGCGTGGCGATGATCCATCCCTACTGGGACATGGCGCTGCTGGAGGTCGAGGGCCTGTCTGCGGATGTGACGCCGCTGCGCCTGGCCGGCGCGGACAGCGCGGCGCCGGCCGAGATCGTGGTGATTGGATATCCGGCCTTCGACCCGCGCAACGACGCCAGGGTTCAGAATGAGGTTTTCCGGAACCTCTACAACGTCAAGCGCCTGATGCCGGGACGGCTGACGGGGCGCGCCAACGTCTCCAGCTTCGGCAAGCCGGTGGACGCCTCGACGCATGACAGCTCGACCACGGGCGGGGCCTCCGGGTCGGCGGTTCTCGATCCCGCCAGCGGCGCGGTGGTCGCCCTGCATTTCGGCGGCGTCTATCTGAAGACCAACTACGGCGTGCCGGCCGCGGAACTGGCGCGCGACCGCCGCGTGGTCGACGCCGGCGTGGGTTTCGCGGGTGCGACGACGGGCGACGCCGCCTGGGACTCGTACTGGCGCGACGAGGCGACGCCGACCCGCGAGCGCCCACGCCCCGTTCCGCCGGCGCAGGGGCCTCCGGTCGGGGGGGCGGCGTCGCCGTCGGTCAGCTTCACCCTTCCGCTGACCGTCACCGTCGCCCTCGGTTCGATGCCCGGGCTGAGCGTGCAGGCCGGATCCCGGGCCGAGGTCGGCGTGGCCGCCACGGCGGGCGATGTGACGCCGGTCGAGGCGCCGGTCGCCGACTATCGCGACCGCCAGGGCTATCGCGCCGATTTCCTCGGCGTCGATGTGCCCTTGCCCGAGGTGGTCGGAGCGCCCGGCGACGTGCTCGATTTCGATGACGACGGCCGTCGCGAGACCGAGCTCCGCTACCAGCATTTCTCGGTCAAGATGAGCCGCAGCCGGCGGATGTGCTTTTTCAGCGCCGTCAACATCGACGGCGGCCAGTCGCGCAAGTCGCCGCGCCGCGGCTGGCGTCTGGACCCGCGCATCCCGGCGCCACAGCAGATCCTGAACGAGTGCTACGGCAACCCGCCGAAATTCAGTCGTGGCCACATGACCCGGCGCGAGGACCCGATCTGGGGCGACGCCGCGGCGGCGGATCGCGGCAACGCCGATTCGATGCATGTCACCAACACGACGCCGCAGTTTCAGGCCTTCAACTCCCCGATATGGCTCGCGCTCGAGGACTATGCGCTGGAGCACGCCCGCGAGGATGCGATGAGGATCAGCGTCTTCACCGGGCCGTACTTCACGGCGCGCGACCCGGTGATGTACGGCGTCCGCATACCGCTCCGCTTCTGGAAGGTGATCGCCTTCATCCATGACCACACCGGCCGGCTGTGCGCGACCGGTTATGAGATGAGCCAGGAATCGACGCTGCCGACGCCGGAAACCGAGTTCGTGTTCGGCGAATTCCGCTCGCGTCAGCTCGGCGTCACGACCCAGACCTCGCTGGCGGCCATCGAGGCGCGAAGCGGTCTCTCGTTCGGCGCCCTCGGCCAGTCCGATCCCCGATCGAACGTCACCGAGGCCGTGTCGGGGGGCGCGGACCTCGTGCTGGACCAGATGGACCAGATCGTTTTCGACTGATGCGAGGGGGCGCCGAATGAACGAGGATCAGGACCCGGTCACGCTTTCGGCGGCGCTCGACCGTATGGACGCCCTGCTCGCGGCCCGGCCGGACGACGACGTTCTTGAAGGGGTCGCCGCCGACTATGGTCGCTATGAGGGACTACCGCCCCGCATCGAACTGCTCGAGGACGGCCGCATGGCCCGGCTGCTCGGGCCGATCGCCTATCACCGGCCGGACGGAACCGCCTGGCCGGTCCCGGCCGGATCGACCCTCGACGGCGCCTCGATTCCCCGGGCCCTGTGGACGCTGATCGGCGGGCCGTTCGAGGGCAAATACCGCAACGCGTCCATCGTCCACGACCGCTATTGCGACAGCCACGAGCGCCGCTGGCAGGACACCCATCGCATGTTCCACGATGCGATGCGGTGCAGCGGGGTCGGCGCGGCCAGGGCGGGCGTGATGTTCTACGCCGTCTATCGGTTCGGGCCGCGCTGGGCTGACCCCGCGCTCGAGGGCGTCGCGTTCGCGGGCGATCCGGCGGTCCCGACCGACGCCGTGGCGGAAAGCCTGTTGTGCGACGCCGAAGCCATCGCCGAGCACGGTCTCTCGCCGGATGAGATCGTCGCCCTTGCCGAGGCGCGCGACGCGGCGACGCCGTCGGGGGGTCTGGAGGGCGTCAGCTCGTCGCCGTCGTCGGCGGAGCTGCTGGTCATCGCCGGTGGCGCCGGAGGGCCGGAGGACGTCGCCGCGGTCGTCGCCCATGCGCGGAACCTGCCCCCCGACCTGATCCGGCGCTTCCTTCGCGGCAAGGTGCGGATCGTCGCCTGCCGCGGCGACGTGACGGATTTCGAGCGCGAGCTGGACGGCGAGATTCCGCGCGGCTGGGAACGCACCGGCCGGACCTGGAACTCGGTCCCGGGGGCCTATTTCCCGACCCGGAAGCGCGTCGTGATCGCGACCATCGCCGACAGCGCCAGCGGTCTCCGTGTCGTTCCCGACCGCGGCAGCGGCCTGCACGGCTCGGACGATCTGGTCGCCCACGAGGCGATGCACGGCTACGACGATCTGAAGGGCAAGGCCTCGCGCCGCGACGGCGACTTCCGGCGCGCGCGCGAGGCCGATCGGGCGGGCCTCACGGCCTATGAACTCCAGGACGGCGACGCCGGCCTCGAGGAGACCTTCGCCGAGACCGGCGCCCAGCACTGCGTCGACCATCCGGCGCTGACCCAACGCTGTCCCCGGCTGGCGGCCTACTGGCTGTCTTCGCCCGCCGGGCTCGAATCCATCGCCGCGCCGACCGAGGCCCCTACGGGACCCGGACCGATCGGCCTGGCGGTCCGGGAGGCCGACGGGCGCCTTCGACTCGACCTGCGCGCCACCGACGACGACGGCGCGATCGGTCACGCCCTGATCGAGCTGCGGCCGGGCGACCGGCATCACGCCGCCCTCGACGAGGCCCTGTTCCCCGCCGACGCGCTGGAGGGCGCGGTCGACCCGGCGGGCCGGCGCACCGCGCCGTTTTTCGGTTAGCCATCAGCAAGAAGGAGAGACGATCGTGCAAGACCCCAAATCGATCATTGAATCCGCCGAAATCGGCGGCGTCGAGGAAGGCGTGCTGGAGAGCCAGACGCCGCCGCTCAACCTCGACAAGGTGCCCGACGGCGTCGTGTCAGGGTCGACCCTGATCGACTTCACCGCGGCCCCGAACCTGACGGTTCGCTCCAGCGTCTCGCTGGCGATGCTGTTCGCCAGCCGCGTCGCCACCGTCAGCATGAAGGAGGGCGACGACGAGGACGACTGGCTGGCGCTCTACACCCGCAAGCTTGGCGAAATCGGCTTCCGCGTCAGCGGCTCCGCCGTCACGCGCTCGAAGTTCAAGAAGACCGGGGTGGCGGTGCACAAGGCGTTGATCCCCTTCCTGACCATCGCCTTCGGCGGCGGCGCGGTCGGGCCGATCATCCTCGCCGGGCTGAAGAATCTGCAGGACATGAACAAGGACGACCCGTGGATCGCCCTGTTCGACCGGCAGACCCGCCGCTTCAGCGTCTCGGAAATGCATTTCGCGGCCGTCAGCAGCACCGAGACCGAGACCGTGATCCGCTACGTCGTGGCCCGTCTCGACATCGCCAGCGGCACGACCACGGTCCTGTTCTTCCGCCTGGAGAAGGCGAACGCCGAGTTCGAAAGCGTGTCGACGACGATGACGGCGGACAACAGCCTGCTCGCCAGTCTCGAGCCGCAGCTGCGCGCCAAACTGGAACGCATCGTCTCGACCACGATCGCCGAGGCCGACATCGGTTGAGGCGCGGGAGACGGCCATGAGCGAGGAAGACAACCTGTTCGCCAATGAGGGTGCGGTCAGCGATGCCGACCGCGCGGCGCTCGTCGGCGCGATCAAGAGCGCCTATCCGAACCGCGATTTCCTGTACCTGCGGCTGGCGAGGAAGATGGGCGTCGTCGTCGCCGACGATGTCATCGGGCTCAACAATCCCGGAACGCTCATCGTCGAGGCGATCGTCGATTTCGCGCGGGCCCAGGGCAAGGTTCTCGAGCTTCTCGGCGTGACCTGGAGCGACGTGCCCGGAAATCCGCAGCTGAGGGCGCTGGCGGACAGGTTCTTGCCCGATCATGCGGGCGTGCTGGCCAAATATTCGGATCAGGTCGATCCACTGGTCCCGGCATCGCGCCCCTCGCTGGAAAAACTGGTCGACAAGCGCTCCCGGCTGGTCAGCCTCGCCGCCTATATCCAGGGCCTGGAGCGGTTGTCGGGAGCGATCTGCACCGTCGGCACGCCGAGCGTGCAGGGCACCGGATTCCTCGTCGGACGGCGCAGCGTCCTGACCAACTACCATGTGGTCAGGGACGCGATTCAAGGCCGGTACGCCGGCGACAGGATCGTTTGCACCTTCGACTACCACGACGCGACCTCGCCCAATGTGATGGTCCCGGGCGCGCCCGTCTGGCTTCGTTCGAGCCGTCCCTATTCGCAGAGCGACCTGACCGGGACAGGGGACCCGGGGCCGGGCGAGCTGGACTACGCCCTCATCACCCTGGCGCACGATGTCGAACAAACCCGCAAGTCCATGGCATGGCCGGAGGCGGCGCCGATCGTGGCGCAGCGCGACTTCCTGGTGATTGGCCAGCACCCGGGAGGGCAGGCGTCGCAGATCGCCTTCGGCGAGGTGGTCGAACTGCCGAAATCGGGAATGCGCTACCGCTACGACGCGACCACCGAACCGGGCAGCTCGGGGTCCCCCGTCCTCAGCCTCGATCTCGAGTTGGTCGGGCTGCACCACGCCGCCGATCCGGCGACCAACCCGCGCTACAATCAGGCCGTGCCGATCGCGCGGATCAAGGCTCAGCTACAGGCTGACGGCATTGACATCGGCGGGCTCTAGCGATGGCGCAGCCGGTCGACGAGCGGGCCTTCGAGGTGTTCGACGCGCTGGTGGCGCGCGCCTTCGGCATCGACGGCGGATATCTCGAGCTCAACGGCATCGTCTCGGCCCAGGCCGCCGCGGGCTACAATATGTTCGAAGACCTCGGCCTTTCCGGCAGCCCGATGAAACTGGTCGTTCCAGCCCTGCGCAAGGCTTTGCAGGCGAGGGGAGAGGCGATCGAGCGGAGTTGCCTGGAGGCGTTGTTCGTCGGGCTGCCGGGCAATTTCGAACTGCGCGCATGGATCGGCCGCCACTGCCCGACGATGCTGGCCCGTGTTCCGGAGACGACGTTCGAAGCCGCCCGGGCGGCCTACGAAAAGGACCGCATGGAACGCCGCGTGCGGGCGATGAGCATCAGCCTGACCGCCCTGGGCCCTGGCATCCACCTGCTGCCGGAGCAGAAGGCGCTGGGCCATCGCATGCTGCGCAAGCTGGACGAACTGAACGACTATAAGGCCATCCATGAGGCGCTGCACGGGCTGCAGGGCAAGACGTTGCTCCAGCTCGAAAAACTCTCCGGAAACCAGACCCTTCCCATGGAGCGGCGCGTGATTCTGGAGGTGCATGCGGGCGAGCTTCGCCTGGCCGCCGAGCAGATCGCCTGGCGGTTCGCCGGGCCGAACGCCCCTGCGGGCGCCGTCGAATCGCGCGCCCTGGCGGCTTCGGCGATCGAGGGCGTCGTCGACCTGCTGGAGCAATCCAGTCAGGAGGCCCGGGAAACGCCCGAGGCGGTGGCCGGGGTGCTCCGCGCCGTGCTGCGCCCACAGATGGCGCTTTTCGCCAGCAGGATCGTCGCCACGGCGGAAGAAGTTCCGTTCACCGAGTTCGCCGCCATGCTGGCCGGCCTGCCGCAGGCCGCGGGGGCGCCGCCCACCGGACCCCGGGGCGACCCGATTCTGGCCGCCAACGTGGGATCCAGCTTTCGGGATCTCAAGGCGCGTCTCGATCTTCGGGTCACGGTGCATACGCTGTGGCAGGAGGTCGAGGCGACCCTCCTCAATGTCGAGGAGCTGTTGCGCGGTTCCGGGCGGGAGATCGAGCTGCGCTACCACTGGCGGAACCTTTCCGATCGGCTGGAGCGGATGATCGCCCTGAACGCCGAACACGACCCGCTGGACTTGAACGACCTGGGCGAGGCCGATCCCGCATCGGCGGATTTCGGGGCGCTGGTCCGTTCGGAGAGCTTCCGCACGAGGTTCGACAGCTTCGCCCGCCTTGCCCGATTGCGCTTCGCGGCGGCGGACAACGACCTGTTCCGGGACTGCAAGGCGCTCGATCAGCTCCAGCAGCCGCTGCACATTCTGGTGGGAGATTGAGCGATGATAGCTGCCGACCGCCCGAGGACCGTGGGGGTCCTGCGCCAGGATCATCTCGCGCTGATGATGCAATGGCGCGAACTGGCCGATGACGGGGTGCGCGCCCGGAAAGCCGCCGACTTGCGCCAGTGCGTGAAGGAGGCCGGTCAGGACATTCTCGACCGGACCGAGCGCGACGAGGCCCAGGGCATCATCGACTACTGGGCCTCGGCGATCTCGTCCCTGCCCGGCGAGAGCTATCCGCCGATCCTGACGCTCGATGCCTATCGCGGCGAGTCCGCCCGTCGGGCCGGCGATTCCGCTCGGCGGGTCTTCGACGCCCTGGAGACGGAGGAGGAGCGACGGGTCGCCCGCAACCTGTTCGAGGACCTGCTCTATCTCGACGCCGACGGCCGGATCCAGCGGGGCGCGCCACGCAGTCGGGCGGTCCTGCAGCAAAGCATCGGCAGCCAGAGCCTCGACAGCGTTCTCGAGCGGTTCGTCGAGACCGGCGCCATCGCGCGGCTGGCCGCGGACACCGCCGACGCGGATCGTTTCGAAGCCAGCGACGCGCGCGTGGTCGAGGACTGGCCGGCCCTGCGCCCGTGGCTGGAGGAACGGCGCGCCTACTACACGCGCCGATCGCATCTGATGGCGCAGGCCGAGCGCTGGCGCGCCGCCGGTCGGGACCCGGCCCTGCTGGCCCGCGGCAAGGAGGCCGGGAAGATCGACCGCTTCCTCAATGAGACCGATCTGCTGGACGAGTTCATCGAAGCGAGCAAGCGGGCGTCGCGCCTCGGGCTGATCGTCAGAACCGGCCTTGCCGCTGTGGTCCTTGCCCTCTGCCTGGTTCTGGCCTTGCGGCTGAATGTCCAGTTTCAGGGGTGGGCGGACACGGTGGAAAGCATCGAGGCGCAGGAAAAGCGGTTGTCCGTCGCCATTCGCGCCGCCGCCCCCGCGGAAGCGGAGGAGACCGTGCTCTCCCGGGAAGCCGGCACGCTCGCCCGGCTCGCGGCCGACTCCGACGCCGCACAGCAAGGCGCGGCCCGCTACATGTGGATCGGAGACGAAAGGACGACCAATCTGCGCGATCCCGGCTCCGGCGCCCGGGTTTTCCCCGGCGAGGTCCGGCGGGGCCGTCGCTATCAGGTCACCGCCCATATCGCCCTGCGCTCGTCCCTGCCGGGCGCGCCGAACCGGTCGGGGCCGCTGGTCGGCGCGGTCAAGCCCGGCGCCGTCGTTCTGGCGCTCGCCGAGGCCGAGCTGTGGCCGCCAAGCGGCCAGTACTGGCTGCGGGTGGATCCCCCCGACGTCGTCTATATCCAGTTCTCCGCCGGCGATCCGTCGCCCTTGCGCAACCACCTGGCGCGGGCCGGCTTCGACGTCCCGCCGGCCGAGCGGCTGGACTCCGCCGACGGCCTCAATGAGGTGCGGTACTGCCGGGAGACCGATCGCGCCGCCGCGGAACGGGTCGCGGAGCTGGTCAGCGCCGTGCGCCGGACCTCGACCCCCAGCCGCTGGATCGGCGAGAACCGCGCCTGCCAGCAGGTCTCGGCGCCGGGGGTCATCGAGGTCTGGACCGCCAATCCGGGCCCGCAATCGGCGGCCGGGGCGAACTGACCCTCCCCAGGCGATGCCGCCGGCGGCGGTGAGGCGGTCGGCTCCGCGCGTCGGCCCGTCCCCGGGCCCGGGACTTGCTGTGCCCGCGGGCGACGGCGCCGAAATGAGACTCGATCACCCGGGCCGACGCCCCTCCGGAAATGTCTCGCGGGAGCCCGAAAAGCTCCTTCTGCGTCAACCTCGCTTTTCGGTAGGCTTCCCGGACAGGGAAGCGTTGGAGAGCCCGCATGTCAGACCTGAATCGCCGACTGCTGACCCGAAAGTCCGATCCGGGGGAGACGCTGCTCGACGCCGTCGCCCTGCCCGACCTGGCCGAGGGCGACGTCCTGCTGGCGCTGGACCGGTTCTCCCTGACGACCAACAACATCTCCTATGCCGTCTATGGCGACGCCATCGGCTATTGGCGGGTGTTCCCGACCGCGCGGGAGGACCATGGACTGATGCCGGTCTGGGGCTTCGCAGACGTCGCGGCCTCCCGCGCCGAGGGGGGCGAGGTCGGGGCGCGGGTGTTCGGCTTCTTCCCCATGGCCGACCGGCTGCTGGTCCAGGCCGGGAAGATCGGCCGGGGCGGGTTCGCCGACGCCGCGCCGTGGCGCCAGGCCGTGCCCGACATCTACAATCGCTATGTGCTGTGCGCCGCCGACGCCAACTATGCCGCCGAGCTGGAAAATCCGGAGGTGCTGTTCCGGCCCCTGTTCATAACCTCCTATACGGCGGTCGATTTCCTGCGCGAGAACGCCTTCTTCGGCGCCAGACAGGTCGTGGTCTCCAGCGCTTCGTCCAAGACCGCCTACGGCGCGGCCTGGTGCCTGTCCCGCGAAGACATGCCGATGATCGCCCTGACCGGCGATCGGAACCGCGCCTTTGTCGAGGGGCTGGGCGTGTATCAGACGGTCCGGGGCTATGACGAGGTCGAGTCCCTGCCGACCGGGATTCCGACCCTGTATCTGGACCTCGCGGGCGATCCCGAACTGCGGCGACGGGTCCATGCCCGTTTCGGGGATGACCTGACCTGGGATTGTCTGGTCGGCTCGACCCAGGGGGACGCCTTTCCGGAGGACGATCCGGATCTGGTCGGGCCCCGACCGGAATTCTTCTTCGCCGCCACCTGTCTGGACGCCCACCGGGCGCGGGGAACGCTACGCGCCTTCTATGAGCGCTTCTTCGCCGACCAGCGGGCCTTCTTCGAGCGCGTGATCCACCCGGCCTCGCCGTGGATCCGCATCGTCGAGCACCAGGGTCTGGAGCAGGCGGCGACCGTGGTCCGGGCCCTGGCCGACGGCGTTTCCGATGCGGCCGAAGGGGCCGTGGTGCGGCTGCTCCGCTGAAGGACGGGCGGCCGTCCAGGGCCAGGCTTCGCCGGCGATCGGCGCCTTCGCGTCGCCCGATCCGCGTCACGGGATACCTGAACAACGATCATTGTACGGAACTTGCCCGTTCGCGAAAA
Source organism: Pseudomonadota bacterium (assembly GCA_034189955.1). Lineage (GTDB taxonomy): Bacteria > Pseudomonadota > Alphaproteobacteria > Caulobacterales > Caulobacteraceae > Brevundimonas. The sequence continues at coordinate 15,444 of JAXHTU010000013.1, read as the reverse complement.
AAGTTCGGCGCCGCCGACGCATACCGCTTGACGTAGATCGAGCAGCAATCTCCAGTAGAGCCCGAGCGATTGTTAAACAGGGCGGAGCAGGGGCGCGAGAGTCGCGTCGGGGGTGTTCGTGCGGGGACTGCCATGGCCAGATTGCACGCGACTTTTATCGCCGCCGCCGCCTTGCTCCTGGGCTGCGGGTCTGTGACGGCGTCCACGCCGACCCTCCTTTGGCGTGACGCCAAAAAGGTCGCGGTTCTTTGCCTCGTCGCGCCGACCCGATTGCTGAACAACCGCGACCTCCAGACCGACATCTGCCGCCGGGTCGTCGCCAATGCGGCGCGCAATGCGCCGCTTCCGGTGAGCGAGATCGCCCATGGCGACCCGCAGGTGATCGCTTCGGACACGGTGGCGCTGCTCGTTCATGCGTCCGTCCAGGCCGGTCCGCAGCGTGCGCCGCTGGTCGCGTTTTCGATCCGGCCGTTCCGCGCCACGGCTGAACAGACGGCGCAGCTTTTCAGCGCGCCGCCTCGCGCCGCGACGCTCGACGCGAACGGCGCCGGCGGCCCCGCGCTCGACGCCGCCATCGACGCCGCCCTTTCCGAAACCCTGCCCTGGCGCGCCGACGAGGCGCCGTCGGGGACTCAACCCCTTGTTGAACGATAGCTTGAAGAGGACCTGATCATGCCGACGACTGAAAGCGCCCAAAGCATCCTCCCTCACACCGACGCCGCGGGTTGTGGTTGCCCGGGGTGCGTCCAGAATCCGGACCCCGGCCCCGACGCGTCCACCTCGCCGCTCGACGCCAACATCGACGGGACCGGGGGCACGGTCGCCGGCAAGCCGGTCTGGACCCTCGAGCAGGTCACGGCCAATCTGAACCGTACGGGGATTTCGTGGACGCCGGGCCCCAACAACGCCGTGCCCACCAGCGGCAGCGCCGAGGTGATCACCTTCGGCTTCTTCGAAAACCAGGACGAGCTGTTCAACAACGGATACGTCTATGAGTCCGGCGGTCAGCTCTACGCCTTCACCGAGTATTTCAACTTCGCGGCCTTCACCGCCGAGCAGCGCGACGCGACGCGGGCGGCCATCGCGGCGTGGGACGACCTGATCGCCACGACCTTCGTCGAGACCTCGGCCGACGACGGGGACCTGAATTTCGGCAACCTGCTGAACGCGCCGAACACCCAGGCCTACGCCCGGCTGCCGGCGGCGACCCTCACGTCGGATCCGGCTCTGAACGAGCAGGTCGTCCGGATCGGCGGAGACGTCTGGATCAGCACCGCCCAGGCCAGCAATTTCCAGCTCGACGAAGGCCTCTACGGCATCCACACCCTGGTTCACGAAGCCGGCCACGCCCTGGGCCTGAGCCATCCCGGCGCCTACAATGCGGCCCCGGGCCTCAGCATCACCTATGCCGCCAACGCGGAATACGCTCAGGACACGCGGGCCTACAGCGTGATGTCCTACTTCAACGCGTCATCGCTCGGCGCGCGGCATTTCGACTTCAACATCTCGACCACCGTCTATGCCGCGACCCCGCTGATCCACGACATCGCCACCATCCAGGCGATCTACGGCGCGGACCCCACGACGCGGGTCGGAGACACGACCTACGGCTTCAACAGCAACGCCGGGCGGGACTCCTTCGACTTCACCATCACGCCCGCGCCGGTGATGGCGATCTATGACGCCGGCGGCATCGATACCCTCGACGCGTCCGGCTACGACACCACCCAGCTGATCGACCTCACCCCGGGGGCCCTGAGCAGCATCGGCGGGGTCACCGCGGCCTCGGCACCGACCTTCGAGGAGACGAACGCCAATCGCGCCGCCGCGGGTCTCCCGCCGGTGCCGCTCGCCACCTACAACGCCAACATCGCCGCCCTGACCGCCAACCCGGTCGTGGGTCGCCTGACGGACAATGTCGGCATCGCCTACGGGACGATCATCGAGAACGCCGTCGGCGGCTCCGGCGCGGATGCGATCATCGGCAACGCCGTCGCCAACATCCTGACCGGCAATGCCGGCGACGACGTCATCCTGGGCCGCGAGGGCAACGATACGCTCGACGGCGGCGAGGGCAACGACTCGCTGGACGGCGGCGTCGGCGCCGATCTGATGACCGGCGGCGCCGGCAACGACATCTATGTCGTGGACGACGTCGCGGACCGGGTGGTCGAAGGCTCCGGCGCCGGGACCGACGAAGTCCGCACCTCCCTCGCCACCTACACGCTCCAGCGAAACTTCGAGAATCTCGTCGGCACGGCCTCCACCGGCCAGCGCCTCAACGGCAACGGCGCCGACAACGTCATCCGGGCCGGGTCCGGCAACGACCGGCTGGAAGGCGGCGACGGAGACGATTATCTGGATGGCGGCGCCGGCGCGGACATCATGGCCGGCGGCGACGGCGACGACACCTATGTGGTCGACAATGCGGGGGATCGCATCAGCGAATCCGGCAGCGGCGGACACGGCGGACTCTGGGACAAGCTCCTCTGGCTCTTCGGCTCGCGCCGGGGCGGAAACGATACAGTGCTGGCCTCGATCTCCTATGTCCTCGGCGCGGAGCTGGAGAATCTGGTCCTGACCGGCGACGCCGATCTGTCCGGCACGGGCAACCTTGAGGACAACAGGATCGAGGGCAACGCGGGGTCGAACGTTCTGGACGGTCTGCTGGGCGATGACAGCCTGTTTGGCGGCGCCGGCGACGACCATCTGGACGGCGGCTTTGGGGATGATCTCCTGGACGGCGGCAGCGGCGCCGACACCATGATCGGCGGCTGGGGCGGCGACACCTATGTGGTCGACGACGCCGGCGACCAGATCGTCGAATGCGGGCTGTTCGGAACCGACACGGTCCGGGCCAGCATCTCCTACGAGCTCGGATCGGGGCTCGAGGATCTGGTGCTGACGGGCGAGGGTGCGCTGAACGGAACCGGCAACCGGGATGACAACGTCATCACCGGCAACGCGGCGGACAATGTGCTCGTCGGCGGCGCCGGCGACGACACCCTGATCGGCGGCGACGGGGCGGACACGCTGGACGGCGGATCGGGCGACGACTTCCTGCTGGGCGGGGCGGGTGGCGACACCCTGACGGGCGGCTCGGGTCGCGACACCTTCGTCTTCGCCTCGCTGGACGATTTCGGAACCGGGAGCTCGCTGGACGTCATCAGCGACTTCGATCGCCATGAGCGGGACCGGATCGACCTCAGCGATCTGGACGCCGACCTCGGCCGCTCCGGCAACCAGTCGTTCCGTTTCATCGGCGACCGGGACTTCAGCGGCCGGGCCGGCGAGCTGAGGTTCGAGGTCGGTGAAGACGGCCAGTACGTCTCCGGCGACCTCAACGGCGACGGGATCGCGGACTTCCAGTTCCTCGTCGAGACCACGGTCGCCCTGCGCGCCAACGACTTCTACCTCTAGGGTCTTGTCCAGGGTCAGCCCGGCGGGCTGGCCCTGGACCCGCTTCGCCGTTCCCGGCAACGCACGAGAAACGGGCCGAACCTCTGGCGGAAGCGCTCGCCGGCCAAACCTGGAGGTCGGGGTGTTCCGGCGACTTCGACGCCGCTGTCAGGCCAGACGCCTGAGCGGAGCGAGCACGCCGGCGGCGACCAGGGCGGCGATGGAGGCCGCGACAAACACCGCGGTCAGCGGCAGGCCGAAGGCCAGCAGAACGGCGGCCAGGGCTGGAGCCAGGCTCTGCGGCAGGGCCACGGCCATGTTCATCACGCCGAGATCGCGCCCGGCGGCGGCGCGGTCCGGCAGGATCTCCGCCGTCATGGCCGCCACCGTGGTCGCGTGAAGGCCGTGGGCGGCGCCAAACAGCAGCTGGCCCGCCAGTGGCCCCGGCCAGGCCGGCCAGAACACCATCAGGGCCAGGGCGGCGGCCATGCCGAGGCCGCCGGCGACGACGAATATCCGGCGTCTCCGCAGCCGATCCGACCCCACGCCGCCCATGAAGCCGCCCAGCGCCGCCGCCACGGTGGAGGCGATCAGCAGCGCGCCGAACAGCTGGAGGGCGGACCACCCGTGCGGTCTCGCGCCGGGCAGGTCCTGCAACAGGAACAGGAGGTAGAGGGTGTTGATCGCCACGGCGCTCTCGACCAGCAGGCGGGAGATGAAGGTCCAGAAGAAGCGTCGATCCTTCAGGGCGGCGAAGGACAGCCGCCGGGACTCCATCGCGGCGCGGGGCGATCGCGGCTCGCGCAGGGTCAGGGCGAAAGGCAGAATCATCGCCCCCGCCACGAGGATGACGATCGCGAACTGCGCCGGCGGGGATCCGGCCAGGCGCGTCACCACCACCGCCGTGAACAGGTTGGCGACCGGCAGGGCGGCGCCCGCCCAGGCCGAGACGAGCCCCTTCTGCGCGTCCGCCACCATGTCGGGGACGAGGGCCATGAGCGGCGCATAGAGGGCGTTGACCGCCAGCTGGAAGGCGACCACGCCCAGAGCCAGTTGCAGGGGATTCTCCGCCCAGCCGATCAGGGCGAGCGCCACGGCGACCAGTCCCAGTCCGGCGAGAATCCACGGACGCCGTCGCCCCAGCGGCCCCCGGGTGCGGTCGCTGAGACTGCCGAACAGGAGGTTGGCGACCGCCGCGGTCATTCCGCCCAGGATCGCCATCTGGCTGAGCAACTGGGCCTTGTCCGCGCCGCCGAGCATCTCGGCCTTGCCGGGCAACAGCAGGGTCAGCAGGGGAATGAAGCAGATGAAGGCCCCGGCCTGGGCCGCGCCATAGCCGAGGATGAACCAGCGGGATCGTTGGGACGGCGTCGACTCGGCGGCGGGTGCGATCATGGCGACATATGAGGTCGCCCTGCGCGCCGCGTCGACCTATTGTGAAGCCGGGCGAAGCGGGAATGCATGCGCCCTGCACGCGGGGAGCGATCTTGACGTCCAGAAGACCGACCATCGACGATGTGGCGCGCGAGTCCGGCGTCGGCCGCACCACGGTTTCGCGCGTGCTCAACGGCGGGCCCAACGTCAGCGAGCCGGTTCGCGCCCGCGTGCTGGCGGCGGTGGCGGCGCTCAACTACCGGGTCAATCCGCAGGCGCGCTCCCTGGCCGGAGGCGGAAGCCGCATGCTGGCCCTGATCCTCGCCTCCGACCTCGAGGCCGAGCCCAACTCCTTCTACGCCTCGGCGCTGGAGCTTGGCGCGCTGCGCGAATGCCTGTCGCTCGGCTTCCAGCTGATGACCCGCCACGTGCCGCAGCAGAGCCCCGACCGGCGCAAGCAGGTGCTGGAGGTGATGACCACCCAGCGATGCCAGGGCCTGATCCTGACTCCGCCGTTCGCCGACGACGCGACCCTGATCGAGGACATCCGCCGGCACGGCTGCGAGGTGGCGACCATCTCGCCCGGGGGACCGGGCCGATCGGTCGCCGACGGGGTCGGCATCGACGACGAGGCCGGCGGTTACGACATCGCCCGGCATCTGCTGGACCTCGGACACCGGCGCCTCGCCTTCATCAGCGGGATCGAGGGCCACCTTTCAGCCGGGCAACGGCTGGACGGGCTGAAGCGGGCCTTGGGCGAACGGGGTCTGGACCCGGACGCGGTGACCGTGGTGCGGGGCGACTTCACCTTCCGGTCCGGAAGCGTGCTGGCCGCCCGCCTGTTCGACCAGCCGGATCCGCCGACCGCCCTTGTTTGCGCCAATGACGACATGGCCGCCGGGGCGTTGTCGGCCGCGCACGGCCGGGGGCTGGACGTGCCCGGCCATCTGTCCATCACCGGCTTCGACGACACCCCGGTGTCGGAGATCGTCTGGCCGCCCCTCGCCACCGTCCATCAGCCGCTGAAGGACATGGGCGGCGAGGCCGTGAGGATCCTCGCCGAGCGGCTCGCCGGCACGCGCCGCGGCGCCGACTGGCGGTTCACCGTCCTGCCTCACGCCGTGGTCGCCCGCGCCTCGGCCGGGCGCGCCGCGCCGAGGCTCGCCACCGCCAACGCTTGACGCGGCGCTCAAGCCGCTCCCTATTGGAAGCGCTTCCAACGTGAAGCCTGCGATCAACGGACGCCGACCGAAGCGGCATGAGCGTCCGATCAAACGGGAGGAAGGACGCCATGAGTCTGGCAATCACAACCCTGGCCCGACGGGCGCTGGCGATCGGCGTCGGTCTGGCGGCGCTGGGCGCCACGGCCTGCGCCAGCGCCGCCGCCGATCCGACGGCGCGCGTCTGGATGACCTCCGGCGACCGCAGCCGCCTGCTGTCCGAGCAGACGCCCCTGCGCTTCGCGGCGGACCCGACGCCGGCCGGTCCGGCGATCACCGTCGACGCGGACCGGCGCTTCCAGGAGATGGTCGGCTTCGGCGCCTCGATCACCGACGCCTCGGCCTGGCTGATCCAGACGAAGCTGACCGACGACAGGCGGGACGCGCTGATGCGCGAGCTGTTCGGGCGGGAAGACGGCGGCCTGGGTTTCAGCTTCACCCGCGTCACCGTCGGCGCGTCGGACTTTTCGCTCGACCACTACAGTCTCGCCGATACGCCGGATCCGACCCTGGCGAACTTTTCCACGGCGCGGATGGAGGAACATGTCTTCCCAACCGTGCGGCAGGCCCTGGCCATCAACCCGGATATCAAGGTCATGGCCTCGCCATGGAGCGCGCCGGGCTGGATGAAGACGACCGGCTCGATGATCCAGGGCCAGCTGAAGCCGGAATTCTATCCGGTCTATGCGGACTATTTCCGGCGCTACATCGACTCCGCGCGGGCGCACGGCGTGCCGACCGACTACCTCAGCATCCAGAACGAGCCGGACTTCGAGCCCGACAGCTATCCCGGCATGCGCTGGGCCCCTGAGGACCGCGCGACGTTCATCGGCGGCCATCTGGGGCCGAAGCTGCGGGATGGCGGCCTGTCCACGCGCATCCTCGAATGGGATCACAACTGGGATCAGCCGCAGCAGCCGCTGACGGCGCTGGCCGATGAACGGGCCCGTCCGTTTATCGCCGGCGTCGCCTGGCACTGCTACGCGGGCGAGGTCCAGGCCCAGAGCCAGGTCCGCGACGTCCGGCCCGACAAGGACGTCTTCTTCACCGAATGTTCGGGCGGCGAATGGGCCGCCGACTTCGCCGACAGCTTCAGCTGGACGATGAAGACCCTGATCATCGGCTCAACGGAGCACTGGGCGCGCGGCGTCCTGATGTGGAACCTGGCGCTGGACGAGAATTACGGCCCCCATGCCGGCGGCTGCGGCGACTGCCGCGGCGTCGTGAGGATCGACAGCCGGACCGGCGCGATCGAGCGGAACCAGGAATACTACGCCTTCGGCCACGCCAGCCGGTTCGTGCGTCCCGGCGCGCGGCGGATCGAATCGCTGGAGCCGGAGGGCCTGGCGGCGGTCGCCTTCATCAATCCCGATGGCGAGAGAGTGCTGATCGTCCTCAACGAAGGCGCCGCGCCGGCGGCGTTCGACATTCGCGAGGATGGCCTGAGCCTGGCCGCCGAACTGCCGGCGCGGACCGCCGCAACCTACGTATGGGGTCCGCCGGGACAGGCCCTGCACGACTGAACCACGATCACCTTCGGGACTGGATTGCACAGCCGGATCATTTCGGATAGCGATTGGAAGCGCTTCCAATCCGATCGGGCAGACGGGCTGGCGGCGAAACAAAAATGGACGTGCGGCCCAAGGGCTTCACGCCGGGAAACAACAGGGGGGTACTCATGCGCAGCCAGTTCGCGGGCGTTCGCAAATCCGGCGCGGTCTCGCCGTCACAGCTTTGTCTTACCGTCTCGGCGCTTGCGCTGGCTCTGGCGACGCCGGGCGTCGCCGCGGCCCAGGACCCCACCTCCACCCAGGATCAGGAGGTGACCGAGATCGAGGAGGTCGTCGTCACCGGCCTGCGGCGCGGTCTGGCTGACTCCATCAGCATCAAGCGCAATGAGACCTCGATCGTCGAGGCGGTCTCGGCTGAGGACATCGGCAAATTGCCGGACGTATCGATCGCCGAATCGATCGCCCGCCTGCCCGGCCTCGCCGCCCAGCGCGTCAACGGCCGCGCCCAGGTGATCTCCATTCGCGGCCTCGCGCCGGACTTCACGACCACCCTGCTGAACGGCCGGCAGCAGGCCAGCTCCGGCGACAACCGGGCCGTCGAGTTCGACCAGTATCCGTCCGAGCTCCTGTCCGGCGTGGTCATCTACAAGACCCCGGACGCCGAGATCTCCGGCATGGGCCTGTCGGGCACCGCCGACCTGCGCACCATCCGGCCGCTCGAGTTCGGTCGCCGGGCCATCGCCATGAATCTGCGCGGCGAGATAATCGAGGGCGACAGCCTGAACGACGACGTCAACAACTACGGCGGCCGTTTCTCGATCAGCTATATCGACCAGTTCGCCGACGACACGCTCGGCCTCGCCATCGGCTACGCCCACCTCGATTCCCCGTCGCAGAACCGCCACTACAAGGCCTATGGCTACGAGGCGTTCGGCGGGGTCTGCGAACCCACCCCGGCCAATCCCTGCTCGCCGGAGTCGGTGTCCCCCGACAGCGCCGACGACGCCCTGATCCTCACCGGTCAGGAACTGTTCGCGACCTCGCGTCTGAACAAGCGCGATGCGGTGATCGGCATTCTGGAATGGCGGCCCAACGACCGTCTGCATTCCACCCTCGACCTCTACTATTCCAGGTTCGACCAGGAAGAGACCATGCGCGGCGCGCAGTGGTACTCGAACGCCTGGGCCGACAACGCCTATTTCACCGATGTGGTGACCGAGGAGCGCGGCGGATCGCTGTTCGCCCGCAGCGGCACATTGAACGGCGGCGTGCCGATCATCCGCAACGACTACAACACCCGCGAGGACGAGCTGTTCTCGGCCGGCCTGAACACCCGGTACGAGATCGACGAACGCACCCGGGTCGAGGCCGATCTGTCCTGGTCGACCAATGAGCGGCGGGAACAGATCCTCGAAACCTACGCCGGCTACGGCGTCGGCCCGCAGGGCGGCGGACGCACACCCGACACCATCACCTTCGAGGTCAATGACGACGGCTATCCGACCTACAGCGCGGGGCTGAACTACGCTGACGCCTCCCAGGTGTCGCTGGGCGACCGCGCGCCCTGGGGCGGCTGGGGCCACGATGGCTCCATCCGCTTCCCCGACGTCGAGGAACGCATCTACGCCGCCGACCTGATGTTCGAGCGCGATTTGACCGGCATCATCCACACCGTCAGCGCCGGGGTGAACCTGGCCAACCGCAACAAGACCAAGCGCGTCGACGACTTCGACCTGTTCCTCAAGAACGGGCGTCAGCAGGTGCTGGTCGATCCGCAATATCTGGTGACCCCGACGACCCTCGATTTCGGCGGCTTCGGCGATGTCCTGAGCATCGACCTGCCCCGGGCGCTGAACGTCTATTACGATCGGGCCCCGATCCTCGACGCCAACTTCTTCGACAAGAACTGGGACATCGAGGAAGAGGTCATCACCTGGTACGCCCGGGCCGCGTTCGAAAAAGGCGGCGTCCGCGGCAATTTCGGCGTGCAGGTGATCCAGCAGTCGCAGGAATCGTCCGGCGTCATCATCAACGGCACCGAAGCGGGCCAGCCGATCACGCCGATCTCGATCACGGACGGCGAGGACTACACGGACGTCCTGCCCAGCCTGAACATGATCTACGATCTGGGCGGCGGACACCGGATCCGGTTCGCCGCGTCCAAGACCATGGCCCGGCCGCGCATGGACGAGATGCGCGCCAACGTCACGCCCGGCTTCAACGGCCTGGTCTGCAGCACCACCCAGCCATGTCCGCCCGGCGCCACGGTCAATCCGTGGTCGGCCAGCGGCGGCAATCCGAAGCTCAAGCCGTGGCGGGCCACCGCATTCGACCTGGCCTATGAATGGTACGTCGATCCGACGACCTATCTGTCGATCGCCGGCTTCTACAAGAACCTCGACAGCTACATCTATCAGCAGTCCGGCGTCTTCGACTTCACCGGCATTCCGCTGCCGACGGGCGGTCAACTGCTGCTCGATAACTACCCGGGGCTCATCATCAGTCCGCTCGGCCAGATCACCCTGCCGGCGAACGGCAATGGCGGCACCGTCGAGGGCATCGAGATCAGCGGCGCCCTGAACTTCGGCACCGTCTGGCAGCCGCTGGACGGCTTCGGCGTGCTGGGCAGCGTCTCCTTCACGGAGTCCGATCTGAACCCCAGCCCGAACGGCGATCCTGTCCGCATCCCCGGCCTGTCGGGCATGGTCTACAACATGACCGCCTACTACGAGCGCGGCGGCTTCCAGGCGCGCATCAGCAAGCGCTTCCGCGAGGCCTTCAAGGGCGAGGTGGTGCAGCTGTTCGCCACCCGCGGCCAGACCGAGATCATGGACGACGAGCAGATCGACGCCCAGATCGGCTACACCTTCGAGAGCGGTCCGATGGAAGGCTTCGGCGTGCTGTTCCAGGTCAACAACCTGACCAACTCGCCCTACCGCACCCGGCTCGGCGTCGACGGCGGCGGCACCACCACCGCGGACGGAAGCTACCTGCCGGAAACCTACGAAGAGTACGGCCGCCAGTTCCTGTTCGGCGTCAACTACCGGTTCTGACCGCGGGCGCCACCGGAGCGCCCTGACCTGATCCGCCGTGGATCGGAGCGCGTCGCCGCTCCGCGCCACGGCGGATTTCCCTCCCCCGTGAGTAGTCGAGTAGACGTATGAAGCGCCCCGTCCTGAAGCTCTCGCTTTCGCTCCTCCTGCTGGCCGGCTGCGCGCCGATCGCCGGGATTTCTCCGGACGCCGATCAGGCCCCGGTGGCGGCGGGTTCGCCCAGCCGGCTGGACCCGGCCATGGAGCGGCGCATCGCCGGCATCGTGGCCGGCATGACGCTGGAGCAGAAGGTCGGGCAGATGACCCAGCCGGATGTCCGCTACATCACCCCGGACGAGGTGCGCCAATACTACATCGGCACGGTGCTGAATGGCGGCGGGGCCTGGCCGGAGATGGACAAGCGCTCGACCGTGGCCGACTGGGCCGCCTGGGCCGACGCCTACGCCGACGCCGCCCTGGCGACCGACATGGCGGTGAAGATCCCGCTGCTGTGGGGCACGGACGCGGTGCACGGGCACAACAATGTTTCGGGCGCCACCATCTTCCCGCACAACATCGGCCTCGGGGCCGCCAACGACCCGGCCCTGATCGAGCGGATCGGGCGCGCCACGGCCCGGCAGGTGCGCGCCACCGGCATCACCTGGGCCTTCGCCCCGACCCTCGCCGTGGGCGAGAACCGCCGCTGGGGCCGCACCTATGAGAGCTGGTCCAGCGACCCGGCCCTGGTGCGGCGCTATGGCGAGGCCATGGTGCGCGGCCTGCAGGGCGACCTGACCGGCGAGGGCGACGTGCTGGCCTCGGCCAAACACTATCTGGGCGACGGCGGCACCTTCGACGGCGTCGATCAGGGCCAGACCCGCACCACCCGCGAGGACCTGCTGGGCCGTCACGGCGCCGGTTATCTCGGCGCGCTCGACGCCGATGTGCAGACGGTGATGATCTCTTACAGCAGCTGGTACGACACCGCGGCCGGCCGGGACCACGGCAAGATGCACGGCAACCGCGACCTGATCGCCGGCGTGCTCAAGGACGAGCTGGGCTTCGACGGCCTCGTGGTCTCGGACTGGAACGGCATCGAACAGGTCGCCGGCTGCGCCAAGGACCGCTGCGTCCAGGCGGTCAACGCCGGCATCGACGTGTTCATGGTCCCCGAGGACTGGCGCGCCTTCATCGCCAACACCGTGGCCGACGTCCGCGAGGGCCGGGTCTCCCAGGCCCGCATCGACGACGCCGTGACCCGCATCCTGCGCGTCAAGATGCGCTCGGGCCTGTTCGACCGCCCGGCCGCCGCCAGCGCCCTGACCGGTCGCGCCGAGGCGATCAACGCCGCCGACCTGGCCCGCGAGGCGGTGCGCAAGTCGGTCGTGCTGCTCAAGAACGACAACGCGGCCCTGCCCCTGCGGGCCGGCCGCAACATCCTCGTCGTCGGAGCCAGCGCCGACAGCCTGTCCAACCAGACCGGGGGCTGGTCGCTGACCTGGCAGGGCACCGAGAACACCAACGCCGACTTCGCCACCGGCCAGACCCTGCTGGTCGCGCTCCGGCAGGCCCTGGGCGCGGACAAGGTCACCTGGTCGGCCGACGGCGCGGGCGTGGACGTGTCGCGGTTCGACGCCGTCGTGGCGGTGCTGGGCGAGACCCCCTATGCCGAATACAACGGCGACGTCCGCTTCCCCACGCCGGTCCAGCACAGCCTGCAGCACCCCGCCGACCTGGCCGCCCTGCAGGCGGTTTCCGGCAAGGGCGTGCCGGTCGTCACCGTGTTGTATTCGGGCCGTCCGGCCTACGCCAACGATCTGATCAACCTGTCGGACGCCTTCGTCGCCGCCTTCCTGCCGGGCACCGAAGCGGCCGGGCTGGCCGACGTGCTGGTCGGCGGCGCGCATGACTTCACCGGCCGCCTGTCCTTCGCCTGGCCCGGCTCGGCCTGCAGCACCGGCGACGGTCCGGGAAACCGGGTTCAGTTCGCCCGCGGCTATGGCCTCGGCTACGCCGCGCCCGCGCCGGTCGGTCGTCTGCCCTTGCCGGCGACGCCCGCGGCCTGCGAAGGTCCCGGGGCATAGGAGCGGACCCCCAGGGGCCATGGAGCAGATCAAGAAGATCCTGATCGTCGGCGGCGGCACGGCCGGGTGGATGACGGCCGCCCTGTTCTCCAAGCTGTTCGAGGGCCGCTACGACATCACCCTGATCGAGTCCGAGGCGATCGGCGTCATCGGGGTCGGCGAGGCCACCATCCCCGCCATCAAGAAGTACAATGAGCTGCTCGGCCTCGACGAGGCCGACTTCATGCGCAAGACCCAGGGCAGTTACAAACTGGGCATCCAGTTCGTCGACTGGTGGAGGCCAGGGCACAGCTACATCCACGGCTTCGGCCTCATTGGCCGTGATCTGGGTTGGCTGCGCTGCCACCAGTACTGGCTGAAGATGCACGGTCTCGGGCGCGCCTCGGACCTCGCCGACTATTCGATCAACACCGCCGCCGCCCTCGAGAACAAATTCATGCGCGCCGACCCCAAGATGGTCGACTCGCCGATCGGCCAGATCGCCCACGCCTTCCATTTCGACGCCGGCCTCTACGCCCGCTACCTGCGCGGCCTGGCTGAGAGCCGGGGGGTTCGCCGCCGCGAGGGCAAGGTCGCCGGCGTCGCCCTCCGGGACGAGGACGGCTTCGTCCGGTCGGTCACCATGGACGACGGCGAGGTCATTGAGGCCGACCTGTTCATCGACTGCTCGGGCTTCCGCGGTCTGATCATCGAACAGGCGATGAAGACCGGTTACGAGGACTGGACCCACTGGCTGCCGTGCGATCGCGCCATGGCCGTGCCCTGCGCCCGCGTCGAGCCGTTCACGCCCTACACCCGCTCGACGGCGCGGCCGGCCGGCTGGCAGTGGCGCATTCCGCTGCAGCACCGCACCGGCAACGGCCATGTTTATTCCAGCGCGCATATGGACGACGCCGAGGCCGAGGCGCTGCTCCTCGCCAACCTCGACGGGGAACAACTGGCCGAACCGAACCGGCTGCGCTTCGTCACCGGAAAACGCCGCCAGACGTGGAACCGGAACTGCGTCGCCATCGGCCTCTCCAGCGGCTTTCTCGAACCGCTGGAGTCCACCAGCATTCACCTGATCCAGTCCGCCATCATCCGCCTGGTCCGGCTTCTGCCAGACGCCGGTTTCGACCCGGCCACCATCGCCGAGTTCAATCGCCAGACCGACTTCGAATACGAGCGGATCCGCGACTTCATCATCCTGCACTACAAGGCGACCCGGCGGGACGACACGGCCTTCTGGCGCTACTGCCGCGACATGGAGGTCCCCGACACCCTGCAGCGCAAGATCGACCTGTTCGCCGCCAACGGCCGCATATTCCGCGAGGACGACGAGCTGTTCGCCGAGGAGAGCTGGATCCAGGTCTTCCTCGGCCAGGGCGTCATCCCGCGCGGCTACGATCCGCTGGTCGATCTGAAAAGCGAGGCAGAGATCGACGCCTTTCTCGGCAATGTGGAGGAGGTGATCCGCAAATGCGTCGCCGTCATGCCGGACCATGGCGACTATGTCGCCCGGGTCTGCCCCGCCGAGCCGGTCCAGGCGTAGGGCGCGTCCATTTCACGCCACAGGGCCCGGAAGCGGCGGTCCGGTCCGCCGCTCTCGTTCGGGTGCTTCCAGGTCTGACCGATGACGAGCGCGTCGGCCGGGGCATTGCCGTCCTCAATGAAGCTGGACTCTTGCTACCGCAGATTCAGACCGGCGTGGCCTACGGCGCCGAATGATTTCCCATGCTCGATCAAGACGACGTCAGGGAGGAAGTCGAGCCTTTGGACCCCCACCTTCACGGTTGGCGGGGTGAGATAGGGATTAAAAACAATATATTGATGCGCGTGGTGGCGGACAGAGAGGGATTCGAACCCTCGGTAGGCTTTCACCTACACACGCTTTCCAAGCGTGCGCGATCGACCACTCCGCCACCTGTCCGTTTCCACGACGTCGCCCGAAGGCCTTCGCGGCGCGCCGGAGGTCGATCCGACGCGAGGCGAGGCTGATAGAACACCCGGCCCCCCTCGGCAAGCGCCTGAACGCATCCCATATAGGCGTCAGACCTTTCGACCGGAGCCCCCGCCATGCTGTTCAAGAAATCCCACGAAATGCCGACCGCCGCCGAGGCCCTGCCCGGACGGTCGACGCCCCTGCCCACCGACGAGGTCCACTACGTCACCGGCCGGCCGCTGAAGGGGCCGCATCCCGAGGGCTTCCAGACCGCCCTGTTCGGCATGGGCTGCTTCTGGGGCGTCGAGCGCATCTTCTGGCAGCTGCCCGGCGTCTGGGTGACCTCGGTCGGCTATTCGGGCGGAATCACGCCCAATCCGACCTATGAGGAAACCTGCACCGGCAAGACCGGCCACGCCGAGGTGGTCCAGGTCGTCTTCAATCCGCAGGAGATCAGCTACGGCGACCTGCTCAAGGCCTTCTGGGAGAACCACGACCCGACCCAGGGCATGCGCCAGGGCAATGACATCGGCACCACCTACCGTTCGGCCATCTATTATCTGAACGACGAACAGAAGGCCGGGGCCGAGGCCTCGCGCGACGCCTACCAGGCGGCCCTGACCCGGGCCGGACGCGGGACCATCACCACCGAGATCGCCCCGGCCGGTCCGTACTATTTCGCCGAGGACTATCACCAGGGCTATCTGGCCAAGAATCCGGCCGGCTATTGCGGCATCGGCGGCACCGGCGTGGTCTGCCCGATCGGCGTCGGCGTCCCCGCGGCCGCGGAGGCCTGAGCATGGACCGGGCGGGGGTGGGCAAGGTCTGCCTGGCCCTGCCCGGGGGGCTGGCGTAATCCCCCCCGCTATCGTCATCCTCCGGTCGCTCCTGCGGAGCGCCGGA
>JAXHTU010000129.1:0-6935 GCA_034189955.1 Pseudomonadota bacterium | reverse complement strand
CTCCACCATCCTTCGGATGGTCCCCCTCCCCCAAGGGGGGAGGAGACCGGGCGCCTCACGACCTTGTCGCCGCTTCCATCAGCTTGCGGAACTGGTCCTGGGCCTGGAGGCCGAAGCTGGTCCAGGTCTTCATCAGCTCGTCTGGCTGCATGGCCGCCATGTTCTCGTCCAGGCGCCGTTTCATCTCGGCGACGAGGTGATCGTTCAGCGGCTCGACATTCGGCAGGCCGAGAAAGGCCCGGGCCTCGGCCGGCTCGCATTCGATCTCGATATTGACCTTCATCGCGCCACTCCTTTTCCCCTAACGCCATGCGCGCGGGGCATGGCGGCTTGAGGGTGTTTCACGTGAAACAGCGGCCATACCGCCGTCAGGTGTTCATCGACTGGAAGAAGTCGGCATTGTTCTTGGACTGGCGCAGCTTGTCGATCAGGAACTCGATCGCGTCCTGCGGGCCCATCGGATTGAGGATGCGGCGCAGGACATAGGTCTTGGCCAGCTGGTCCTTCGGCGTGGTCAGCTCTTCCTTGCGGGTGCCCGATTTGAGCACGTCGATGGCGGGGAAGATGCGCTTGTCGGCGACCTTGCGGTCCAGCACGATCTCGGAGTTGCCGGTGCCCTTGAACTCTTCGAAGATCACCTCGTCCATGCGCGAGCCGGTGTCGATCAGGGCGGTGGCGATGATGGTCAGGGAGCCGCCCTGCTCCACGTTCCGCGCGGCGCCGAAGAAGCGTTTCGGTCGCTGCAGGGCGTTGGCGTCGACGCCGCCGGTCAGGACCTTGCCCGACGACGGGACGGTGGCGTTGTAGGCGCGGCCCAGGCGGGTGATGGAGTCGAGCAGGATGACGACGTCCTTCTTGTGCTCGACGAGGCGTTTGGCCTTTTCGATCACCATCTCGGCGACGGCGACGTGGCGGGTGGCGGGCTCGTCGAAGGTCGAGGCGACGACCTCGCCCTTCACCGTGCGCTGCATGTCGGTGACCTCTTCCGGCCGTTCGTCGATCAGCAGGACGATCAGGATGACCTCGGGGTGGTTCTTCTCGATCGACTTGGCGATGTTCTGCAGCATCACCGTCTTGCCGACCCGCGGCGGGGCCACGATCAGGCAGCGCTGGCCCTTGCCGAGCGGGGCGACGATGTCGATGACCCGGCCCGAGCGATCCTTCAGCGTCGGGTCCTGGATCTCCATGTGCAGCCGCTCTTCGGGATAGAGCGGGGTCAGGTTGTCGAACAGGACCTTGGTCTTGACCATCTCGGGGTCTTCGAGATTGATCGTGTCGACCTTGAGCAGGGCGAAATAGCGCTCGCCCTCGCGCGGACCGCGGACGGCGCCGTGGATGGTGTCGCCCGAGCGCAGGCCGAAGCGGCGGATCTGCGACGGGGAGACATAGACGTCGTCCGGACCCGGCAGATAGTTGGCGTCGGGGCTGCGCAGGAAGCCGAAGCCGTCCGGCAGAATCTCCAGCACGCCGTCGGCGATGATCTCGACCTCCTCGTCGGCCAGGGCCTTGAGGATGGCGAACAGCAGATCCTGTTTGCGCAGGTTGGAGGCGTTCTCGACCTCGAGGCCCTCGGCGAAGGCGACCAGATCGGCCGGCGTCTTCTCGTTCAGCTCAGCGAGGGTGATGCGGCCGTTGGGAACGATCGGTTCGCCGTCCTCCTCATCCTCGTCATCCCCGGCTTCCTGGTCGACCATCGGGAGGTCGGAAGCCTGGAGCTCGCTGGACGGTTGTTCGCCCTCGAGATTTTCCGCCTCGGGGGCGGTCGGGTCGGTGTCGCGGACGTCGGTCATGGAAATCTTCTTCAGGCGTGCGCGCGGGAGCGCCCGCGAAACAGCGGGGTCCGGGCGGCTGGCGATGTTTGGCCCGGGGGCCGGCAGGGAGGGCGGCGTGGGTCCCGCAGGGTCGATCCGGCAGGCGTCGCTGTAGGAGAGGGACCGTCCGGAGGGCGTGAGCCCCGGCCAGGATCGGTTCGCGACCAGCGAAACCACGCCGGCCGCCCGAGGTCAAGCGTCGCCGCCTATCCGAAGGTCCATTCGATCGTCACGGACAGGACGGCGACGACGGCGATCACGAACGGAATCTCGTTGGTCATGCGCCAGAAGCGGCCGGAGCGGGTCGAGGTCCCGGCCCGGATGCGTTTGAATTCGCCGGCGAGGAAGCCGTGCCAGCCGCTGAGCGCCACCACGGCCAGCAGCTTGGTCGCCATCCACGGCAGGATGAGAAAGCCCCAGCCCTGGCCGAAGCCGTAGACGTGGATCAGGATCATCCAGACGCCGAACACCCAGGCGGCGATCATCGCCGGATTGACGATGATCTTCAGCAGCCGCCGCTGCCATTCGCGCAGCAGGGCCTGCATGTCGGAGCGCAGGGGCTCCGGCTTGCCGGCCTGTTCGGCGTCGTAGGCGTAGAGCCGGGGCAGGAACAGCATGCCGGCCATCCAGGCGATGACCGCCAGGATGTGCAGACCGCGGACGACGTTGAACGTCTCGAAACTCATGCGGCGCGGTTCTCGGCCTGACAGGGACAGGCCTTCCAGTCCCCGCGGCAGCCCGGACCGTAGGGCGCGACGCCGGTGCGGGCCAGACCATGAAGCGCCGCCTCGGCGAGGGCGGCGATGAATGGCTCCGCCGTGCCGACCGCGGGAACCCTGAGATAGGGCGCCACCCCCAGCTGATGGGCCAGTTCGCCGTATTCGATATCCAGCTCGACGAGAGTCTCGACGTGTTCGGAGACGAAGGCGATCGGCACGACCACGGCGCCGACGCCGTCCGCCCCCGCGCGTTCCAGCGCCTCCGGGGTCGAGGGGCCGAGCCATTTCATCGGCCCGACGCGGCTCTGGTAGCAGAGGGCGTGGTCGATCGACCGGCCCATGGCCGCAAGCTTGGCGACCACGGCGGCGACGGTGCTCTCCACCTGTTCCTGGTAGGGATCGCCCTTGCGGCTGACCAGCGACTCCGGGATGCCGTGCGCCGAGAACAGAACGCGAACAGGCCGGTCTCCGGCCTCGTCCAGCTTGCCGGCGATGGCCGCGGCCTGGGCCTCGACCCAGCCGTAGGCCTCGGGCCAGCAACAGACCGTGCGGCTCTCGCCGGAGCCGGCGTAGACGGCGTTCCAGCGCTTCATCGAGGACTGGGTCGTGGTGGTGGAAAACTGCGGATAGAGCGGCAGCAGCACGATCTCGTCGGGGCCGAAGGCGGCGACCTCCGCGGCCGTATCCTCGGTCAGCGGGGCCCAGTAGCGCATGGCGATGAAGGCGCGCACCTCGTCATCCGGAAGTCGTGACGACAGGACGGCCTCCAGGGCGGCGGCCTGTTTGCGCGTCTCGGGCAGCAGAGGCGATCCGCCGCCCATCAGGGCGTAGTTGGCCTGGGCGGTCTTTTCACGCCGGCTGGAGATCAGCCAGGCCAGAGGCGTCCGTGCGACTCCCGGCAGGCCGATAATCGCGGGATCGTTGAACAGGTTGAACAGAAAGGGCCGGACCGAGGCCTGGTCGTCGGGCCCGCCGAGGTTGAACAGCACCACGGCGATGCGGCGGCCGTTGATCGTCTTCATTGCGCGCCAATCCGTTTCAGAACCTGTTCAACGCGCTCGATCGGCACATCGGGCAGAATTCCGTGTCCGAGGTTGAAGATCCACGGCCCCTGCCCCCACGCTTCGAGCAGCTGGTCCACCCGCCGGTCCAGCATCGGCCCGCCAGCGCGCAGCAGCAGCGGATCGAGCGCGCCCTGGATCGGCTTGATCGCCTGGACGCGGCGGCCGACCGCCAGCGGACAGGCGGTGTCGAGGGCCACGGCCTGGACATCGCATTCGGTCGCATAGCGTTCGGCCAGCGCGGCCGAGCCACGCGGGAAGCCGATCAGGGGCACGGTGACGCCCAATTCCCCGACCCGCTTCACCAGGGCCACATGCGGCTGCAGGACGAGGCTCTCGAACAGGTCGTCGGGCAGGCCCTCGGCCCAGCTCTCGAAGATCTTCAGCACCTGGGCCCCGGCGTCAGCCTGCATCTTCAGATAATGGGCCGTGGCCTCGACCAGCACCTCGAGCAGGGCCGCGACCTTCTCCGGCTCGGCATAGGCATAGGTCCGGGCCTGGGCGCGTTCCCCCTTGCCGATGGTCCGGGCCGCGCCGTCCAGCATATAGGTGGCGACGGTCCAGGGCGCGCCGGCGAAACCGATCAGGGCCCGCTCGGGCTCCAGCTCGCCGCGCACGATCGACAGGGTCTGGCCCACCTGTTTCAGGGCCTCTCCCGCTTCGGAGGCCAGCGCTCGCATGGACTCCACCGACGGCAGGGCGCCCAGGCGCGGCCCTTCGCCGGTCTCGAACCAGACTTCCTGACCCAGGGCCTGCGGGATCAGCAGGATGTCGGCGAAGACGATGGCGGCGTCGAAGCCGAACCGCCGCATCGGCTGCAGCGTCGCCTCGGCGGCCTTTTCGGGGGTCAGGCAGAAGGAGATGAAGTCCGGCGTCGTGGCCCTGAGGGCCCGGTACTCCGGCAGGTAGCGCCCGGCCTGACGCATGAACCATACTGGCGGCCGGGACGTCGTCTCGCCGGCGAGAACCTTGAGCAGCAGGGGGGTGTGGGAAACGGTCATCTGATGTCGGGCTTACCGGGGGGGCGGGTCCACCTCAAGCCCGGGCCGTGTCGCACCCTCCCTTCCTTCAATGAAAGAGAATCGAGAAGAATGGTGGAAGAAGGCAGGGCGGGGGATGACGGGGATAAGGTTGGCTTCCGGACGGATCCTGTCCGGGTTGTCCGCCGTCGGTCGATCGGCCATCCCCGGGCGTCCACCGGGCTGGTGAAAGCGGGGATAAGCCTGGAGGAACCCTTGCCGCGCGGGGTTTTCACGCCGGTCATCGCCAGGACCGGCTGGGCGCCGTTAAAGTCTTGTTAACACTGTCCACACCTGATCTGCAGGCGGACGTCCGGGACGGGACGACTCGTCCGGGGACGCGGGTCGCCGTCCACCGTCATCCCCGCTCGCAGGCTCCGGCCCGTCCGGCTATAGAGATTGGCGCACCGTTCGGGGCGATCGGCGCCCGGCCCCGTCCACAGGAGTCTCGTCGCATGGACCGCTTCCGTTGAGTTCGTCCACTGGGGTCACGACCCGATGAGCCCGGCCCGTCCGGCCGGCGTCTCGCGACTGGCGACCTATTTCCACGTCCACCTGGTCTCGGATTCCACCGGCGAGACGCTGAACGCCATGGCCAAGGCCGTGGTGGCGCGCTTCGACGGGGTGATCCCGATCGAGCATATCTACGCTCTGGTCCGGTCGTCGAAACAGATGGACCGGGTGCTGGAGGAGATCGCCGCCTCGCCGGGCGTGGTGCTGCACACCCTGGTTGACCGGGAGCTGCGTCAACAGCTGGAGGACGGCTGTCGCCGGCTGGACATGCCCCAGATCGCGGCGTTGGACCCGCTGGTCGGGGCCCTGTCGCGCTATCTCGGCGCGGCCCTGTCGACGCGGGTCGGGGCCCAGCATGCGCTCGACACCGACTATTTCAACCGCATCGCCGCGCTCGACTACGCCATGGCCCATGACGACGGTCAGGGCACGACGGATCAACTGGAGGGCGCCGACGTGGTGCTGTGCGGGGTCAGCCGCACGTCGAAGACGCCGACCTGCATCTATCTGGCCCACCGCGGCATCCGCGCCGCCAATGTGCCGCTGGTGCCGGGCCAGGAGGACGGCGAACGGCTGGTGGGGCTGAAGAATCCGCTGATCATCGGCCTGACGGTCTCGCCCGACCGGCTGGTGCAGATCCGCCGCAACCGGCTGGACGGGCTCAACGCCGCCCGCGCCTCGTCCTATACCGACCACGAGGCGGTGCGCGAGGAGACGGTCAAGGCGCGACGGGCCTTCGAGCGTCGCGGCTGGCCGGTCATCGACGTGACCCGTCGGTCGGTCGAGGAGACGGCCGCGGCGATCATCAATGTGCTCAACGAGCGCCGCACCCACCGGCTGGGGATCGTCGGGTGACCGGCGAACGTCTGGTGCTGGCCTCGAAAAGCGCGGCGCGGCGGGCCATGCTGGAGGGCGCGGGCGTGCCCTTCTCGGTCCAGGTCGCGGATGTCGACGAGGACGCGGTCAAGGCGGTGCACAATCCGGCCGACGCGGCCGGGCTGGCGGTCGAGCTGGCGAGGGTCAAGGCGCTGGCCGTGTCGCGCCACGATCCGGAGGCCTGGGTGCTGGGCGCCGACCAGACACTCGCCTTCGCCGGCGGGCTGGTGTCCAAGGCCCGGTCGCGGGACGAGGCGCGGGCGCGGTTGGGGGCCATGCGCGGGCGAACGCATCAACTGCATTCGGGGGCCGCCCTGGCCCGCAACGGCCAGACCGTCTGGTCCGGCGTCGACACGGCGACGATGCGGGTGCGTGACTTCTCCGACGCCTTTCTCGACGCCTATCTGGCCGCCGAGGGCGACAACCTGCTGGCCTGCGTCGGGTCCTACCGGCTCGAGGGCATGGGGTCGCAGCTGTTCGAGGCGGTCGAGGGCGACTATTTCACCGTGCTGGGCATGCCGCTGTGGCCGGTGCTGGCCGAGCTGCGCCGGGCCGGAGTGCTGACGACATGACCGTGGTCGCGGGAGTGGCGGGGCAGCCGATCGCCCATTCCCTGAGCCCGCTAGTTCACCGAGCCTGGATCGCCGCCGCGGGACTGGACGCCGACTATCGCGCCTTCGGGCCGGAGGATGAGGCGGGCTTCGCGGTCCTGGTTGCGGAAGGTCGGGCCGGCGGGTTCCGCGGGCTGAACGTCACGGCTCCGTTCAAGGCGGCGGCGCTGGCGCTGGCGGACGAGGTCAGCGGGACGGCGCGGCTGTGCGGATCGGCCAATCTGCTGGTGTTCGAGGCGGGCGGCGTACGGGCCGACAGCACCGATGGGGCCGGCCTTCTGGCGGCCCTGGCGGAGCAGGCGCCCGAGCTCGACGTGCGCGGGCA
>JAXHTU010000128.1:0-6966 GCA_034189955.1 Pseudomonadota bacterium | reverse complement strand
GCACCGGGCTGCTGACCGAGCCGACCGGGGCCGAGCGGGCCACCTGCTGGAACTGCGGGGCCAGGTTCTGCACGTCGGCCTCGCCGAGGTCGGCGCCCAGCAGGCCCTGCTCCGAGGTCGCGCGCTGCAGCATGGTGTCGCAGGTCAGCTGCGGCCGCAGGGCCTCCAGCCGCTGCGCCGCCGCCGCCGCCTCGGCCTCGCTCGCCGTCCCGGGCAGTTCGATCATCACCTGCTTCAGCCGCACCAGGCTCGCCGCCGCCCCGTCCCGCTTGTCCCGCATATAGATGATATAAACCCCCCCCTCCACCGGAACCGGCCTGGAAAGCTGTCCGATTTCAAGCTGTTCCATGGCTGCCTGTAGGGCCGGGTTGATCGTGCCCGCGACGACCCAGCCGGCGTCTCCACCCCGTGCCGCTGAAGGTGCGGAAGAAAATTGCTGGGCGACCGCCTGGAAGGGCGCACCCTGAACCATCTGCTCGACCAGCTGATTGGCGCCGTTCAGCGCCGCTTGTTGGCCGCCGACGCGGGCGGCCTCGATGTAAATCTCGCCGATCAGATACTGCTTCTTCGTCGCGGCCTCGGTGATCTGTCGCAGGGCTGCTTCGACGGCGCCCTTGCTGACCCGGGCGCGGCTCTGGAATCGCCCGCCGACCAGCCGTTCCCAGCCGATCTGGGTTCTCAGTTGCTCGCGCAGCGTCTGCGGACGGATGCCGCCATCCTCAAGGAAGGCGAGATAGGCTTCGGGCGTCGCGCCGACCTCCTGGGCCATGCCCGCGATTTCCTGGTCAATCTGCGCGTCTGTGACAATCAGCGATTCATAATTGGTCAGTTCCTGCGCTTGCAGACGTTCGTCAATCAGGGCGTTCAGCGCTTCCTGCTGAATGGCGGGGATGTTTTCAGGCGTGGGCTGGACCTGGGTCATTGCGATCAGGAGCAGCATCCGCTGGCGCAAGTCATAGCCGGTGATAATGCTGTCGTTGACGGTGACGAGGACTCCGTCCGCCAACTGGAACTGGGGTGTCTCCGGCAACGCGGCGGGGGCCGCCTGCCGCCCTGCGGGATTGAGCGTGCCAGCAGCCGCGGGCTGCTGGGGCGCGGTCTGGGCCACGGCCCCTCCGGCCAGGAGGGCGGCGATCGCCGCGCCCGTCAAATAACGCTGAAAACGCATGTCAGTCCTGGTTCCTCAAGTGGCGCCGTCGGTTAGAGCCGGTTCTGGCGATCTGCGCCCAGCCCGATCGCCCATCAACAGGCGCCCCGCACGTGGTCAATATCCTGTACCGCCGAAAGTGGCGAGGGTTAGGCGCACGTAAGGGCCTTCCGACGGTCCGGATGGGCGCACGCTGGTGTTGTCGCGTCGCCAGCCCAGTTCGAACCGGAAGCAATCATCGTCGAACAGCATTCCCAGCTCGGACCTCACCAGATGGCCCGGATCCGGCTGCCCGGGGCGGCGAGTTCGCTCAAGGTCGGCGACGCCAGAGAAAGCCACGCCCCAGTTTCCAAAGACGAACTGCTGGCCGGACAACTGGACGAATTCGTAGTTGCGGTTGTCCGGGCCGCTCACCGGGTTGGAACGGTCGAGAATATAGCTGATCGTGGCGAGGTTGCGCCGTCCCCACCGGCTGTCGACCGCGATCTCAGCGCGCCGAACGTCGCCGTCGGCGTCGATTGTTGCGTGCCCCCACCCACGAATGCGGTCTGATGGCGAAAAGTCCCCCTGGACCACCCAGTCGGTGCTCTCCGCGGCCAAGCCCGACGGGTCGTACAACTGGGCTGACGCATCGGGAACCGGGACCAGAAAGGCCGGCTCTTCGTCCGCCCTCAGACTACGGCCGACGAAGAGGCTCGCTTGCCGACCCTCATCCCAGCGCAGCGTCGAACGGATGCCTGCGGTCAGTCGAGGTCCGCCTTCATACAGGTCGTATCCAGGGAAGCGGTCGACCCGGAATAACGAGCTCTCGTCCAGTTCGACCGCCTGGCTGTCCTCATTGGGAACACGCGGATCGAGGTCGGAATCGGTGGTGAGAGAAAGCTGCGCTATCGGCTCCAGAATCAGGTCCGTCGCGCCCAACTGACGTATCAGCGGATAGCTGACCTCTACCCCGGCGGTAGCTCGGCCCCGAGCCAGGGTTTTTTCGTCAAGCCCCATTGAGGCCGGCAGATCCTCGATCGCATAGAGATCGGCGCGCAGATCGACGAACGGTTCCCAGCGAACGCCGCCCGCCGAAATCACCGTTCGCCTCCAGTCGACCTGGGTCGAGATCCGGCGGCTGTCCACACCGGGCAGGCCGGAGACGGCGCCCGGCGGCGTTGTCCCGGGCCGGAGCACCGGGCTGCCGACATAATCATCCCGATACAGGGAAACTGCGGAACCCCTCAGTCGAAGGCGTCCACCGAAGATCGACCCCGACGGTTCCCAACGCGCCTCGATCAGTGGCGCAACAACCGGCAAGGCGCCGTCGTTCTCAAATACGTTCAGCGCCGGCGTGACTGGATCGAAACTGGCGACCCGAAGGCTCTGCAGCGTAAAGGCAGCCACCGACACATAGGACCGTTCGGTCTGGTGTTCAGCGTAGATCTGACTGATCAGTCGGCGCTGATCGCCATAGTACAGCCCATTGTCCTGGTAGGGGTCGCGGATATCGTAGCGGTCGAACAGGGTCTTGTCGGACGTTCGTTCGGCTGTGAATCCCCATCGCCACGGGCCTGGCGGATCGAACTGCCCGTATCCGAGCAAATAGCTGCGGCTCGTGCGTTCGCCGAATGTTACGTTGCTCTCTGCATCCCCATCGCCATCCAGGTCAAAATCGCCGAAATTTCGTTCGTGAGTATAGCCACCCCGCAGGACGATCGTCCCGTCGTCGAACCTGCGCCGCCATTGCAGATTCAGGAGGGGCGCGATCCGGCTGTTGAACTGCGGGCTGATCAGCCAATCCTCCGAGGGCGAGATCACCTGCAGGTAGGGAATTTCCAGGCTGATCCCCCGACCCTCGTCATAGCCCGGGTCGGGGATGAGGAAACCAGAGGCGCGCTCCACCGTCGGATCTGGGTGAGCGAACCAGGGCAGATAGAGGACTGGCACGCCGCCCACCCGGAATACGGCGTTGCGGTACAGCACCGCGCGCAGCTCTTCGTCCTGAACAACCTTCTCCGCCTGGATGGCGATGCTCGGTTCCTTGGGATTTCCCTGAGCGTCACAGATCGGGCAGGGCGTGAAGAGCGCGTAATTCAGCTCGTTCACATTCTCGCTGCGCCGTACTGCGGTGGCCGCCATAAGACTTGCGCCGTTCCGGAACCGGGTGGAGAAATCGACCGTGACCCCGGCTTTCAGGTCCGGGTCGAGCTCCAGATGGCTGGCGAAGACGACGGCGCCTTCCGAATCGACGAACTCGACACGGTCATCCGCTGTCGCGACGCCAGCGTTGAGATCATAGGTTAGTTGGCCGGCGCGGAGGGTCGTGTTCCGAAAGCGGGCCAGGACCCGTTCCACACCTCCGGTCGCGGAGACCAGGTCGCCCTCACGGGAGACCGTCCGGGCATCGATATAGACCGCCCGCGGCTCCAGTCCGTCCGCACCCACGACCGTCGGCGACGTCTGGACTGCTCCTTCCTGGGCTTGGGCAGCGCTGCTCCAGGTCGCCAGCGCCACGGCGGCGGCGCCAGCCAGAAGCCGGATGCGCAGGGCTCCTGGTTCGACGCGGGGATCACGCGGCATTCAGGCTCACTCGGTGGAAGACGGGGGGACGACGGGCGGGGCTTCGCTTAGCCGTCTTCGGTATAGAACAGCAAGGTGAAGGCGGCGAGCGCCGTCAGCAGAGGCGGCAGCCAGGCGGCCAGCCACGGCGGGATGACTTCCGCCGAGCCGAAGGCGGACGCGGCCTGATTCACGAAGAAGAAGCCGAACCCGAGCACGACGGCGGCCAGGCTCATCCGCGCCAGATCACCCAGCCGCATAAGGCGCAGCGAGAAGGCCGCGGCGAGGATCGACATGGCCGCGAACATCAGCGGCGTGGCCAGCAGTTGCTGCAGTCGTAGTCGATAGGCCGTGCTCGAAAAGCCCGCCGCCTCGACCCGGGCGATCTGGGCTGGCAGGGACCAGAACGGCGTCGATTGCGGGCGCGCGAACCGTTCGAAGGCTTCCTCGTCGGCAAGACTGGAGAGCAGGTCGAGGGTCTCGTAGCTAACAGCTCTCTGGCCGATCTGGGCGCCCACCGCGTCAACCAGCCGCCAGCGTCCGGCGCTGAGGGAGGCGGAGGCGGCGTCGATGCGTTCGCGGAAGACACGATGACCATTTCCGTCATTGGCGTAGATGAAGAAGGTCACCCCCAGCAGGCGGGCGTTGGCGCGGTCCTGACGCTCGGCGCGGATGACCATCTGGCGGGAGTCGTCGCCCTCGCGGATCCAGACCGCCTCCGCGGCGTCGGTCGAGCCTGAAAGACGGGTCCGCTCGCGCTGGAAGAGGGCGTCGGCGGAGGCGGCGAGGGGGCCGAGGGCGGTGACGGTGACGATCCCGAACAGAAAGGCCGCGCCGGCGGCGGGCAGGACGAACCGCCAGGCGGACAGGCCGGCCGCGCGCATGGCGATCAGTTCGCTGCGGCGGTTCAGGCCGACGAAGGCGGCGAGGGTGCCGAACAGGAAGACGAACGGCAGCAGCTGGAGAATGACCTGCGGCGACTTGAGCAGCATCAGGCCGAGGATGCGCAGGCCGGACAGGTCGACGTCGGAGCCGACGCCGCGGGAGATCTCGACGAAGTCGATCAACATGATCAGGGCGCCGATGACGCCCAGGGCGATGGCCAGGGAGCGCGCCTGCTGGACCAGCACATAGCGCTCGATCCGCCCGAGACGAAGCCAGGCTGGGCTCACGCGAACCTCGCCTTCAGCCGTGCGAGGGCGCCCGAGGCGCGCCGACGACGCGGCTTCAGCGCCCGGAACAGCAACCGCAGGGCGACGGCCGTCCCGGCGAGCGGCAGCAGATACTGGAAGATGTTGAGCCAGCCGTTCCACGCGCTGGCCGCGACAATGCCGTAGCCGATGATGCGCAGGATCAGGAAGGCGCCGGCCACCCTGGCGATGCGCAGGCTGTAGCCGGTCCGGCTGAACTGGCCGCCAAGGATGGCCGACAACGCCATGGCCATGGCCAGCAGGGCGTAGAGCGGCGCGGAAAGCCGCGAATGGGCCTCGGCCGCCAGTTCGCCGGCCGAAGCGACCCGTTCGAGGTCCTGCGGCGAAGGGTCGAGCAGCTGGGGCAGATAGAGGTCCGACGGCTTGTAGCGGATGGTGTCGGTCAGTCCGGAATACTGCCCCAGCGGCACGTCCTGGCGCCCGAAGGACAGGTGCTCCAGCACGCCGCGGCTGGAATAGCGCTGCCACGAACCGTCGATCAGGGTCAGGATCGGCTCGCCGTCGATGCGCGAGAAGCGGGCCTCGGCCGCGTCCCAGGTCGTGACCCGGTCGCCCTCGGCCTGGTAGATGAAGATGTTCTTGAGCAGACCGTTCTGCTCGATCTGCTGGACATAGACGGTCAGCCCCTCCGGCCCCTGGACGAAGCGACCCTCCTCGACGAGCAGGGCGGCGAGGTCGGTGCGGACGGCGAAGGTCTCGGCGCGCGCCTGTCGCTGGGACCAGGGCTGCAAGGTGGTGGTGATGCCAAGCGTCAGGACCGCGGCGATCACGGCGATCTTCACCGCCGGCCGAATCGCCTGCCAGCGGGTGACGCCGGAGGCGAACACGGCGGTCAGTTCCTGCTCGCGTTGCAGGCGGGTCAGGGCCGTCAGGGCGCCGACGAACAGACCGATCGGGATGATCACCGCCAGAAGTTGCGGGACCGCGAGCAGGGTGAGCTTGATCATGACCCAGACGCTCTGGCCGCGTTCGACGATAACTTCGAGTTGATCGAGGCTCTGGCTCAGGATGCCGATTCCGGCCAGCGCGGCGCATGCTCCGAGGACCGGGCGGGCGATCTGGTGAAATAGATAGCCTTGAATCAGCGTCATATGCGGAGGAAATCGCCCGTTGCAGGCGGCGGCTGGAACGCCTCTAATACACATCCCCGCGCGGCGGCGACAGTCGCCGATCGCGCCACTGCAAGTACGACCGGGGCGTTCCATCCCGGCAGGAGTCGTCCATGAAGATCGAGTTCGTCGCGTCGGCCAGCGGAGCCGAAGCCCTCGCCGTCCTGGTTCACGAAGGGCGGGCCTTCCACGGCGCCGGGGCCGGCCTCGACACCGCCTCCTCGGGCGCCCTGACCAAGGCCATGAATCACAGCCGCTTCACAGGCGGATCGAACAGCACCCTCGTGGTCGCGGCCCCGACCGGCGTCGACGCGGGCGCGATCGTCCTGACCGGCGCGGGCGAGAGCGCGAAATTCGACGATCTGGCGCTTGAGGCCGCGGCGGGCGCCGCCTATCACGCCGTCAAGCTGTCGGGCGCGACCTCGCTGACTCTCGACGGGTCCGGCCTGACCGCCGACCAGGCCGCCCGCGCCGCCTTCGCGGCGCGTCTGGCCAGTTATCGCTTCCAGAAATACCGCACCACGCTGAAGCCCGAGAAAACGCCATCGGTGGAGACCATCAAGGTCGTCGCCGCGGACGCAGCCGCCGCCCAGGCCGCCTATGACCGGCTGTCGCCGGTGGCCGACGCCATCGAATTCTCGCGCGATCTGGTCAGCGAGCCGGCCAACATCCTGTATCCCGAAGAGTTCGCCCGCCGCGTCAAGGCGCTGGAAAAACTGGGTCTCGAGGTCGAAATCCTCGGCGAGAAAGAGCTCGAGAAACTGGGCTTCCGCACCCTGCTGGCCGTCGGCCAGGGCAGCCGTCGCGAGAGCCAGGTCGCCATCATGAAGTGGAACGGCGGGGCCAAGGGCGACCAGCCGATCGCCTTCGTCGGCAAGGGCGTGACCTTCGACACCGGCGGCATCTCGATCAAGCCGTCGGACGGCATGGAGGAGATGAAGTGGGACATGGGCGG
>JAXHTU010000127.1:0-6991 GCA_034189955.1 Pseudomonadota bacterium | reverse complement strand
ACGGCGGGGCCAAGGGCGACCAGCCGATCGCCTTCGTCGGCAAGGGCGTGACCTTCGACACCGGCGGCATCTCGATCAAGCCGTCGGACGGCATGGAGGAGATGAAGTGGGACATGGGCGGCGCCGCCGCCGTGGCCGGGCTGATGCACGCCCTCGCCGGCCGCAAGGCCAGGGCCAATGTCATCGGCGTCCTCGGCCTGGTCGAGAACATGCCGGACGGCAACGCGCAGCGTCCCGGCGACGTGGTCATGTCGTTGTCGGGCCAGTCGGTCGAGATCCTGAACACGGACGCCGAGGGCCGCCTCGTCCTCGCGGACTGCCTCTGGTACACTCAGGAGCGGTTCAAGCCGAAATTCATGCTGGATCTGGCCACCCTGACCGGGGCCATGATCGTGGCGCTTGGACTTGAATATGCGGGTGTTTTCTCGAACTCGGACGAGTTGGCGAACAACTTCCTCGCCGCCGCGCCCAAGGTGGGCGAAAACGCCTGGCGGATGCCGATCCCGGCCGCCTATGAACGCCACATCGACAGCCCGATCGCGGATGTGAAGAACACCGGCAATGGCCGCGCCGGCGGCTCGATCACCGCCGCCCTGTTCCTGCAGCGCTTCACCAACGGCGTGCCGTGGGCGCACATCGACATCGCCCCGACGGCCTGGGTCAAGGACAGCAAGTCCCCGACCGTGCCGGACGGCGCCGTCGGCTGGGGCGTCCGGACGCTGGATCGCATGGTGGCGGACAGCTACGAGGCCTGACGGGCTTCGGTCTTCCCGAAACAGAACCGCCGGCCGGGCTTGCGCTCCGCCGGCGGTTTGCGTTTCCGGCTGTGGTCGGTTGTGATTTTGACCAGTCCGGGCGCGGGCGAAACGCGCGGTCCGGCCACATCGGCCAGCCAGATACGGGACAATCCGGCGGGACACGCGGGACATTTCCGGGACAATAACCGGGACATGCCGGGACAAACTCGGGACATCGACCGGGACAACGGGGATACCCGGGATATTCCGCGTGCCCGGCCCCGGATCAGCCGCAGGTCAGACGGACGACGGTCTGGCTTTCCGGATCGATCTCGATGTTGAGGCGCTCCGGGCGCAGGTCCTGGGTGACCGGCTCGCCGGTCTGGAAGGTCCGCCACAGGGCGCCGGCGGGAGCCGCCGGCAGGTCCGCCCGCGCCCGCCCGATCCAGTCCTGACGGTCGGCCGCGCCGCAGGCGTCCGTCGGCAGCGTTGTCGCTGGCGCATCCGGCCCGGCGACAGCCGATGCCGAGGGCTGCGCGGCGGGCTCGGGGGCGCGTTCGGTGCAGGCCGCGAGCCCCAGCGCCGCGGCGAAGGGGAGCAGGATCAGCCGCAATCGACGCTCCGGATGATGCCCGTCGCCTCGTCGAAGCGGACATTGAGACGGTCGGGACGCAGGTCCTTGGTCGTCGGGCAGGTCGTGCAGACGACGCGCACATTGGCGTCCGCCGGGAAGCTGACCGCGCCGACATGCGACCCGATCAGCGAGCGGGCGGCGGCCGCGTCGCACTGCTGCGGGATCGGCTCCATCGGCGACCCGGCCGCGGGAGCGCAGGCGGCCAGTGCCAGGGCGCCGGCCGTGAGGATCAGGGCCCTCATCCGCATTTCACTTCGCGGATCACGCCGGTGGCCTCGTCAAACAGGATGTTCAGCCGGCCGGGGTTGTAGTCCATCGTCACCGGGCAGGTGGTGCAGGTGACGCGCCGGGTTTCATTGGTCGGCTTCGGCGGGAGCTCCGACCGGTTGCGGCCGATGAAGCGCTGATACTGGTCGGCGCGACACTGGGACGGTCCGTCCTGCGGCGGCACGGGCGCCGGCGCGGTTTCGACCGGGGCGCAGGCCGCGGCCAGCAGGCCGGCGGCGGCGAGGCCGAGAAGGGAGGTTTTCATGGGACGTTTCCTATGGTTCAGCCGCATCGGACCTGTTCGATGATGCCGGTCTGGTCGTTGAAAAAGATGTTGAGGCGATGGGCCGAAAAGTCCTCGGTGACCGGGCAGGTGGTGCAGGTGACCCGGCGGTTGACCACCTGGACCGGAACGGGGATCTCGGTCTTCGGTTTCCCGACGAGCCACTGCATCTCGCCGGCGCGACACAGGTCGGCGGTCGGGTTGATGGGCCGGGCGCCGACCGGCTGACTCATCTGGGCCTGCTCGACGGCGCGGGGCGCCGGGGCGTCAGAGACCGGCGTCGAGCAGGCGGAGAGGGCGGCGAGCGCGATCAGGCCGCCTTTTCCCAGCGGCCCTCGGGCGACTGCTTCCAGTAGGCGAGATTGGCTCCGGCCTCCTTCAGCGTCTTCCAGCGCACCCGGGCCGCGCTGACCGCCGCCTCGTTCCTGCCGTCGAAGATGATGAAGCATCGATCGAACCCTTTCGTATCGCCAAGCTCTGCGTCGTCGAGGATGAACAGCGCCTGAGCGCCGTTCGGGTTCTCACCGGATTGAGTCAGAACGATGGGCTGGCGCGCCGCTTCCGGCTCCGAGGCGCGACCGTGGGCGAGGAAACTGTCCTCGCGGTACGTCCAGAGCCGCTCGTCCATGTCATCGAGCAGCCGGTCGTCACTGGCGCGGACCAGCGCCCGCCAGCCCCGTTCGCGGGTCTTCTCGAGCAGGCCAGGCAGGACCTGGTCCAGCGTCGAGCGCTCGAGGTGGTAGAACCAGATTTCGGGGTTGGCGGGCGTCGTCACTTCCTTCCCCCCTTGCGGGGGTGCTTGGCCGATCGCATGCGATCGGCCTGCGAGGCTCGCGGAGCGAGACGGATGGGGGGTGTGTTCCCCGGTCTTTGCAGCATGAGCGCGGATCTCATCGAGGACGGTGTTCGGCTTTGCGAGAATCGTCTCGTTCGGAAAGCGCAGGATGACGAAGCCTTCAGATCGAAGCCAGTCGTCCCGCGCATGGTCGTCGGCCTCGCGCAGCACGTGAACGCCGCCGTCGGCTTCAAGCACCAGTTTGTGGGAGGGGCAACAGAGGTCGGCGACATAGGGGCCGATGGGCATCTGACGCCGGAAGCGCAGGTTGTCGATCTGGCGGTCGCGAACGAGGGTCCACAGCGCCCTTTCGGCGGCGGTCGGGGTTTTACGCTGGCGGCGCGCCGAGGCGTAGGCGCGGTCGTGGTGGACGGCCATGGGGGAAGGGTGTTCGCGAACAACCGCGTTGGCACCCCCCATCCGACCCGCTTCGCGGGCCTCGCAGGCCGATCGCATGCGATCGGCCAAGCACCCCCGCAAGGGGGGAAGGAACCCTTCGCGTTACCGCTTCGGCGCGGGCATGTCCCGGCCGCCCTGGTGCAGGACGGCGCCATCGACGGCGCCCGAGGCGTCGCGGGTGAAGGTGACCTGGGCGTCGACCTCGCGGAGGAAGAAGGCGTCGGGGCCCTCAGCGTGGAGTTCGAGGGCCTGCTGGCCGGTGGCCTGGGTCATCAGCCGGCCGTCGACGACCGACATGGTCAGGGCGAAGGTCGGGCTCAGCTCATAGACGCCCTCGTAGGCCGCCAACGCCTCGGGCGCGATCGCGATCGCCTGCCGCTCGCTGGCGAGGGTGACGGTCTCGCCGCGCGCCAGGGTCATGAGCGAACCGGCCACCTGGTCCGCTCCCGGTCCGTTCAGATTGCCGAGCACGACCACGGAGATGCGGCGAGCCGGATCATAGGCCAGGTGGGTGTTGAAGCCTTCGATCCCGCCCGAATGGCTGATGGTCGTGTCGCCGTCAGCCTCGCGAACCATCAGACCGAAGGCGTAGTGGTCGCGAACCGGGGTGGTCAGCAGGGCGAGCGATTCGGGGCGCAGCAGCCGGCCGCCGAACAGGCCCTGCTCCCACTTCAGCAGGTCGCGGGTGGTCGAATAAAGGGCGCCGGCCCCTTGGGGGATGCTCATGTCGATATAGTCGGCGTTGACGAAGCCTTTGGCCGTCGGGCTGTAGCCCGAGGCGCGGCGCGGCAGGATGGCGGCGTGGCTGTCGTAGCCGCTGTCGCTCATCCCGAGGGGCTGGAGGAGGGCTTCGGCGACGAAGTCGGCGTAAGACTGGCCGCTGGCCTTTTCGACGATGGCGGTCAGCAGGATGTAGCCGGAGTTGGAATAGTCCCAGTCCTCGCCCGGCTGGAATGCCAGCGGGTGGTCGCGAAAGCGGGCGATCAGGCTGTCGATCGTGGCCGGCAGGGTCCTGGATCCCTCGTAGTCGTCGAAATCCGTGAAGTTGGGGATGCCGGAGGTGTGGCTGAGCAGGTGTCGCGTCGTCACCGCGT
Organism: Pseudomonadota bacterium; assembly: GCA_034189955.1. Classification (GTDB taxonomy): domain Bacteria; phylum Pseudomonadota; class Alphaproteobacteria; order Caulobacterales; family Caulobacteraceae; genus Brevundimonas. Next base: position 2,742 of record JAXHTU010000127.1, on the reverse strand, counting down.
CCCAGGCCGCCGGCGCGTCCGGCAGGTACGTCTTCACCGGCGCGTCGAGGTCGATGAGGCCGCGTTCCCGCAGGATCATGACGGCGACGGCGGTGAACTGTTTGGTCACCGAGCCGAGCCGGAATTTGGTGTCGCCGTCGTTGGGAATGTTCCATTCCCGGTTCGCGAGGCCATAGCCCCGATCGAACAGGATCTCGCCGTCGCGGGCGACCAGCACCGAGCCCGAGAACTCGTCCGCCTCGAGGGCGGCCCGCGCGACCTGGTCCATGCGCGCCGGGTCCTGGGCGAGGGCGGGGGCGGCGGAGAGGACCAGGGCCGTCAGGCCGGCGAGGGCGAGACCCATTCCGCCGCGACGGGCCCGATACAGATCGCGGGCGCTGCGGCCCGGGCATGAAGAGAGTTTGGTGTTGGACATTCTGGCGCCCCGCTGAGCGTGACCATCACGCTGTCGGGACAGGATGCCACGGCGGGCGGTTTTGGATGCGTCCGCCGACATTAGGGTTTTGTAACCTGGCGGCCTGGCTGCGCCCCCCGCCGCGGAGGGCTTCGGTTCAGCTGACCTCGGCGAGCGCTTCCTCCGCCGCGACCCAGGCGGCCTCGGCGACGTCGAGGTCGGACTGTGTCTTCGCCCGCGCCCGGGTCAGGCCCTCGAGCGCCTTGGGATTGCCGACCGAGGCGTTGGCCATGTCGTCGTCGATGCGGGCGATCTCGGCGGTCAGCTGGGTCATCCGCTCTTCCGCCTTCTTCACGGCGTGACGCAGGGTCGAGGGGGAAGGCCCGGATTTTTTCTTGTTGCCCCTATCGCTCGCGCCGCGGGCGCTCGCTGCTTGAGGGGCGGTCTCATCCTTCACCTGGGTCGGCTTGACGGCGGACTGTTTGGCGCGGTCGAGGACGAATTTGGCGTAGTCGTCCATGTCGCCGTCCCACGGCTTGACCGTGCCGTCGGCGGCCAGCCACAGGCGGTCGGCGACCATCTCCATCAGCGAGCGGTCGTGGGTGATCAGGATGACGGCGCCGGAGTATTCGTTGAGGGCGTCGAGCAGGGCCCGGCGGCTGTCGATGTCGAGGTGGTTGGTCGGTTCGTCGAGGATCAGCACGTGCGGCGCGTCCATCGCCACCTGGTTGAGCAGCAGGCGGGCGCGCTCGCCGCCGGACAGGGAGGCGACGGTGGTCTCCTGCTTCTCGTAGCCGAGGCCCCATTGCGCCAGCTTGGAGCGGCGGCTGCTCTCGGGGGCGTCGGGCATGGCGCGGCGGATGATCTCCAGCGGCGTGTCGGTCGGGTCCATGGCCTCGATCTGGTGCTGGTGGAACCAGCCGACGCGCATCTTGCGGTCGCGGTGCAGCTCGCCCTCGGAGACGTTGAGGGCGCCGGCGATCATCTTGGCGAAGGTCGACTTGCCGGCGCCGTTGACGCCCAGCAGGCCGATGCGGTCGTCGAGGTCCATGCGCAGGTTGAGATTGCGCAGGATCGGCTTGCCGGGTTCGTAGCCGACATTGGCGCGCTCCAGCCGGATCAGCGGCGGGGCCAGCGGGCGCGGCGGGGAGGGCAGGATGAAGGGGGCGACCCGCTCCTCGATGGTGGTGGCGACCGGCTGCATCTTGGCCAGACGCTTCATCCGCGACTGGGCCTGGGCGGCCTTGGAGGCCTTGGCCTTGAAGCGGTCGACGAAGGCCTGGAGGTGGGCGCGTTCGGCGTCCTGCTTGGCCTTGGCCGACATCTGCAGCCGGGCCTTTTCGGCGCGGGCCTGTTCGAACTGGTCGTAGTTGCCGGTGTAGAGCGTCAGGGTGTGGTTGGCGAGGTGCAGGATGTGGGTGCAGACCTCGTTCAGCATCTCGCGGTCGTGGGAGATGATCAGGGCGGTGTGCGGGTATTTCTTGAGCCGCGCCTCCAGCCACAGGGCGCCCTCGAGGTCGAGGTAGTTGGTCGGTTCGTCGAGCAGCAGCATGTCGGGCTCGGCGAACAGGGCGGCGGCGAGGGCCACGCGCATGCGCCAGCCGCCCGAGAACTCGGACATCGGCCGCTGCTGGTTCTCCTGGTCGAAGCCGAGGCCGACGAGGATTTCGGCGGCGCGGGCGGGGGCGGCGTCGGCCTCGATCTCGATCAGCCGGGTCCAGATCTCGCCCATCTCCTCGGGCTCGGCGGTTTCGAGCCGGCCCAGCAGGGCGTGGCGCTCCTCGTCGGCCTCGAGGATGGTCTCCAGCACGCTGACGGGGGTGGCGGGGTGTTCCTGGTCGACCGAACCGATGCGGGCGGTTTTCGGCAGGCTGATCTCGTCGCCGCCGGCGGCCAGTTCACCGAGGATCAGCTTGAACAGGGTCGACTTGCCGATGCCGTTGCGGCCGACCAGCCCGACCTTGGAGCCGGGCGGCAGGGAGACCGAGGCGTCCACGAGGAATTTGCGGCCCCAGGCGTTGAAGGTCAGGTCGGTGATCTGGAGCATGAAAACAATCGAGGCTGGTGCGCGTCCCTCATGCAGCGAGGCGCCGCGCGCCGAGCGTTGGGGACGCCTTGGAAAGGTCGGAGGGCGCGTCTATAAGCCCGCGAACCTCAATCTCCCAACAAGAAGTCACCTCCATGACCGAACGCACCTTCTCGATCCTCAAGCCCGACGCCACGCGCCGCAACCTGACCGGCGCGATCAACGCCGTGATCGAGGGCGCCGGCCTGCGCATCGTCGCCCAGCGCCGCGTCAAGCTGACCGAGGCCCAGGCCAAGAAATTCTACGAAGTCCACGCCGAGCG
>JAXHTU010000126.1:0-7555 GCA_034189955.1 Pseudomonadota bacterium | reverse complement strand
CGGCGGCGGACGGCCTTCGGAAACTGGCCGCGCACGCGCTTCAGGTCGGCGAAGACGCGATAGCGCCCCTCGCTCTTGACCTGCTCCACGGCGGTCTGGAAGGCGGCCTTGTAGTCGTACATCAGGAGGAACCCCGGGTGATCGGTCCTCCTCCTCCCACCGGCGGCCGGCCGCGTCACCTCCGGGAAACCCCTACTGACCGCAGGGTCTAGCCGGCGAGGATGGTCATGCGGACCAGTTCGGACAGGCTGCGGGCCTGCATCTTGGTCATGACATTGGCGCGATAGACCTCGACCGTGCGCGGGCTGATCTCGAGATCGTAGGCGATCACCTTGTTGGCGCGGCCGGCGACGAGCCCCTCCAGCACCTGGCGTTCGCGCGTCGACAGGGAGGCGAGGCGCTCGCGCACCTCGGCGTCCTGGCCCTCGCGTTCGGCGTTGCCGGCCTGGTCGGCGAGGGCCGAGCGGATCGAGGACAGCAGGGCCTCGTCGTCGAACGGCTTTTCGATGAAGTCCTTGACCCCGGCGCGGACCGCCTCGATGGCCAGCGGCACATCCGCGTGGCCGGTCATGACGATGACCGGATGGCGCACGCCCATCTCGGACAGCCGCCGGACCATTTCCAGCCCGTTCATCTCCGGCATCCGCACATCGGTGACGATGCAGCCCGGCGCCAGACGGTCCGCCTCGGCCAGCAGGGCGGCGGCGGACTCATAGGTCCGGGACACCAGGTCCGCCGTGTCGAGCAGGAAGGCCAGCGAATCCCGGATCGCGGCATCGTCATCGACCACATGGACGACCGGCTCATTCGCCATCGTAGAGTTCCTCTTCGCCTACCGAGCGCAACGTAAAGCAAAATCGGGTGCCGCCGCCCGGATTCGGCTCGACCCAGATGCGGCCGCCGTGGGCCTCGACGATGGTGCGGGAAATCGACAGGCCGACGCCCATGCCGGTTCGTTTCGTGGTGACGAACGGCTGAAACAGCTGATCGGCGATGTCGGGGCTGATGCCGGAGCCGGTGTCGGCGACGGTGACCTGGGCGTATTCGTCCTCGAGGGGATCGAGGCGGATTTCGAGGATCTTGCGCTTGCCGTTGTCCATGGCCTCGATGGCGTTGCGGATCAGGTTGAGCGCGACCTGCTGGATCTGGACCTTGTCGGCGAGCACCAGATCGACCTCCGGCGAGAAACGGAACAGGACGCGGACGCCATGTTCCTTCGCCCCGACGAGAGCGAGGGCGCTGGCTTCCTCGATCAGCTTGGGCAGGCTTTCGACCCGCCGTTCGGCCTCGCCGCGGGCGACGAAATCGCGCAGCCGGCGGATGATGTCGCCGGCCCTGAGGGCCTGGTCGCCGGCTTTTCCGATGGCGTCCTTGAGGCGGTCGCGCGGGACCGTCTCGGCATCGAGCAGGCGCAGCGAGCCCTTCAGATAGTTGGCCATGGCCGACAAGGGCTGGTTCAGCTCATGGGCCAGGGCCGAGGCCATCTCGCCCATGGCGGTCAGGCGCGAGATGTGGACCAGTTCGGACTGCAGTTCCTGTAGCCGCTGTTCCGTCTGTTGACGCTCGCTGAGGTCGCGGACGAAGCCGGTGAAGAAGCGCTGGTCGCCCGAGATCATCTCGCCGACGGCAAGCTCCATCGGGAAGGTCGAGCCGTCCTTGCGCTCGCCGACCACGACGCGGCCCATGCCGATGATCCGCCGCTCGCCGGTCGTCAGATAGCGGTCCAGGTAGTCGTCGTGCTGTTGCTGATACGGTTCGGGCATCAGCATCTTGACGTTGCGGCCGAGCACCTCGTCGGCGCTCCAGCCGAACAGACGCTCGGCGGTGGGGCTGAAGGACTGCATCAGGCCGCGCTCGGTGATGACCACCATGGCGTCGGGCACGGTGGCGAGGATGGACTGCAGATGCGCCTCGCGGGCCAGCAGATCCCGGTTCACCGTGATGGCGCGCGACCGCATGGTCTGGAAGGCTTCGCCGCCGGCGGCGATCAGGCCGCCCAGCAGAACGAAGACGAGCGCGCCGACCAGATCGCCGGGCGCCAGGGCGCCGGTCAGCCAGGTGACATAGAGGCCGCCGGCGAGGCCAAGGACCGTCGCCACGGCCCCGGACAGGGCGCCCCCGAGGGCGGCGGCGATGACCACCGCCGGGATGAAGAACAGCAGGGCCAGCCGGTCCTGGAGCAAGGGCGTCATCGCCAGCCGCAGGCCCAGGCCGAGTCCGGCGCCCAGCACGGCCGCCGCCAGCCCGAAGCCCGTATGCCGGGTCGCCAGCATCCAGTCCCAGACCGTTCGCGTCTCAAGCCCGGCTGTCGGGGTGGTCGTCATTCGTCGCCTCCGCAACATCCCGTAGGTGAAACCCCCGAATTTCGCCAGCCGGCGAGGGCCGCTAGTTCAACGCCATCGGGCCGCCGGGCCCTGTTTTTGTTTTCGGATTTCCGCCATGACCGCTCCGCTCGTCGATCTGTCCGTCCATCATGCGCCGAAGGGCGTTTCCGACCGCGTCGCCTGGGGCTTCGTCAAGGCGCTGAGATTCTTCGCCGACACCTTCTTCGCCAAACGCTACGGCCACCGCGCCGTGGTGCTGGAGACGGTCGCGGCGGTTCCCGGCATGGTCGGGGCGACGCTGAACCATCTGAAGGCCCTGCGCCGGATGAAGGACGACAACGGCTGGATCCGCACCCTGATGGACGAGGCCGAGAACGAGCGGATGCACCTGATGACCTTCATCGAGGTGGCCCGGCCGACCCTGTTCGAACGCTTCATGGTCATCGCCGTGCAGTGGGTCTTCTACCTGTTCTTCTTCGGCCTCTATCTGGTGTCGGCGAAGACGGCGCACCGGGTGGTCGGCTATTTCGAGGAAGAGGCCGTGATCAGCTACACCCACTATCTGGCCGAGATCGACGAAGGCCGCAGTCCGAACGTCGCGGCGCCGGCGCTGGCGCTGCGCTACTGGAACCTGCCGGCCGATGCGACCCTGCGGGACGTGGTGCTGGTGGTCCGCGCCGACGAGGCGCATCACCGCGACGTCAACCACGGCTTCGCCAATGAGCTGGGCGGTTTCGCCCCGATCCCGGTCGCGCCCTGCCCGGAGCATGTCGAGCTGAAGCCCAACTGGAAGGCGGCGGCGTAAAAGCCGACGCCGAACCGGATCGCCCCGCATGTCGTCCCGCGCCCTTCCCGCCGCCTGGCGGAGCCACGCCGAGCGCAACCTGCCGCGCTACACCAGCTATCCGACCGCGGTCGCCTTCGAGAGCGCCGCGGCAGAGGGAGGCGCGGACGCCGAGGCGCGGGCGTGGCTGGCGGCCACCCGCGCCGATCAGACCCTCTCGGCCTATGTCCATGTCCCCTTCTGCCGGCGGCTGTGCTGGTACTGCGGCTGCCACACCAGCGTCTTCCACGACTACGACCGGGTGCAGGCCTTCTTCCAGACCCTGATGCGGGAGGTCGACCTTTGGGCCGACGCCATCGGGCCGCACGCCGGCGCCGCCCATCTGCATTTCGGCGGCGGCAGCCCCAACGCCCTGTCGCCAGAGGACTTCCTGGCCCTGGTCCGGCGAATGGCCGACCGGTTCCGTCTGCGGCCCGGCGCCGAGGTGGCGGCCGAGCTGGATCCCGGCATGCTGACCGGGGCCTTCATCGACGCCTGCGGCGAGGCCGGGGTGACCCGCGCCAGCCTCGGCGTCCAGACCTTCGACCCCGACGTCCAGAGGCGGGTCAACCGCGTCCAGCCGTTCGAGATGGTCGCCGCCGCCACCGAGCGGCTGCGCCGGGTGGGGGTGGCGGGACTCAATTTCGACCTGATGTACGGCCTGCCGGGCCAGACGCCGGAGACTGTCGCGTCGTCCACCGAAGCGGCCGTGACCCTGCGGCCCGACCGGGTGGCGGTGTTCGGCTACGCCCATGTGCCGTGGATGAAGAAGCATCAGGTGCTGGTCCGCGAGGCCGAGCTGGCCGACGGCGACGGCCGCTGGGCCCAGGCCGAGGCCGCCGACGAAACCCTGCTCGCGGCCGGCTATGTCCGCATCGGTCTGGATCATTACGCCCGGCCCGACGATCCGCTGGCGGTCGCCGCGGCCGGGGGACGACTGCGGCGCAACTTCCAGGGCTATACCGACGATCCGGCGCCCGTGCTGGTTCCCATCGGCCCGTCGTCGATCGGGCGGTTCGCCGAAGGCTTCGTGCAGAACGCGGCGGCGACCGATGTCTGGGCGCGGGCGATCGAGGCGGGGCGTCTGCCGGTCGCGCGCCGGCTGGCCGTCAGCGCCGAGGACGAGCTGCGCGCCGACGTCATCGAACGGCTGATGTGCGATCTGGCCGTGGATGTCGCCGGGGTCTGCCGGGCGCACGGCTTCGCCGATGCGGCGCTGGACAGGTCGATCGTGGCCGCGGGCGGGTTGCAGGCCGACGGCCTGTGCACGGTGACCGGTCGCACCATCCGGATTCCGGCCGACGCCCACAGGGTCATGCGCGTCGTCGCCGCCTGTTTCGACGCCCGCCTTCCGGCCGCCGCGAACCGGCACGCGCGGGCCGTCTGAGCTGTGATGCTCGATGACCGCGATTCCCGCCCGACGGGGCTGGCGGTCGTCGACTCCGGTAAATCCCCTAGGGAGCACTCCCGAATACCGGGGCGGACGGGCCGCGCCGTACTGTGCGGCTACATGTCACCGGACCGTCCCATGCCCGCCCTGCGCATCTGCGAAATCACCGACCGGCCGATGGCCACCCCGCAGGGAGAGACGCCGGACTGTCACCTGTGCGCCGTCTTCGCCCACGCTCCGGCGGCCCCGCGCTCTCCATTCGCGCCGGGCGAGCCGCTGTTCCGTCAGGGCGAGCCGGTGCGGCTGGTCTATCGCATCCTCAAGGGGGCGGCGGTCAGCTACCGGCTGCTTTCGGACGGGCGGCGCCAGGTGACCGGCTTCCATCTGCCGGGGGACTTCGTCGGCCTCGAGGCGGGGGTCGAACACACCACCTGCGCGGAAGCCTTGAGCAGGGTTCAGGCCTCGGCGATCGAGCGCGCGGACCTGGCGGAACGGGCCATCACCGACATCGGCCTGGCCCGCGCCCTGTGGCAGATCACCGTGCGCGCCGTGCAGCGCAGCGAGGACCACGCCCTGATCCTGGCGCGGCAGGGCGCGACCGAGCGGGTCGTCGCCTTCCTGCTGGATTTCGCCGGGCGGCTGGGTCATCCCGAGGTCATCGACCTGCCGATGACCCGACAGGACATCGCCGACCATGTCGGCCTGACCATCCACACCGTGTCGCGGACCCTGTCGCAGCTGCAGACCGCGGGGCTGATCGAGGCCCGTTCGACCCGCCATGTGCGGCTGTTGCAGCGCGACCGTCTGGACGGCATCTGCGCGTGACCCCGGCTCCGACCCCTTCCGCTCCGCGGCCCGCCGTCATTCTCGTCGACGACGATCCGGCGGTGGCGCATGCGGTGCAATTCTCGTTCGACCTGGAAGGCCTCGACGTGCGCAGCTTCCGCGACGCCGAGAGCCTGCTGGCCTCGGGCGAGCTGCCGGGCAAGGGCTGTCTGATCCTCGACTTTCAGCTGCCGGGCGAGGACGGGCTGAGCCTGCTGGAGCGGCTGCGCGCCCGGGAGGTCCGTCTGCCGGCGATCCTGATCACGACCAATCCGCGCCCGCACCTGAGGGCGCGGGCGGCGGCGGCCGGCGTGCCGATCATCGAGAAGCCGCTGCTGACGGATGCGTTGCTGACCGCCGTGCGCAGCGCCCTAGCGAACCTCGATCAGCCGGGACCCGGGGCCTAGCTTCGCGGGCCGACCGTGCTCGCGGCTTGCTGCGGCGATCTCATCAACATCACGCCGCTGGCGATGACCCCGATCGAGGCGAACAGGCTCGCGGCGGCGGCGACGCACAGGGCGCAGTGCTGGCTGACCGGTCCGCAAAGGGGCGCGGCGCCGCCCATATGGTTGACGGCGGCGAAGCCGGCGCCCGCCGCCAGTGCGGTCAGCGCGCCGCCCAGGATCGCCAGGCGGACGCCGAGGGTGCGGGACTCAGGGATGTCGTTGTTTTGCATGGGAACCTCTCCCGACGACTGAGCCATGATTTTACAGGGTCAGCTTTGCGTTGGCGCAAAGCGGCGCCCGGCGAGTCCGGGCACTCAGGGGGCTCTCTCACCGGGGCCCAGCCGAATGCCGACCACAGTCCTAAGGGATGCCGATACGCCGGGCGACGTCGTCGCCCTGTACCTGTTCGTGGGGGTCGCCGCGGTCGTGGCGCTGCTGGCCACCGCCTTCACCGACGACGCGGCCTTCCGCTTCCACGGCTATTTCCTGATGGCCGCCTCGGTGCTGGCCCTGGCCGCCCTGACCATCGGCGTGGCCAACGGGCGGTTCCGCTCGGATCCGGGCCGCTACGAGGACGGCGTCATCCGCGCCGGGGTGATCGCCACCATGTTCTGGGGCGTCATCGGCATGACGGTCGGCGTGCTGATCGCGGCCCAGCTGTCGTGGCCGGAGATCTTCTATTTCCCGGATCACGGCTGGCTCAACTTCGGTCGCCTGCGGCCGCTGCACACCTCGGGCGTGATCTTCGCCTTCGGCGGCAACGCCCTGATCTGCACCTCCTTCTGGGTGGTGCAGCGGACCTGCAAGGCGCGGCTGGCGGGCGGGGTCTGGCCGTGGTTCGTGTTCTGGGGCTACCAGCTGTTCATCGTCCTGGCGGCGACCGGCTATGTCGCCGGCATCACCCAGTCGCGCGAATACGCCGAGCCCGAATGGTACGTCGACATCTGGCTGACCATCGTCTGGGTCGCCTATCTGCTGGTCTTCCTCGGCACGATCTGGAAGCGCAAGGAGCCGCACATCTATGTGGCCAACTGGTTCTACCTCGCCTTCATCGTCACCGTCGCCCTGCTGCATCTGGTCAACAACGCCGCCGTGCCGGTGGGCCTGCTGGAGGCGCGCAGCTATTCGGCCTTCGGCGGGGTGCAGGACGCGCTGGTGCAGTGGTGGTACGGCCACAACGCCGTGGGCTTCTTCCTGACCGCCGGCTTCCTGGCGATGATGTACTATTTCGTGCCCAAGCGGGTCGGGCGGCCGGTCTATTCCTACCGCCTGTCGATCGTGCACTTCTGGTCGCTGATCTTCATCTACATCTGGGCCGGGCCGCACCACCTGCACTACACGGCCCTGCCGCAGTGGGCGCAGACCCTGGGCATGACCTTCTCCATCATGCTGTGGATGCCGTCCTGGGGCGGGATGATCAACGGCCTGATGACCCTGTCTGGGGCGTGGGACAAGCTGCGCACCGACCCGGTGGTCCGCATGATGGTGGTGGCCATCGCCTTCTACGGCATGTCGACCTTCGAGGGTCCGCTGATGTCCATCCGGACGGTCAACGCCCTGTCGCACTACACCGACTGGACCATCGGCCACGTCCACTCCGGCGCCCTGGGCTGGGTCGGCTTCATCAGCTTCGGGGCGATCTACTGCCTCGTGCCGTGGCTGTGGAAGAAGGACCGGCTGTATTCGAACGCCCTGGTCGAGTGGCATTTCTGGATCGCGACCACCGGCATCGTCCTCTACATCACCG
>JAXHTU010000125.1:0-7575 GCA_034189955.1 Pseudomonadota bacterium | reverse complement strand
TCCTTCTGCTCCAGCGTCACGCGCTCGACCTTGTCTTCCGACCGGAAGCGTTCGTTCAGCTTGTTGCCGGTCTCGAGGTTCTTGGCCTCGACGTTGGCGAAGGCGCCGCCCTTGCCCGGCTTGACGTGGCTGGCCTTGGTGACGACCCACAGGCCGCCGTTCACCTGCAGGACCATGCCGGGCTTGATGGTGTTGCCGTTGATTTTCATCGCTGTCTCGGAAGGGTTGGGCGCAAGCCTCGCACGGCGCGCGAACGGCCGCAGTCCCTAGAGGAAGCCGGCCCCCACGGCAAGGCGGGGCGAAGCGGGCGTCAGCCCGCTTCGATCGCCGACACTCGTTCAGACAGGCCGTCGATGGAAGCTTCGATACGGCTCTCGACGTTCGTGAGCTGACCCATCAGTTCCGACTTGAGCATCAGCTCAAGGTCGTCCTTCAGCTCATTCACACGTCGCTCCATGCGCCGGGTGAACTCTGTGCTCTGGAGGGCGAGGGTGCGGACATCCGCCACCTCCTTACGCAGTTGACGGACCTCGGCGAGCGTCTGTTCCGCCAATTTCGCCAACAATGTCAGATCGACCGTTTCGGTCATGACCATCTCCTGCGAACAGGGTGGGCCTGCCGCCGCCGGAGTCAAGGGTCAGGGCGCCGTCGCCTGCTCCTCGGCCTTGTCCTGAACCTTGTTGGCCACCCTGACCCCGCCGCCGATGGGCGAGGCCATCTTGCCCGCCTGGGTGTCGATCTTGCGCGCCTCGTGGGCGAAGGCCGCCGCCATGCCCGCCGACGACATGGCCGCCGCGATCTGCAGACCCCGCCCGGCCGGCCGCAGCGCGATCCACACCGCGTTCAACGCCTGGGCCCCGGCCCACAGGGCCATGGCCACGGTGCGCTCGCGGGCGTGCGGGGCGTTCCATACCCGCACCGCCGACAGGGTGGTGACCGAAAACACCGCCGGCAGGATCAGGCTCAACGGCCCGCGCGGCCGCTCGGTCACCGGGGCGTGGTCGTCGTCCGGCCGGTCCCGCGTCGGCGCCAAGGTCCGGGTCGCGAAGAGCGTCGCCGCCAGGGCGAAGCCGACCGTCAGGGCGACTCCGGCCAGCACATGGCGCGGATCCCGCCCGTCGGCGTTCAGAAAGTCCGCCGCGGCGTCGCGCGCGTCGTCGAGGGCGTGGTCGATGCTCATCCCGGGCTCCCTTGCAGCATGGGAGCGGAATGGGCGGGCAGGGGGGTCAGTTCCCCGTGGCGGACCGGTCGGGCGCGATCTCGGTCATCGCCGACTGCAGGTAGTTCTGCTCGCCCAGCTGCTCGATCAGTTTGAACTGGGCCTCGAGGAAGTCGATGTGCTCCTCGGTGTCGGCGAGGATTTCCGTCAGGATCTGCCGGCTGATGAAATCCTTGGCGGCCTCGCACTGGGCGATGCCGGCGATCACCGTGTCGCGCCCGCCCAGCTCCAGCGACAGGTCCGCGCCGAAACATTCGACCACGCTCTCGCCGATCTTCAGCTTGTGCAGGTCCTGCAGGTTCGGCAGGCCGTCGAGGAACAGCACCCGCTTGATCAGCTTGTCGGCGTGCTTCATCTCGCCGATCGATTCGTCGTAGATGACCTGGCCGAGATGCTTCAGGCCCCAGCTCTCGAACATCCGGGCGTGCAGGAAATACTGGTTCACGGCCGTCAGTTCGTTGGTCAGCACCGCATTGAGGGTGCGGATGATCGCGGGATCGCCCTTCATGGTCGTCTCTTCCGTTCACGGGGCGTCCGTCGTCCTGACGGCCTGAACCACCCGCGCCTGTCATCGGCAATTAGCACGAAAACAGCCGTCGTGTTCACCTGCGAACACTTCTCACAACATTGAAAATGCGAATGAATCTCCCTCGGGGAGACCCGGCCGGCCTATTCGGCGGCGAGAGCGAACGACTGGCGCGTGTCGTCGATCATCTGGCGCATCTCGCAGACGCAGCGGGCGCACTGGGGGCGGCACTGGTGGCGGTCGAACACGTCCTTGGGCCGGCAGGCGCCCGCCTCGATGGCGAGGGCCACATCACGCTGGCGAAGGCCGTTGCAGTTGCAGACGTACAAGGGAGCGAACCCATGAGATTGCGAATGCTTCGCTATACCAGCCGCCGCGCGGCGAATGCAAGTCGTTCGCACTCCGGTCTTGTACGGAGGCGGGATTGACGGCCGGCCCGCGCCGCCGCACTTCCCCCGGATGGCCAAAGCACCCGTCGTCCCGCCGCGCCCGCCCTGCCGTCTGTATCTGATCACCCCGCCGGTCATCCCCGATCCGGCCGCCTTCGCCCGCGATCTGGACGCCGCCCTCGCCGCCGGCGACGTCGCCGCCCTGCAGATCCGGCTCAAGCCGGCCGACGACGCCGCCATCCTCGCCGCCGTCGAAGCCCTGGCCCCCGTCGCCCGGGCGCATGGCGTGGCGGTGATCCTGAACGACCGCCCCGATCTCGCCGCCCGCTCGGGCTGCGACGGCGTCCATCTGGGCCAGTCCGACGGCTCCCTGGCCGAGGCGCGTCGCCTGATGGGGCCGGACGCGATGATCGGCGTCACCTGCCACGACAGCCGCGAACTGGCCATGGACGCGGCCGAGGCGGGGGCCGACTACGTCGCCTTCGGGGCCTTCTTCCCGACCATGACCAAGGAGACCTTGCACCGGCCCGATCCCGAGATCCTGTCGATCTGGCAGGAGACGGTCGAGATCCCCTGCGTCGCCATCGGCGGGATCACCGCCGCCACGGCCGGCGATCTGGCCGGGGCCGGGGCGGATTTCGTCGCCGTCAGTTCGGCGGTCTGGCGCGCGCCCGACGGACCCGCCGCCGCGGTGCGGGCCTTCAATCGGGCGTTGGCGCAAACCGCCTGACCTTCAGGGGATATTAGGAAGCGACGGGCTAGGTAAACGCGTCGAAAACTCCGTCTCCCCCGGAACCGTCATGATCATGAGCCGCGCGCTCGACCCCTCCGAACCGGTTGCGGCGCCTCCAGCGGCCGCCCGGTCGCGCGGAGACGCGATCGCCGCCAACAGCGCCGTGGCCTTCTTCCGCGAGCCGCTGGCGCCGATCTTCACGGCCATGACGGTGTTGGTGCTGGTGGTGCTGGGCATCGAATTCGCCCGCACCGCCGGCCTCGTCGCCGCCCTCTGGGGGGCCGGCGGGGTGGCCGTCGCGGTCTGGCTCAGAAGCGCCCGCGGACCGTCCTACGATCTGTGCTTCGCCGGCCTGCTGGCCACCGGCATCGCCGCCGGCGAGCTGCTGGCGGGCAATTCCTACGCCCTCAGCGCCCTGTTCACCGCCGTCAACATGCTGGAGATCGGCACGGCCGTCGTGCTGGCGCGACGGTTCGCCCCGACGCTCAACCTCGCCACGGTCGACGGCGCCTGCCGCTTCCTGCTCAGCGCCGCGGTGATCGCCCCGATCCCGGCCGCCGCCGTCGCCGCCGGGTCGCTGTATCTGATCGACGGCTCCAGCGTCCTGCACACCTTCCAGACCTGGTGGTTCGGCCATGCGCTCGGCATCGCCGTGATCGGCGCCTTCGGCCTCTCCCTGACCCGGCGTCATCTGACGACCTTGCGCCATCCCCTGCGCGCCGCCGAGGCGACCATTCTGCTGGCCCTGCTGGCGGCCGTCTGCCTCGGCGTCTTCATCCAGTCCAGGGTCCAGGTGGCCTTCGTCGTCATCCCGTTGTTGATCCTTTTCGCGGTGCGCTTCCGCGTCCTGGGGGTCGCCACGGCCCTGGTCATCGTCACCCTCACCGCGGTCGGCGGCGCGATGATGGGCCGGGGGCCCTTTCTCTCGGCCGGGCCGGACCTCGCCGATCAGGCCCTGCTGGCCCAGCTGATGGTGCTGTTCGGCTGCCTGCCGATCCTGCTCGTCGCCTCCCTGCTGGAAGAGCGTGACCGTCTGTCGGAGCGCGCCAAGGCCGGTCAGGTCCGCGCCGAGCGGGCGTCCGAGGCCAAGTCGCGCCTGCTGGCCAACGTCGCCCATGAGATCAAGAGCCCGGTCGGCGGCGTCATCGGCATCGGCGAGCTGTGGAAGGCCGGCCAGCTGGGGCCCGTCACCGAGACCCAGGCCGAGATGGCCGAGATGCTGGTCAGGACCGCGCGCCAGGTCGAGGCCCTGTCCCACGACCTGCTGGACATGGCGCGCGCCGAGTCCGGGGCGGTCAAGGTCGAGCTGCGTCCGACCGACATCCCCGGCGTGCTCGAGGACGTGCGCCGCGCCACGATGCTTCGGCCCGAGGCCGAGGGCGTCCGCCTGCATGTCGTCGCCGAGGGTGACGGTCTGATCGCCCTGGCCGATTCCCAGCGCCTCACCCAGGTCATTTCCAACCTGGCGTCCAACGCGGTGAAATACGGCGGCGCCGGCGGCGTCGTCGTCTTCCGCGCCAGCAAGGTCTACGACGGCGTCCGCATCGAGGTCATCGACCGCGGCCCGGGCCTGTCGCCGGAGAAACAGGCCCAGCTGTTCGAACCGTTCAACCGCCTTGGCCTCGAACGTTCGACGGTCGAGGGCCACGGCATCGGCCTGGCCCTGGCCAAGCGGCTGGTCGAACTGCAGGGCGGCGCGATCGGCGTCGTCTCCACGCCAGGCGAAGGCGCCGCCTTCTGGGTCGAGCTCCCGGCCGCCTGAGCTTCACCATTGCGGCCTTCCGCCGCGCGGCCGACGGTGCGGTGGACCTCGACGGCAAGTGGGCGCATCCTTCCCGCGCACTCATCGAGGACGTCCGCCGTGGAATTCGACGCGCTGCTTCTGTCGCGACTGCAATTCGCCTTCACCATCGCCTTCCACATCCTGTTCCCGGCCTTCACCATCGGCCTGGCCGCCTTCCTCGCCGTGCTGGAAGGCCTGTGGCTGGGCACGAAGCGCGAGGCCTTCAAGACCCTTTATCTGTTCTGGGTGAAGGTCTTCGCCATCAGCTTCGGCATGGGCGTCGTCTCCGGCATCGTGCTCAGCTACCAGTTCGGCACCAACTGGTCCGAGTTCATCCGCCTGACCGGCGGCGTGATCGGGCCTCTGCTGGCCTATGAGGTCCTGACCGCCTTCTTCCTCGAGGCCTCATTCCTCGGCGTCATGCTGTTCGGCTGGAAGAAGGTCGGCCCGCGGCTGCATTTCCTCGCCACCGTCCTCGTCGCCGTCGGCACCAGCATCTCGGCCTTCTGGATCCTCTCGGCCAACAGCTGGATGCAGACGCCCCAGGGCTTCGAGATCCTTCCCGACGGCCGCTTCGTCGCCACCAGCTTCATGGAGGTGATCTTCAACCCCAGCTTCCCGTCGCGCCTCGTCCACATGCTGATGGCCGCCTTCCTGACCACCTCGCTGGTGGTCGGCGCCGCCTCGGCCTGGCAGTTGCTGCGCAACCCGCGGCAGCGCGAGAGCCGCATCGCCCTGACCATGGCCGTCGGCCTGCTGGCGGTGGTGGCTCCGCTGCAGCTGCTGGCCGGCCACTGGTCCGGCGAAGTCGCCAAGGAGCACCAGCCGCAGAAGCTGGCCGCCATCGAGGCCTACTGGGAGACGAAAGCCGACCACCCGTTGGTCCTGTTCGCCATCCCCGACCGCGCCACCCAGTCCAACCATTTCGAGATCGCCGTCCCGGGCGCCGGGATCATCGTCGCGCCCCCGGGCGAGGTGGTGACAGGCCTCGACGCGGTCCCGCCCGAGGATCAGCCGCCGGTCTTCCTCGTGTTCTGGGGTTTCCGCGTCATGGTCGGCCTCGGCCTGCTGATGATCGGTCTCGGCCTGTGGGGCGCCTGGCTGGTGTGGCGCAAGCGACTGACCGACAATCGCTGGTTCCTGCGCTTCGCCGTGGCCATGGGGCCGGCCGGCTTCGTCGCCGTCATCGCCGGCTGGATCGTCACGGAGGTCGGCCGCCAGCCCTGGGTCGTCTATGGCGTGCTGCGAACGGCGGACGCGGTCTCGCCGGTGACCGCCAGCTCGGTCGTCACCTCCCTGCTGATCTACATCACCGTCTATTCGATCGTCTTCGTCGCCGGGGCCATCTACATCCTGCGTCTGCTCGCCGAAGGCCCGGAGGTCGGAGAGGTCGAGCCGTCGCCCGAAGGCCTGCGCGCGCCCGGCACCCCGCTGGCCGCCGCGCCCGACGAAGTCCCCGGAGATCCGACATGAGCCTCGATCTTCCCTTCATCTGGGCCGGTCTGATCGCCGTCAGCGTCCTGCTTTACGTCCTTCTCGACGGCTTCGATCTCGGCGTCGGCATCCTGTTTCCGTTCTCGCGCTCGCAAGAGGACCGGGATGTGATGATGAACACCGTCGCCCCGGTCTGGGACGGCAACGAGACCTGGCTGGTTCTGGGCGGCGGCGGTCTGCTGGCGGCCTTCCCGCTGGCCTATTCGATCCTCATGCCGGCCTTCTACCTGCCCGTCGTTCTGATGCTGACGGGCCTGATCCTGCGCGGCGTAGCCTTCGAATTCCGCTTCCGGGGACAGCGCCGCGGCCGCCCATTCTGGACCGCCATGTTCGCCGTCGGCTCGATCCTCGCCGCCTTCGCCCAAGGCCTGATCCTCGGCGGCTTCATCCAGGGGGTCGAGGTCGCCGGCGACCGCTTCGCCGGCGGCACCTACGACTGGGTCACCCCCTACACCCTGCTGGTCGCGGCCGGTCTGGTGTGCGGCTACGCCCTGCTCGGCGCCGCCTGGCTGATGTGGAAGACGACCGACGCCCTGCATGGCGACGCCCGCCGCTGGGCGGTCATCGCCGGCGGCCTGACGGCCCTGTTCCTGCTCGTCGTCAGCGTCGCCACCCTGGTGGTCCACCCGCTGGTCGCCGAACGCTGGGGCTGGAACGAGACCGGGTTCGACATCGCCCGCTTCCTGCCGCTCAGCATCATCCCCCTGCTGGGGCTCGCCGGCCTGGCGACCGTGGCGGTCGGCGTCGCCCGCAGGTCGCATGTGTGGCCGTTCTTCGGCGCGGTGCTGGTCTTCCTGTCCGGTTACATCGGCCTGGCCGTCGGCTTCTTCCCCTATGTCGTGCCCTATGCCGTGGACTTCCGGCAGGGCGCGGCGCCGGACAACGCCCTCGGGCTGATGCTGGTCGGCACCGCGGCCATCCTGCCGCTGATCCTCGGCTACACCGCCTGGGTCTATTGGGTGTTCCGCGGCAAGGTCACGCCGGAGGCCGGCTATCATTAGGATCGAACCCCCGCCCGGGCCGGGCGAGGCCTCCGGCCCGCTGTGGAAGCGGCTGGCCTGGTTCGCCGGCCTCGCCGTCGCCGCCTCGGCCGTGACCGCCGTCGTCGCCTATGCGCTCAGGGCCTTGCCGTTCATGGGCTGAGGCGCGACAGTCGCCCCATGATCACCGCCTCCGCCGCCGCCCTCCTGCTCGTCACGGCCCCGTACGGCCAGACCGCGCCGCAGAGCGCGGTCCAGACGCCGCCCTCGTCGGACATCACCAGCAGCCTCAACAGCGGCCCGCCGCGCCCGGCGACCTATCTGGCGCCGACGCCCGCGACGCCCCCGCCCGCGCCGGTCGCGGCCCCCGCTCCCGCTCCTGCCCCGACCCGCGCGCCGACGAGGCCCGCCACGGTCGCGCCCGCCGCCGCTCCGGCCCCCGCCCGGCCGG
>JAXHTU010000124.1:0-7734 GCA_034189955.1 Pseudomonadota bacterium | reverse complement strand
ATCCCGTCGAACGGGGAGGGCGTCGGATCCACGTTCCTCGATGGCGGCGGGCTGTGGTCGAGCGATGAAGCCCGGGCGATGGAGAGTTCGGGGGTCCTCGAGGGCAGGGATGGATCCTGCCCGCTTGCTCGCCGCGCGGCTTGAGGATCGGGCCGATGCCGCTACATGCGGTCATGTCCGACCCGGGGCGGGTCCAGCAATGGCTCCATCCCGATCCGGTAAGGCCTAAAGCGGGCCGCCAGCCGGAGGGTCGTGTGGAAAACGACTGCGCGGGGCGGTCTGTCTCGTCGAAACGGTAAAAAATCAAAGCACCGGGCGAGGCCCGGTCGCCCCGCTCTCTCCCCACCCGTCTGGAAACAGCCGGCGAAGACTCATGCCTGATCCCTCGCCCCGCTCTTTGACAACCGAACCTCAGCTCAACCGGTCGGCCTTCCTCAGTCCCGGGAACAGCTTCGCCCATATCCCCGTCGCCGCCAGCGCCCCGCAGCCGCCGAACACCGCCGCCCCGATCGGGCCGAGGAGGCGCACCGCCACCCCCGAATAGGCCTCGCCCAGCTCGTTCGAGGCGCCGATGAACAGCATCGACACCGAACTGACCCGGCCGCGCATATGGTCGGGAGTCGACAGCTGGATCAGGGTCTGGCGGATGTTGACGCTGATCATGTCGGCCGCCCCGCCGAGGAACAGCACCGTCCCCGACAGCCAGACGCTCTTCGACAGGCCGAAGGTCAGGGTGCAGACGCCGAACACCGCCACCGCCGCGAACATCCACCGCCCGGCGTGTTTCACGATCGGGAAGCGGCTCAGATACAGGGCCACCAGCAGGGCCCCGGCGCCGAACGAGGCCCTCAGCAGGCCGAAGCCGACCGCCCCGACATGCAGGATGTCGCGCGCGAAGATCGGCGTCAGCAGGGCGACCCCGGCCAGCAGCACCACGACCAGGTCCAGCGAAATGGCGCCCAGCACGATCTTGGTGTTCCAGACATAGGCCAGGCCCTCCTTGACCTGGTCGACGACCCTGACCCGCGTCGGCGACGGGGCCGGCTGGCCGCTGGTGCGGATCAGCAGCAGGCTGCCGATGCCGACCGCGAACATCGCCAGCGCCGAGGCGTAGGCCAGCGGAATCGACAGGGCGACGATGACCCCGCCCAGGGCCGGGCCGGCGATGGCCCCGGTCTGGAAGGCGATCGACTGGGCGGCGATGGCCGGCGGCAGGGCCCGGCGCCCCACCACCATCGGCAGAAACGCCTGGCTGGCCGGAGCGAGGAAGGCCCGCGCCGCGCCGAACAGGGCGGCGACCGCCAACAGGCCCCACAGCGGCGGGTTCCCGTGCAACGCCATCAGCAGGAAGCCGACCGCGCAGCTGGCTTCGACGATGATCGACAGGGTGACGGTGTTCTTGCGGTCGCGTCGGTCGGCCAGGGCTCCGGCCGGCAGGGTCAGGGCTAGCAGCGGCAGGAATTGGCACAGGCCGACGAGACCCAGATACAGGCTGGCCTCGGCGATCGGATGGTCCCGCCGCGCGATCTCATACACCTGCCACAGCAGGGCCGAGGACTGGATCTGGATGCCCAGAACCGCCGCCACCCGTCCGATCCACAGCAGGCGGAAATCGCGAATGGCCCAGGGGCTGGTCGGCTCCCCCTCTCCGGGCGGAACTTCTCCCGGCGGAACCGGCGGGGTCGGCGCCCCGGTGTCTACGCTTTCAACCGTCACGTCCGCCGATCAACCTTCGCATAGGGCGTCCCGTCCCGGTGAAAATAGCGGTCGGCCCCGGCGGGCAGGACCATGTCGATGTCGGGATAGTCGCAGGCGTCGGTCGCCGCCGACCGCGTCCCGACCTCCAGCAGAACCGCCTCCGCCCCCGATCGGTTCTCGATCTTGTGGCCGTTGGGCTCCCCGGCCTTCCAGCCCGCGCAGTCGCCGGCCTTCAGCACCGTCTCCCCGTCCGCCTCGACCAGCACCACCTCGCCCGACAGCACCCAGACGAACTCGTCCTCGCCCGCGTGCCAGTGCCTCTGGCTGGACCAGGCCCCGTCCGGCAGGCGCAGCAGATTGACCCCGAACTGGTCCAGACCGACCGCGTCGCCCAGCCGCCAGCGTCGCCGCGGCTTGCACGGCGCGGCGAACTCCTCGGGATAGGCCGTGCCGTGTCCGGTCGGCGCGCTGTCGATGTCGATCTTCGGCATGGAGAGAAGCCTTCTCGCAATCGTCCGAACCCCCTAAAGCACAGGTCCATGAGCGCCGCATCACATCCGGTTATCGATCCTGTCGAACTGACCCGCGACCTGATCCGCAAACCCTCCGTCACCCCCGCCGACGAGGGGGCGATGGACCTGATCGAACGCGTCCTGACCGGCCTCGGCTTCACCTGCCGCCGCCTGAAGTTCGAGAACATCGAGAACCTCTACGCCCGCCGCGGAACCGCCTCGCCCAACCTCTGCTTCGCCGGCCACACCGACGTGGTCCCGACCGGCGCGACCGAGGCGTGGTCTTCCGGTCCTTTCGAGGCCGAGGTGAAGGACGGCGTCCTCTACGGCCGCGGCGCCGTCGACATGAAGGGCGGCATCGCCGCCTGGATCGCCGCCGTCTCGCGGGTGCTGGCCGAAGACGAGGTCGCCGGCTCGCTCAGCTTCCTCATCACCGGCGACGAGGAGGGCCCGGCCCTGCACGGCACCAAACGCGTGGTCGAGACCCTGATGGCCGAGGGCGAGGTGATCGACGCCTGCATCGTCGGCGAGCCCTCGTCCCAGCACGCCCTCGGCGACATGATCAAGATCGGCCGCCGCGGCTCGCTCAACAGCTGGATCACCGTCCACGGCAAACAGGGCCACGTCGCCTATCCCGACCGCGCCGCCAATCCGGCCCCGGTCATGGCCCGGCTGATGGCCCGGCTGGCCGACCACCGGCTCGACGACGGCTATCGGGACTTCCAGCCGTCCAACCTCGAGATCACCACCATCGACATCGGCAACCCCGCGACCAACGTCATCCCCGCCGAGGCCCGGGCCCGGCTGAACATCCGCTTCAACCCGACCCACACCGGCGACAGCCTGATCGCCTGGCTCAACGCCATGGCCGGCGAGGCCCAGGCCGACAGCGGCCTGCGCATCGAGCTGGAGCATCTGTGCTCGGGCGACGCCTTCCTGACCGAGCCCGGCCCCTTCGTCACCGGGGTGCAGGACGCGGTCGAGGCCGCCGTCGGCCGCCGTCCCGAGGCCTCGACCACCGGCGGCACCTCCGACGCCCGCTTCATCCGCGCCATGGCCCCGGTGCTGGAGCTGGGCCTCGTCGGCCAGACCATGCACCAGATCGACGAGCGCGCCCCGGTGGCCGAGATCGAGGCCCTGACCGAGGTCTACCGCCGCGTCATCGTCACGGTCCTCGGCCGCGCCTGATCCCGCCGCCGAAAACGGGGGTGACCCGGACGCCCGGCGGTCCTAACGTCGCCCGGTGAACCTGCGCTCCCCCGCCTTCGCCATCCTGTTCTCGGTCAGCCTGATCGCGGCCGCCGGAAACATGGCGCTGCAGTCGGTGCTGCCGGCCATCGGACGGGAGTTCCGGCTGGCCGACACCCTCGTCGCCGCCGCCTTCGCCATCTCCGCCCTGATGTGGACCGTCGCCTCGCCCTTCTGGGCCCGGCTGTCGGACCGGCTGGGCCGCAAGAAGGTGATGATGATCGGCCTCGGCGGCTTCATCCTGTCGATGAGCGGCTTCGGCCTCGCCGCCACCGCCGGGCTGGAACAATGGCTCGGCGCCGGCCTCGCCTTCATCCTCATGGCCGTCGCGCGAGGGATCTACGGCGTCTTCGGCTCGGCCGCCCCGATCGCCTCCCAGGCCTATGTCGCCGACCGCACCACGCCGGAGCAGCGCACCCAGGCCATGTCCCTGCTGGCTTCGGCCCAAGGTCTGGGTACGGTGATCGGTCCGACCTTCGCCCCGCTGCTGGTCCTGCCCCTCGTCGGCCTCGCCGGCCCGATGTACGCCTTCGCCCTGTTCGGCGCGGTCGTCCTGCTGGTGGTCTGGCGTCGCCTGCCCAGCGGCGAGGTGACCCGGGTTCCCAGCCCCAGCGGCCGCCGCGCCGACAAGGGGCTGTGGAAGGACCCGCGGGTCCGCGACTTCCTGCTGTACGGCCTGCTGGTCACCGGGGCCCAGGCCATCAACATTTCGGTGCTCGGCTTCCACGTCATCGATGTGATCTCCGCGCCCGGGGCCGGTCCGAACGAGGCCCTGCCGTTCATCAGCATCGCCATGTTCGCCGGCGCCGCCGCCACCCTGCTGGCCCAGTGGGGGCTGATCCCGCTGCTGCGCCTGCAGGCCGCCGACCTGATGCGCTGGGGCGCGGGCCTGGCGATGCTCGGCAACATCCTGACCATCCTGGCGCCAGGCTACTATGGCGTGGTGGTCGGCTATGCCCTCGTGTCCATGGGCGTCGGCTTCGCCCGCCCGGGCTTCACCGCCGGCTCGTC
This sequence comes from Pseudomonadota bacterium, assembly GCA_034189955.1. GTDB lineage: Bacteria > Pseudomonadota > Alphaproteobacteria > Caulobacterales > Caulobacteraceae > Brevundimonas. The sequence continues at coordinate 3,265 of JAXHTU010000124.1, read as the reverse complement.
CCTGTCGGTCGGGCCGCATGAGCAGGGTGCCGTGGCGGGCTTGATGATGTCGCTGGCCGGGCTCAGCTTCCTCGGCCCGCCGGTGATCGGCGTGGCCCTCTACGAACTGGCGGAACCGGCGCCCTTCGTCGCCAACGCCCTGCTGCTGGCGGTCGCGACGACCCTGTGCTTCATCAGCCCCCGCCTCCGCTTCGGCCCGCCCGACCTGCCCGATCGCGACGAGACGCCCTCGCCGGAGACGCCGCCGGCGTCGCAGCCGGGCCCCGAGGGCAATCGCTAGCCAGCCGGCCTTTTCAGCGTCGAAAAGCCGTGTCAGATCGGACGCATGGAAACCGCCCGTATCGAAAAACGCATCGGCGTCCGCGCGCCGGCCGACCGCATCTGGGAGATCGTCGCCGACCTGCCCGCCTGGGAACGCTGGAACCCGGTCGAGACCGCGGTCGAGGGCACGATCGCGTTTGGCGGCGCCATCGGCCTTACCGAGGCCGTCCCCGGCCTGCCGGAACGGCGGGCCAGCGTCCGCGTCGGCGAATGGCAGCCCTACGCCCAGCTCGTCTGGGCCGAGAAGCGCGGCCTGTGGTTCAATTCGCTGCGCTATTTCGAGATCGAGCAGCTTGAGCCGGAGAGCTGCATCTTCGCCAACGGCTTCCTCTTCTCCGGCCTGCGCGGCGAGATGCATTTCGACCGCCATCGCAAGCTCTTGCGCTCGGCGGTCAACGCCGTGGCCGAGGGGCTGAAGTCGGCCGCCGAGTAGGCGTCAGCCGCCCTTGGCCATCGTGTCCTGGATGGTGATGACCGCCGGCGTCAGGATGACGATGAACAGCACCGGCAGAAAGAACAGGATCATCGGCACGGTCAGCTTGGCGGGCAGCGCCGAGGCCTTTTTCTCGGCGGCCGACAGACGCATATCGCGATTTTCCTTGGCCATGGTCCGCAAGGCCGATCCCAGCGGGGTGCCGTAGGTCTCGGCCTGGGTCATCGCCGTGGCGACCGATTTGACGCCCGGGTGGTTGGTGCGTTTGGCGAGACCCTCATAGGCCATGCGCCGGTCGGGCAGATAGCTGAGTTCGGCCGACAGCAGGGTCATTTCCTCGGCCAGATCGATAGAGGAGCCGCCGATCTCCTGGCTGACCTTCTGGATCGCCGCCTCGATCGACATGCCCGCCTCGACGCAGATCAGCAGCAGGTCCAGCGCATCCGGAAACGCCTGCATGATCGACGCGCGGCGTTTGGCGATCCGGTTGGCGAGGTAGATGTTCGGCGCATAGAAGCCGATCACCGCCGCGAACATGCAGATGGTGACGCGGATCATCACCGACAGGCCGAAGTCGTTCAGGACGAACACATAGAAGGCCGCGATCGCCAGCATGACGAACGGCATGGAGAAGCGGAAGAAGTAGAAGGTGGTCAGCGGCTTCGGTCCGCGATAGCCGGCCTGCGCCATCTTGTCGGCGACTTTGGGATCTTCCAGCAGGGTCGTCAGGTTCAGCCGGTCGACCACCCGCTTCTTGAACCCCGCATCACCGCTATGGCGGAGATTCTGCGGGCCGCTTTGCTGGTTGGCGATCGCCTGGCGCGAGCGGCGCTTGAGCTCCTCGCGTCGCACCGCCACGGCCTTCATCCGGTCCTCCAGCCTGGCCTCGCCGCCGACCGAGCCGAGCAAGGTCACCAGGGTCGCGAACACCAGCACGCCCACGCCGATGCTGAGCAGGTTCGGCAGGTCGGTGAAGAAGCCGATGATGTTTCCCATGCGGCCCTCCTAGAACTTGAACGAGATCATGCGCTTCATCACGAAGACGCCGAGGGCCATCATCAGCACCCCGACCAGCAGCGCGAACTGTCCGCGCGGGTCGGTGAAAAGCTTGCCCATATAGGCGGGCGAGGTGAGGCTCACCAGGATCATCACCGCGGGCGGAAGGGCGCTGATGATGCCGGCGGAGGCGGTGGCCTCCGAGGACAGCGCCTTGATTTTCTCGCCCATCATCTTGCGGGCGCGCAGCACCGTTGAAAGGTTGCCCAGGGCCTCCGCCAGATTGCCGCCGGTCTTCTGCTGGATGCCGATGACGATGGTGAAAAATTTCAGCTCCGGCGTGGGCATGCGCTCATACATCTTCTCCAGCGCCTGCTGCAGGGTCAGGCCGACGCCGAGGCCCTCGACCAGGGTCTGGAACTCTCCGCCCAGCGGAGCCGGGCTTTCGCGGGCGATGATCTTGAAACAGTCGTGCACCGGCAGGCCGGATTTTATGCCCCGCACGATGACGTCGACGGCGTCGGCGAAATGGCTGCTGAACTTCTTGCGCCGGCTCTTGCCGAGGAAGCCGACGAACCACCTTGGCGCACCGAGGCCGAAGATCACGGCGGCGCCGAGGGCGATGAAGAGGTTGGGTATGAACAGGAGCGGTGCGAGGAAGGCGATCAGGCCCGCCGCCGCGCTGATGATCCAGAAGGTCTTGACGGAGGTCGCGAGGCCCGCCTGCTTGAGCTTGGCGGTCAGGCTGACCCGGGCCTTGCGCTGGGCGCGTTCCGACTCCTGCAACTGCTGCATGATCAGCTTGCGACGCGCCTCGGGCGTGTTGGTGGCGGCCGCCTTGCGGGCGGCGGCCATGTTCTGTTTCGGCCCGCCGAAGCTCTGGGCGCGCTTGACCGCGACGTCGGTGGAATCTCCGCCGCCGACGAAGGCCCAGCCGAGCCCGCCGATGGTGATGAAGGCCAGCACGGCGGCGAGGATCGGCAGCATCCGCCCTACTCCGCCGCGTCGAGGGCTTCGGCCAGCTCGCGCTCCAGGCCGTAATAGCGGGCGCGGTCCCAGAAGCGGGGACGGGCGATGCCGGTCGAGCGGTGACGGCCGATGATCTTGCCGTTCTCGTCCTCGCCGGTGATCTCGTAGACGAACAGGTCCTGGGTGACGATCACGTCGCCTTCCAGCCCGACCACCTCGGTGATGTGGGTGATGCGCCGCGAGCCGTCGCGCAGGCGGGCGGCCTGGATGATGACGTCGACCGAGCCGACGATCATCTCGCGGATGGTCTTGGACGGCAGGCCGTAGCCGCCCATGGTGATCATCGACTCCATCCGGCTGATGGCCTCGCGCGGGGAGTTGGCGTGCAGCGTGCCCATGGAGCCGTCGTGGCCGGTGTTCATCGCCTGCAGCAGGTCGAAGGCTTCCGGGCCGCGGACCTCGCCGACGATGATCCGCTCGGGCCGCATCCGCAGGCAGTTCTTGACCAGATCGCGCATGGTGATCTGGCCCTGGCCCTCGAGGTTG
>JAXHTU010000123.1:0-8032 GCA_034189955.1 Pseudomonadota bacterium | reverse complement strand
GGGAGGGCGTCTGGCGCCAGGGCCAACCGCGTGCGGCGGGTGTGATCGTTGCGGGACGCCGCGCGCTTTTTCGGAAGACGCGCGGCGGAACTGGACCATCCTGCGGGACGGGTTGCTCCCCTCCGCGGCATGGAAAGGGACTGTCCTCCGGTTTGAAACGGAGGAGCCCAGGAGCCTGGCCGCTCCTGCCCGCCCGGGCTTAGTTTCGAAAGGGCCTAAAGGGTGAAGGCCGCGGGGCCGAAAACTGGCAAGACCCGCACCGCCCTGTGATGCCCGCCCCGAAGCGCTCGGAAGACGCGATCACGGCGGAGCGCAGGTGTTCAGCCGAAAATTCACACAGGCTCCCGTAACGCGAAAGCAGGGAGCCAACGGTTCCGGGCCGACCGCCCGCGCTCCGCCGACCTCCCCAACCGTTTGGCGACAAGCGGCGCCGACGCATGCCCGCTGCCTGCTGCCTGCTGCCTGCTGCCTGCTGCCTGCTCCCTGCTGCCTGATCCCCCTCTTTGACAACCAAATCCGAAACCGCCAGCAAGACCCCATGAGCCCGCCCCGCATCTTCATCGACGCCGACGCCTGTCCGGTGAAGGACGAGGTCTACCGCGTCGCCGCCCGCTACGGCCTGGGGGTGTTCGTGGTCTCCAACGCCTTCGTCAACACGCCGCGCGAAAGCTGGATCGAGCGGGTCATGGTCGACGCCGGTCCCGACGTGGCCGACGACTGGATCGCCGAACGGGCCGGGCCGGGCGACATCGTCGTCACCTCCGACATCCCCCTCGCCGACCGCTGTCTCAAGGCCGGGGCCCAGGCGCTGAAGTCGAACGGCCAGCCCTTCACCCCCGACTCGATCGGCTCGGCCCTCGCCGGGCGGATGGTCGGCGAACATCTGCGCTCGATGGGGGTGGCCACCTCGGGCCCGCCGCCGTTCGGGCCGAAGGACCGCTCGGCCTTCCTGCAGGCGCTGGACCAGGCCGTGGTGCGGGCGAAACGGGCGGCGCGATGACCGTCATCCCCGAAAGCGAGCTGGAATTCCGCTTCTTCCGCGCCGGCGGGCCGGGCGGCCAGAACGTCAACAAGGTTTCGACCGCGGTGCAGATGCGTTTCGACGCCCGCAATTCGCCGTCCCTGACCGAGCCGGTGCGGGCGCGGCTGATGAAGCTGGCCGGCAGTCGCCTGACCCTGGACGGGGTGATCCTGATCACCGCCGTGCGCCATCGCACCCAGGAGCGCAATCGCGCCGACGCCATCGAACGGCTGCAGGGGCTGGTCGACAAGGCCTCGGTGGCGCCGGTCTATCGCGTGCCGACGCGCCCCACCCGGGCGTCGAAGGAGCGGCGTCTCGAGGGCAAGACCCGGCGCTCGGGCATCAAGAGCGGTCGCGGCAAGCCGGGCCTCGACTGACCGTGGGCTATTCCGCGGCGGGGCGGAACAGCAGGGCCGAGACCTCGCCCGCGTCGTTCAGCGCGATCATCCACTGCGTCGCCGCCTCGGCGAAGGTCACGGCGAAGGCGTCGATCCCCTCCTCGCTGCCGAGGAAGTCCACGGCGACCACGGCGCCGAAACCCTGAATCAGCGGAACGACCGTCGCCTCCTGGGACCGGACCTGCTCGGCCAGGGCGTCGGTCATGACCGAATAGTCGAGGGTCCCGGCCTGGGCCGCGGCGATGACGCCGCGCAGCGTCTCTTCCGAGGCCGGGTTGGCCGGCGTGGCGGCGACCGGGGACGTCGCGGTCCCGGCCGGAGTCTGGACCGGAGTCTGCGCCTGCGGCCGGGCCGGATCGTCGAACGCGTTGGGCACGGAACCGGCCGCGACCTGGGCGTGGACAACGCCGGACACGGGGGCCAGCAGAAGAACGGCGGCGGCGAGCAGGATCGGCTTCATGGGATCGTCTCCGGACGGATCTCAGAGAATGGCGGGCCAAAGCGACAGAACAAGGGCGGCGGTCGAGGCGGCCACCGCCAGGGTCACGCCGGCGATCATCCAGGCCGGGGCGCGGATCTCGCGGACGACGACCGTGCGGGTCTCCGGCGGGCTCTGGGCCTGGCGCGACAGGGCCCTCAGCGTCGCCCGCGCCTCCTCGAAGGCGTCGCGCACCTGGGCCTGCGGCCCCAGCTCGCGGCGGATCCAGCGCTCGACCACCGGCTGGGACGCGGCCCACAGGTCGTGGTCCGGGTTCAGCCGTCGCGCCACGCCCTCGACCGAGACCATGGTCTTCTGCAGCAGGATCAGCTCGGGCCGCAGATGCATGTCGAACAGGGCGGTGATCTCGAACAGCTGGCCCAGCAGCCGGCCCATGGACACCTGGCTGGCCTGTTTGCCGATGACCGGCTCGCCCACCGCCCGCAGGGCCTGAGCGAAGGCCTCGACCGAATGCTCGGGCGGCACATAGCCCGCCTCGAAATGGACCCGGCTGATGCGGTCGTAGTCGCGGCTCAGGAAGCCCCACAGGATCTCGGCCAGATAGCGCCGCTCGGCCGGGCCCAGCCGTCCGACGATGCCGAAATCGATCGCCGTCAGCTCGGCCGGCGCGTGGCAGAACAGATTGCCCTCGTGCAGGTCGGCGTGGAAGGTGCCGTAGTCCAGCGCCTGGGTCAGGAAGGCCTGGACCACATTGTCGGCCAGGGCGTCGCGGTCCAGCCCCGGCTGGTCGGCGGCCAGCGGATCGGTCATGGCCACGCCGGGGGCCCACTCCAGCGTCAGCACCCGCTTGCCGACCCCGTCCCAGACCACGGCCGGGGCGGTCATATGGCCGCCGTCGCGGTCGCGGGCGCGATCCATGATGTCCTTCAGCTCGGACGCCGCCGCCGCCTCCAGCCGCATGTCCAGTTCCAGCTGCAGCGCGCGGGCGATGGTCTCGACGAAGGCCGACGGCTCCAGCCGCCGGGCGGGGGCCACGAAGCGCACCGCCAGCCGCGCCGCCAGCCGCATCGAGTCCAGGCCTTGCGCGACGCGCCGCTCGACCCCGGGACGCAGCACCTTGACCGCCACCTTGCGCCCGTCGGCCAGCCAGGCCGGATGGGCCTGGGCCAGGGAGGCGGCGCCCACCGGCGGCCCGAAGTCGGTGAACAGGCTCTCGACCGGCCGGCCCAGCGACCGCTCGACCTCGCGCCGCGCCTGATCCAGCGGGAAGGGCTCCAAGGCGTCCTTGAGCCGGCCGAGGTCGCGGGCGAATTCGACGCCGAAGATGTCGGCCCGGGTGGCCAGCACCTGGCCCAGTTTGATGGCGACGGGCCCCAGATGTTCGAACGCCTTGCCCAGCCGCTGGCCCGGCCGTCCGTCGCGGCCCTCGCGGCCGGCGAAGGCGTGCAGCAGATGGGCGATCCAGCGCACCCAGACCGGCAGCAGCGGCGTGATCTCGCGCGGCACGAGGGCGTCGTGCCGCACCAGCACCCAGCCCCAGCTCATCAGGCGCAGGGTCGCCTCGACCGGCCGGCGCACCGGCACGGTGGCGGGCGGCGGCGGCGGGGTGGCGGGGTCGATCCGGCGGCTCAGATCGCCCACCCGTGATGGATCGCCGCCACCCCGCCGGACAGGTTGGTCACCGTCACCCGGCTGAACCCGGCGTCCTCGATCATGCCCTTGAACGTCGCCTGATCCGGGAAGCGCCGGATGCTTTCGACGAGGTACTGATAGCTGTCGCGATCCCCGGCCACCCAGCCGCCGATGCGCGGAATGGCGTGGAAGGACCAGGCGTCGTAGGCCTTGCGCATGGCCGAGGCGGTCGGCCGCGAAAACTCCAGGCACAGGAACCGCCCGCCCGGCCTGAGCACCCGCCGCGCCTCGGCGAGGGCCTGCGGAATGTCGGCGACATTGCGGATTCCGAAACTGATCGAATAGGCGTCGACCGAGGCGTCGGGCATCGGCAGGGCCATGGCGTCGCCGACGGTCCACGACATCTCCGGCTCGCCGCCCTTGTGGACCCCGGCCATGATCATCTCGGCATTGTAGTCCAGCACGATGACGGAGGCGTCGTTCCCGCCGCGCCGCGCCTGCGCCGCCCGCGCCATCTTCGCATAGCGCCGCGCCATGTCGCCGGTGCCGCCGGCGACGTCGAGGATGGTCTCGCCCGGCCGCGGGTTCAGCTTCGCCGCCGCCGCGTCCTTCCACAGCCGGTGCACGCCCCCGCTCATCAGGTCGTTCATCAGATCGTAGTTCGACGCCACGCTGTCGAACACGCCGCGCACCAGTTGCACCTTCTCCTTCGCGTCCACGTCGCGGAAGCCGAAGGAGGAGGTCTTGCCGGAAGGGGCTTCGGAGGCGGGCGCGTCGGTCATCCCGGCGGTCTAGCGTTTCCCGCCGCCCCCGTCATCCATCCGCGTGGCCGCACCTGCGCGCCCGACCGCCCGTGCTCCGGGTCAGTGCGTCGGCGCGCGCGGTCGCGGCACGCCGAGGTCCTTCATCACGCCGCGCATGAGGGCGTAGCAGCCGCAGGACGCGTTCTCGAGCGCCTTGCGGTCCAGCACCTCGACCCAGCCCCGTCCGCGCCGGATCACGCCCTTGTCCTCGAGTACGGAGCCGACCTCCGAGACAGTGGCCCGACGCACGCCCAGCATCCCGGCGATGTCCATTTGCGTCAGGGCGAAACGGTCGGAGTCGGCGCGATCGTGAATGGTCAGCAGCCACCGCGCCAGCCGTTCGTCCAGCCGGTGCTGGGCGTTGCAGGCCGCGGCCTGCTGAACCTGGGCGAACAGGCTTTCGGTGAATTTCGCCAGGGCGATCCGCATGGGCTCGCTGCGGCTCAGGGCGTCGGCGAAGACGTCGGACGGGCAGCAGGCCGAGACGCCGTCGACCTGGGCGATGGCGCGGCTGGCGGCGCGGGCGTTGGTCGGCCCGCAGGTGACCCCGACCAGGCCTTCCCGCCCGATCGCGGCGGTCTCTATCATCCGGTCCTCGTCGATGATGGTCATCAGCGACACCACGCCGCTCATCGGAAACCAGACCTCGTCGACCGACTGTCCGGCGTCGTACAGCATCTGCCCCTGGCTGAAGGGCCGCTCGTTCAGATGCGGCTCGATCCGCTTGCGGTCCGCGGCGTCGAGCCCGGCGATCCAAAGATTGTCCATGCCGGTGCTCCAGAATCGAATGGTGACGGTTGGTAACGCTCAAGCTTTCGACTGCGTTCCTGAGTCGGGAATCCGACGTCTTGTGGCCTCGCGGCGCGCAGGATACGGCTTGGTCGCAGCGCGTGCGCAAAGAGGACGGACATATGACGGAACGGCTGGACGTGGACGAGGTGCTGAAGGCCCTGCCGTTATGGCGGACGCATGAGGGGCCGCGCCCCGCCATCGAGCGAAAGCTGGCCTTCGCCGACTTCAACGCGGCGTTCGGCTTCATGACCCGGGTCGCCCTGCTGGCCGACAAGGTCGACCATCACCCGGAATGGTCCAACGTCTACAACCGCGTCGACATTGTCCTGACCACCCACGACGCCGGCGGGGTGACGCGGCGCGACCTCGACATGGCGCGGTTCATCGACGAGGTCGCCAGCGCCCTGGGAGCGCGGACGTGAGCGGCCGCGTCGCCGGCAAGTCCGCCCTGATCACCGGCGCGGCCGGCGGTCTGGGTCAGGCCATGGCCTGGATGCTGGCGCGCGAAGGCGCCCGGGTCGCGGTCACCGACACCAACATCGACGGCGCGCACGCCCTCGCGGAGGCGATCAATGCCGAGAGTCCAGGCATGGCCTTCGCCTTCGCCCACGACGTCACCGACGAAGCCGACTGGGTCGCGGTGATGGACCAGGCGGTGGCCGCCATGGGCGGACTGTCGATCCTGATCAACAACGCCGGCATCGGCGGCCAGCTGGTCTGGGCCGAGCAGGACACGCTGGAGAACTGGCGCCGCGTCCAGGCGGTCAATGTCGAGTCGATCATGCTCGGCTGCAAACACGCCATGGCGCATCTGCGCGCCTCCGGCGCCGCCTCGATCGTCAACATCAGCTCGGTCGCCGGCCTCGCCGCCGCTCCCGGCATGGGGGCCTACAACGCCACCAAGGCCGCCGTCTGGATGTACACCAAGACGGTCGCGCTCGAGGCGGCCAAGGCCGGCTGGAACGTGCGCTGCAACTCGGTGCACCCGGTCTTCATCAAGACGCCGATCCTCGACCCGTTCGTGGCCATGGCCGGCGGCGACGAGGGCGCGGCGCACGAGAAGCTGGCGCGCGGCATCCCGCTGAAGCGCATCGGCGAGCCCGACGACGTGGCCTATTGCGCCCTCTACCTGGCCTCGGACGAGAGCAAATTCGTCACCGGCGCCGAGTTCAGGATCGACGGCGGCATGCTGGCGCAGTGAGCGTCAGTCGATGTCGGCGGGCAGGATCTGGCTGCTGAGCAGGGTCTCCATCGCCGCCCAGCGGTCCGGCCCCTGCCGCTCGACCCAAGCCTGAACCACGTCGCGGCCGAGTCCATAGTTGATGATGTAGCTGCGGTACGTATCGATGAAGCGCAGCCGCTGCGTCGCCTTGGCCCGGTCGGCGAGGCTGTAGGTCATCAGTTGATCGATGGCCGTCTCGCGGTCGATCCGTCCCGCCAGATACGCATCGGCGATGGTGTATTCGGCCCGCGCCAGCCGGCGGGTCAATGCCGCCAGCTGCGCCTTCTTGTCCGCCGTCGACGGGTCGAGCCCGGCCAGCGGGAACAGCACTTCGCGCTCGAAGGCGGTCGCCTCGTCGCCCGGGAAGGCCAGGTCGATGCCGTAGTTGGCGCTGCCTTCGGCCACGAACGACATGGGGCTGAACAGCGGATAGACGCTCATCTCGACCCAGCCGCGTTCGCGGACGAAGGTCCGCTCCAGCAGGGCGTTGTAGACGTGATGGCCCGGATAGCCCTCGTGGCAACCCAGATCGATCGCGCGTTCCGTGTAGATCGGAAAGTCGGCGTTGATCTCGATCTTCGACTGCGCATCGCCCTGATAATAATTATACCCCGACCACGGCTTGTCGCCGACGAAGGCGAGGGTGAAATTCTCATTGGCGGGCAAGGCGATATGCTGAGCGGTGCGGCGGCGGCACTCGGCGATGGCGGCGTCCATCACGACCTGCAGCCGGTCCTTGGGGATGACGTAGTGGGAGCGGAATTCCGTGACGCGGTCGGCCAGCGCGCCCGGTCCCGGCAGCAGCGCGTCGATCTCGGCCAGCACCGGGTCATAGTCGGACAGCGGCTTCAGGTCGGGGCGGACGCCGAACAGGGCCTCGGCCTCGTCGGCGAAGCCCATCGTCTCGCCCGACAGCATGCGCAACCGCGCCGCGGCGGCCGACACGTGGGCCAGCAGATACGCCCGCCGCTGGCGCAGATCGGCGCTCGAGCCCGTCGATACCGCCTTCAGCCGCCCCGTCAGGGCGGCGGCGCCTTCGACAAGCTGGGGCACGGTGCGCGGATCGGCCTTGGCGGCGGCGGCCCACTCCGGCGGACCGTAGTAGGCGTCGACATAGCCCTCTTCATGCTCGCCGATCTCGAGGATCAGCGCGACATAGTCCCGGGCGATCAGATCGAGGCTGTCGCCGGATGCGGCGGGGGCGGCGGCTGGCGTCGAGGCGCAGGCGCCGAGCAGACACAGCAGGCTGATTACAAACGCGCGCATCGGGACCTCTCATCGGAAAGCGGCCGCAGGCTAGGCGCTGGCGCCGCGCTCGCCAAGCCGTGCGCATTCGGGATTGAGGGCGGCGCGCTCCTGCTGTAAGGCCCTTCGTCCGGCGTTTCGCCGTCAGACGCACCCGTAGCTCAGCTGGATAGAGTACTGCCCTCCGAAGGCAGGGGTCAGAGGTTCGAATCCTCTCGGGTGCGCCATTCTCCCTTCCTGATTATGAGTTTCGCTGCGACGCGAACCAGTGGCGCACCGCCGGCGTCGTCGAATTCGGTCCGGATGGCGCGGAGACGGACCGGTATCCGGAAGTGGACGCCGCCTGGGAGCCGATGCGGCCCGTGACCATGCCGGAGTTCCTCAAGGAGGTCGCCTGCGACGGGGCGCACCCCGCCGCCGCACTGGTCCACGATCCAGGCCTTCGTCGACGCCTGACGCCCCTCAGGGCCGGCCGGCGTC
>JAXHTU010000122.1:0-8345 GCA_034189955.1 Pseudomonadota bacterium | reverse complement strand
AGACGTCCGCCTCGGCGGGCATGATCTCGGACGGGCCGGGTTCCAGCAAAACATCGTCGAAGGTGAGCCCTTCGCGTATCTCCATGAGGAGTCTCCGTTTTGCGGGCCGCGTATAGCGGTGAGCGGCGGGGAACCGCAAGGCCCGCCCGCCCTTATCCTCGCGATTAGAAAAATTGCCTTGCCCTTGCGGCGCCGGACCCACATCTGGAAACCATGGTTCGTCTGTTGATCAGCACCGCCCGCCGCCTCGCGCTCAAGATCGCGAGCTATGGCGTGATGCACCTGGTGGTGGCGATCCTCGTCGCCTTCGCCATCACCCGCGACTGGCGGCTGGCCCTGGCCGTGGGCGTGGTGGAGCCCTTCTTCCAGACCATCGCCTATTCGATCCACGACCGCGTCTGGCACCGCATCGAGCGACGGCGGATGCTGTCCAACCTCGAGGAGGCGTCCGAGGCCTTCACCGCCCGCCTCGGGATCATGGCCCCCGAGGAGCAGACCCGGGCCCACGGCCACGCCGGCCACAGCCACGCCCTGCCCCGCTCGCTGAAGCAGGTGGCGGTCAAGTCCATGACCTACGGCCTGATGCATTTCGTCGTCGCCGTGGCCGTGGCCTACGCCCTGACGCAGAGCTGGCGCACGGCCCTGGCCATCGGCATCATCGAGCCGCTGGTGCAGACGGTGTTCTTCACCGTCCACGACCGTGTCTGGGCGCGGATAGAGGCGCGCAAGGCCGCGCGGGCGGCGGAGATGGCCTCGGCCTAGCGCCGGTTCATCGCCACGAGAAACACCTCGGCGCTGTCCTTCCGGCTCGACTCCGGCTTGACGTATTTGACCGTCTCGAACTCGGAGCGCAGCCGCGCCAGCACCCCGCCCGCGTCGCCGCCCTGGAAATTCTTCGACACGAAATGCCCGCCGGGCTTCAGGGTGCGGATGGCGAAATCGGCGGCGATCTCGATCAGGGCGATGATCTTGAGGTGGTCCGTCTGCCGGTGTCCGACGGTGTTGTGGGCCATGTCCGACAGGACAAGGTCCGGGGGACCGCCCAGCAGCTCCATCATCTGAACGTCGACGCCGGGGTGGGTGAAGTCGGCCTGGATCAGGGTGGCGCCCGGGATCGGCTCGATCGGCAGCAGGTCGACGCCGACCACCGAGGTCGCGCCCCGCTTCAGCGCCACCTGGATCCACCCCCCGGGAGCCGCGCCCAGATCGATGACCCGGCTGCCCTGCCGGATCAGGTGGAACCGCTCGTCGATCTCCAGCAGCTTGAACGCGGCGCGGCTGCGCCAGCCCTCGGCCCGGGCCCGCTCGGACCATTTGTCCGACAGCTGGCGCTTGATCCACTGCTGGCTGGACATCGATTTGGTGTCCGCCGTCTTCATCTTGGTGCCCATGCCGCGGCCGGAGGCGGCGCCGCCGGAGGGCGGGCGCACCATGCGGCGGCGCGCCGGCTCGTCGGGCTTGGGCTTTTCTTCGTCACTCATCGCATCCACATAGCCCCCGACGGGTTTGCGGGCTATGCACCCGCAACAATTCACAAGGAGCAGCCCCCGATGGCCGAAACCCTGACCTTCACTCTCGACACCGGCGACGGCGAAGCCCGCGACGTCGTCATCAAGCTGCGTTCGGACCTCGCGCCCGGCCACGTGGCCCGCATCACCGAGCTGGCTGACGAAGGCTTCTACGACGGCGTGGTCTTCCACCGCGTCATCGCCGGCTTCATGGCCCAGGGCGGCGATCCGACCGGCACCGGCACTTCGGGCTCCAGCAAGCCCAACCTGAAGGCCGAGTTCTCGAAGGAACGCCACGCCCGCGGCGTCTGCTCGATGGCCCGCACCTCGGATCCCAACAGCGCCAACAGCCAGTTCTTCATCTGCCTCGACGACGCCTCCTTCCTCGACGGCCAGTACACCGTCTGGGGCGAGGTCATCGAAGGCATGGACAATGTCGACGCCCTGCCCAAGGGCGAACCGCCCCGCAATCCGGGCAAGATCGTCAAGGCGACGGTGGCCTGAGGGATTAGGGAAGAGGGATTAAGGATTAGGAAGCGGATCGGGGTCGCGCGCAGCAGTTGCGGCCGCACAGTCCATCCCTAATCCCTAATCCCTAATCCCTAATCCCTACTCGATCTCCACCACCTCGACCCGGGGCCCGTTCAGAACCAGGGCGATCTCGCCGCGCTTGAGCTTCAGCGCGTCCTCGCCGAACAACTGACGCCGCCAGCCCTTCAGCGCATCGACATCGGCCTCGTCGTCCAGCGCGATCTTCTCGAGGTCGGCGACATTGGCCAGCAGCTTGGTCGCCACTCCGGCGTTGTCGCTCTTGGCCTTGAGCAGCACCTTCAGCAGTTCGACCACCGAAGGCGGCGCCGGCTGGTTGTGCGACGGCCGCTCCAGCTTCGGCGCGTGAGCCTCGGGATCGTCCAGCACCCGCTTCAGCTCGGCGCACAGCTCGAGACCCAGGCGCGAGGCCCCGAACCCCTTGGGCACCGACCGCAGCCGGTTGAAGGCGTCCGGATCGGTCGGCCCCTGGGCCGCGATCTCGTCGATCGCCTCGTCCTTGAGGATCCGGCCGCGCGGCTGGTCGCGTTCCTGCGCCGCCCGCTCGCGCCACGCCGCCGTGGCCACGAAGGCGGCCAGATATTTCGCCGAGTATTTCTTGGGTTTCAGACGCTTCCACGCCTTTTCCGGGTCGGTGTCGTAAAGCGCCGGATCGGTCAGATCCTCCATCTCGGCGGTGACCCAGTCCAGACGGCCGTCCTTCTGCAGACGGTCGCGCAGCTTCGGGAACAGGGCCGCCAGATGGGTCACGTCGCCGAGGGCGTAGATCAGCTGCGCGTCCGACAGCGGGCGGCGGGCCCAATCGGTGAAACGGCTGCCCTTGTCGACCTCCTGGCGCAGCATCTGGCGCACCAGGGCCTCGTACGAGACCTGATCGCCGAAGCCGGCCGCCATGGCCGCCACCTGGGTGTCGAACATCGGCTTGGGCATGGCCCCCAGTTTGACGAAGATCTCCACGTCCTGCCGCGCGGCATGGAAGACCTTGAGAATCGATTCGTCGCGCAACAGGTCGAGGAAGGGCGACAGATCCAGCCCCTCGGCCATCGGATCGATGATGGCCGCGTCCGTGGCCGACGCCGCCTGGATCAGGCACAGGCGCGGCCAATAGGTCGTCTCCCGCATGAACTCGGTGTCGACCGTGATGAAGGGCTGGTTCGAAAGCTTTGCGCAGAAATCGCGCAGCGCCTCGGCGGTGGTGATGGGCGTCATTCGGATGCTATAGCCCCGCGCAATGCGGTTATGGCAAGAGCCGCCGTATAAATCCGCCCACTGATTCAGGCCCGTGACCGATGAGCGACACCCCCGAAAGCCTGCGAAACGGCCTGACCTACGCCGATGCGGGGGTGGATATCGACGCCGGCGAGATGCTGGTCGACGCCATCAAGCCGCTGGCGAAATCGACCCGCCGGCCCGGCGCCGAGGCGTCGCTGGGCGGATTCGGAGCCCTGTTCGACCTGAAGGCGGCGGGATTCGAGGACCCGTTGATCGTCGCCACCACCGACGGCGTCGGCACCAAGCTCAAGATCGCCATCGAGACCGGACGCCATGACGGCGTCGGCATCGATCTGGTCGCCATGTGCGTCAACGACCTGCTGGCCCAGGGCGCCGAGCCCCTGCTCTTCCTCGACTACTACGCCACCGGCAAGCTCGAGATCGACGCCGCCAAACGCGTCGTCGCGGGCATCGCGGAGGGCTGCCGTCAGGCCGGCTGCGCCCTCGTCGGCGGCGAGACGGCGGAAATGCCCGGCATGTACGCCGGTGGCGACTATGATCTCGCCGGCTTCTCGCTCGGCGCGGTCGAGCGCGGCCACGCCCTGCCGTATCTGGACCGTCAGGCCGCAGGGGACATCATCATCGGCCTGGCCTCGTCCGGCCCCCACTCCAATGGCTATTCCCTGATCCGGAAGGTGGTCGAGAAGTCGGGCCTCGGCTGGGACGCGGACGCCCCCTTCGCGAGGGATCGCACCCTCGCCCAGGCCCTGATGGAGCCGACCCGCATCTATGTGAAGCCCGTGCTGCCGCTGATGAAGGCCGGCCTGATCAAGGGCGCGGCCCATATCACCGGCGGCGGCCTGATCGAGAATCCGCCGCGCTGCATCGCAGAGGGCCTGCACGCCGCGTTCGACTGGGACGCCATCCCCCTGCCGCAAGTCTTCCAGTGGCTGGGCGAGACCGGCGGCATTTCCGATCACGAACTGCGCCGCACCTTCAACTGCGGCGTCGGCTTCATCCTCGTCGTCGCGCCCGAGAACGCCGAGCCGGTGCTGGAGGGCCTGCTGAACGCCGGAGAGGTCGCCTTCGTCTGCGGCCAGCTGGCGGCGGACTGAACCGCGTGACCGCTGCCCCTTCCCCGCGGCCCGTACCGGCTCGCTGATGGATCGGTCGCCGTCCGGTCGCGTCCGCGTCGCCGTCCTGATCTCAGGGGCCGGCTCCAACATGGCCGCCCTGATCGACGCGGCGGGCGCGGAGGACTGCCCGTTCGAGATCGTGCTGGTGGCGTCGAACCGCCCCGAGGCCGGCGGGTTGGCGGTGGCCCAGGGCAAGGGTGTCGCCGTCGGGGTCGTCGACCACCAACCCTTCGGCAAGGACCGCGAGGCGCACGAGCGGGCGCTGGACGCCCTGCTGGTCGAACACCGGGTCGAGGTCGTCGCCCTCGCCGGCTACATGCGACTGCTGACGCCCTGGCTGGTGCGCCGCTGGGCCGGACGGATGCTCAACATCCACCCCAGCCTGCTGCCGAAATACCCCGGGCTCGACACCCACGCCCGCGCCATCGCGGCCGGCGACGCCGAGGCCGGCTGCAGCGTCCATCTGG
Organism: Pseudomonadota bacterium; assembly: GCA_034189955.1. GTDB lineage: Bacteria > Pseudomonadota > Alphaproteobacteria > Caulobacterales > Caulobacteraceae > Brevundimonas. The sequence goes on along the minus strand of JAXHTU010000122.1, from coordinate 3,473 downwards.
TCACCGAGGGCGTCGACGAGGGTCCGGTCCTCGCCCGCGCCGCGGTGCCGGTGCTGCCGGACGACACCCCGGCTACCCTCGCCCAACGGGTGCTGACCGCCGAACACGGCCTGTACGCGCGGACCCTCTCCGACTTCTGTTCCAGCCGGATGAGCATTTTGTAATCTGCCGACTTTCGCCGCGACAGCGGCGTTCGGCTGGGTCAGTCTGCCGCCAAATTCAATCTGGGGGCCCCCAATGCTCAAACTTCGACTCATGGCCTGCGCCGCCGGCGCCGTTCTGCTCCTGGCCGTCGGCTCCGCCGCCGCCCAGGACGCGCCGCCCATCGTGGAGATTCCCTCCACGACCCAGCCGGCCATCGGCGAGTTCGGCTTCGACGTCAGCGGCATGGACACCACGGTCCGGCCGGGCGCCGACTTCAACCTCTACGCCAATGGGACGTATCTGAAGAACACGCCGATCCCGGCCGACCGCACCTCCTACGGCGCCTTCCATGTGCTGCACGACCGGTCGCAGGACAATCTCAAGACCCTGATCGAGGAGAGCGTCGCCAATCCGGGCGCCAGCGAGGACGCCGCACGCATCGGCGCCTTCTACGGCAGCTTCATGGACGAGGCGACGGTCGAGCGCCTCGGCGCCGGCCCGCTGCAGGCGGATCTGGCCGAGGTTCGCGCCGCCGACACCCGCGAAGAGATCGCCGCCCTGATGGGCCGCACCCAGGGCGGTTTCGGCTCGACCATCTTCGGGGTGCAGATCTTCGAGGACCTGCAGGACTCCGACAAGACCAGCGCCTATGTCGTCCAGGGCGGCCTCGGCCTGCCGGACCGCGACTACTATCTCGAAGACAGCTTCGCCGCCCAGAAGACCGCCTATCAGGCCTATGTGGCCAAGGCGCTGGAGCTCGCCGGCTGGCCGGCTGCGGAGCAGGCCGCTGCGGACATCGTCGCCTTCGAGACCCGTATCGCCGAACAGCACTGGACCGCGGTCGAAAACCGCCAGATCGACAAGATCTACAACCCGACCACCCTGGCCGAGTTGGCCACGGCGGCCCCCGGCTTCGACTGGGCGGCCTGGGCCAAGGGCGCGGGCATCGACCACGTCCCGACGCTGATCGCCGCCAACAACACCGCCTTCCCGGGCATGGCCCAGGTGTTCGCCGAAACCCCGATCGAGACCCTGCAATCGTGGCAGGCTTTCCACGTCGTCAATCAGGCCTCGTCCTATCTGTCGTCCGCCTTCGCCGAAAACCGCTTCGACTTCTACGGCAAGACCCTGGGGGGCCAGCCCGAGAACAAGCCGCGCTGGAAGCGTGGAGTCGAGACGGTCGACGGCTCTCTCGGCGAGGTGCTGGGCCGCGAATACGTGGCGCGCCACTTCCCCGCCGAATCCAAGGCCCAGATGGAGGAACTGGTCGCCAACCTGCGCGCGGCCATGACCGCCCGCATCCAGGGTCTCGACTGGATGAGCCCCGAGACCAGGGAGCAGGCGCTCTACAAGATGAGCCGCTTCGGGGTGAAGATCGGTTATCCGGACGAATGGCGCGAATACGACGGCCTGCGCCTCGTGCCGGGCGACCTCTACGGCAATGTCGAGCGCTCGACCGCGTTCGACTGGGCCTTCAACGTCGCCAAGCTGGGCAAGCCGGTCAATCCGCTGGAATGGGGCATGACCCCGCAGACGGTGAACGCCTATTACAATCCGCCGCGCAACGAGATCGTCTTCCCGGCCGCCATCCTGCAGGCGCCCTTCTTCGATCCCAACGCCGACCCGGCGGTCAACTACGGCGGCATCGGCGCGGTCATCGGTCACGAGATCACCCACGGCTTCGACGACCAGGGCCGCAAGACCGACGGCGACGGCGCCCTGCGCGACTGGTGGACGGCCGAGGACGCCGCCAAATTCGAGGCGCGCGCCGCCGTGCTGGGAGCCCAGTATTCGGCCCTCAGCCCGCTGGAGGGCGTCAATGTCAACGGCGACCTGACCATGGGCGAGAACATCGCCGATCTCGGCGGCCTGCTGCTGGCGCTCGACGCCTATCACATGTCGCTGAACGGTCAGCCGGCGCCGGTGCTGAACGGCCTGACCGGCGACCAGCGGGTCTTCCTCGGCTGGGCCCAGGTGTGGCGCACCAACATCCGCGACGAGGCCCTGCGCCAGCAGGTCACTGTCGATCCGCACGCCCCGGGCCAGTATCGCGCCAGCGCCACGGTGCGGAACATCGACGCATGGTACGAGGCCTTCGGCGTCCAGCCCGGCGACGAGCAATACCTCGCCCCCGAGGCCCGCGCCCGCATCTGGTAGGTCCGCCCCCAGGCGAACCGAAGACGGCCCCGGCGATCGCTCGTCGGGGCCGTTTGCGTCAGGGCCGCGCGGCCCGCGCCTCGGCCAGACGCACGGCCACGGCCATCGCCGCCACCGCCAGACAGGCGGGCCACAGGGCCAGCACGCCCCAGCGCAGGAACACCACCGCCCCCAGCGCCCCGCCCGAGGCGAGCCCGGCCCACAAGGCCAGAAACGGCGCCCACTCCCACCGCGGGCCGCCATGCAGGGCGGTGGCGATGCGCTGCCCCATCCGCACCAGCGTCCCGGTCATATAGGTCAGGCCGACGCCGACATCGCCCTGGCGCTGGAACACGGCGTTCTCGACGCCCATCGCCAGGACCACGGCCGCCATCCCCCATTCGCGCCAGCCCAGGGTGCACAGCCCCGCCCCGACCAGCAGCAGGCCGGCTTCGACCGTCAGCACCGCCGACCGTCGCTCCTCGCCGAACCGCCGCGCCACGGTGGCGCCCATGACCACCCCGACCACGAACAGGACGATCAGACCGAAGGCGATCCCCGCCTGCTCCCATTCCCCCAAGGCCAGGCCGACGCCCAGCCGGGTGGAATTGCCGCTCATGAAGGAGACGAAGAAGCCGCCCAGCGTCATGAAGCCCACGGCGTCGACATAGCCGGCCACGGCGGACAGGGCCGCCGCCAGCATCACGCCCCGTCGTCCATAGTCCTTCACCCGACTCTCCCTGCCGGGCGCGAGCCTGACACGAAAACGGCCGGATCGTCACCGATCCGGCCGTTGTCAGTCTGTGTGGCGCGAGCCGATCAGCCGACGATCTGGTCGTCGGTGAAGAACTGGGCGATCTCGATGCCGGCGTTCTCGATCGAGTCCGAACCGTGGACCGAATTCTCGCCGATCGACAGGGCGAACTGTTTGCGGATGGTGCCCTCGGCGGCGTCCTTCGGGTTGGTGGCGCCCATGACTTCGCGATAGGCGGCGACGGCGTTCGGGCCTTCAAGCACCTGCACCACGACCGGCTCGGCGGTCATCTGGCCGACCAGCTCGCCGTAGAACGGGCGCTCGGCGTGGACTTCGTAGAATTTCTTGGCCTGGGCCTCGGTCAGCTTGACGCGGCGCTGGGCGACGATGCGCAGGCCGGCGCCCTCGATCACGGCGTTGATCGCGCCGGTCAGGTTGC
>JAXHTU010000121.1:0-8382 GCA_034189955.1 Pseudomonadota bacterium | reverse complement strand
TCTTCGTCGGCTACTATGTCGTCTGGTCGGTGACGCCGGCGCTGCACACGCCGCTGATGGCGGTGACCAACGCCATTTCGTCGGTGATCGTGGTCGGCGGGCTGATCGCGGCGGCGGCGGCGAGCGGCGACGACGGCTGGATCGCCAAGGGCGCGGGCGTCGCGGCCGTGACCCTGGCCAGCGTCAACATCTTCGGCGGCTTCATGGTCACCCGGCGCATGCTGGCCATGTACCGCAAGAAGGAACGGCCCCGGTGATTCCCGCCCCCGACCTGTATTTCCTGCTCGCCTTCCCGGTCGTTCTGATCCTGGTGATCGGCTTCCTGATCTTCGGCGGCCGCCTCGAGGGCTCCCGGCGCCAGGCGGTGGAGCGGGTGCTGGCGGCGATCATCTATCCGGTGATCTGCATCTTCTGGCTGTGGAAAGCCTATGACTACGGCGTCCGGGAAGAGTGGATGCTCGCCATCGCCATGCTGGGCATCGGCCTGATCTTCGTCATGAACGGCATCCGCTCCGTGCATCAGGGCCGTCTCGCGCCGAGAAAGCGCCCCCGATGAGCCTCGACGTCCAGACCTTCGCGGTCGGCGCGTCCTGGGTCGCCACGGCGATCGGGGCCGGGCTGTGGCTGTGGAGCTGGCTGGGCGAGAAGGACGCCATCCGCAAGCTGCGCTTTCTCGACTGCGGCGTGGTGCTGCTGTTCTCGTCGATCCTGCTGCGCATCGTGGCGCAGGAACGGCAGATGAGCCTTTGGGACTGGGCCGTCGTCTTCGTCGGCCCGCTGTTCATCGCCGCGGCCCTGTGGCGGCTGGCGCGGACGGCCTGTCCGCCGCCGGCGGAGAAGTGACCATGACGACGAGGGGGAATTGACCGCATGAACGCATCGATCGCGGCCCTGGCCTATCTGGTCTCCGGCGTCCTGTTCATTCTCAGCCTGCGCGGACTGTCGAGCCCGGAAACGAGCCGGCGTGGCAATACGCTGGGCATGGTCGGCATGGGGCTGGCGGTGGCGGTGACGCTGGCCACCCTGTGGGCCGGCGATGTCCTCGACCCCCTGACCCTGGCCTTGATCGCCGGCGGGGTCGTCGTCGGCGGCGGGGGCGGGGCGCTGATCGCGGCCCGGGTGCAGATGACGCAGATGCCGCAACTGGTGGCGGCCTTCCACTCGCTGGTCGGCATGGCCGCCTGTCTGGTGGCGATCGGCGCGGTCTATGCGCCCGAGAGCTTCGGCATCGCCACCGCTGACGGCGGCATCAAGACCCTGTCGCTGATCGAGCTGAGCCTCGGCGTGGCCATCGGGGCGATCACCTTCACCGGCTCGGTCATCGCCTTCGCCAAGCTGGACGGGCGGATGTCGGGAACGCCGATCCTGCTGCCGGCGCGGCACCTGATCAACATCGGCCTGGCCCTGGGGCTGGTCTTCCTGATCGGCATATTGATCGGCACCGGCGGGACGGCGACCTGGGCCTTCTGGGGCGTGTTCCTGCTGGCCCTGATCCTCGGCGCGACACTGATCATCCCCATCGGCGGGGCCGACATGCCGGTGGTGGTGTCGATGCTCAACTCCTACTCGGGCTGGGCGGCGGCGGCGCTGGGGTTCACGCTCGAGAACATCGCCCTGATCATCACCGGGGCGCTGGTCGGCAGCTCGGGCGCGATCCTCAGCTACATCATGTGCAAGGGCATGAACCGCAGCTTCATCTCGGTCATCCTGGGCGGCTTCGGCGGCGACGCGGCGACCGGCGCGGCGGGGGCGGTCGAGACCCGGCCGGTCAAACAGGGCTCGGCCGAGGACGCCGCCTTCATCATGAAGAACGCCTCGAAGGTCATCATCGTGCCCGGCTACGGCATGGCCGTCGCCCAGGCCCAGCACGCCCTGCGCGAGATGGCCGACAAGCTGAAGGAGGAGGGGGTCGAGGTGAAGTACGCCATCCACCCCGTCGCCGGCCGCATGCCGGGCCATATGAACGTCCTGCTGGCCGAGGCCAACGTTCCCTATGACGAGGTGTTCGAGCTGGAGGACATCAACAGCGAGTTCGCCAGCTGCGACGTGGCCTTCGTCATCGGCGCCAACGACGTCACCAACCCGGCCGCCAAGACCGATCCGCAGAGCCCGATCTACGGCATGCCGGTGCTGGACGTGGAGAAGGCGGGGACGGTGCTGTTCATCAAGCGCGGCATGGCGGCGGGGTATGCGGGGGTGGAGAACGAGCTGTTCTTCCGCGACAACACCATGATGCTGTTCGCGGACGCGAAGAAGATGGTCGAGGGGATCGTGAAGGCGCTGTGAGCGTCCCGGACAAGACCTATGTCCGCTTCGTCTGCTTCCAGTCGATCGGCCGCCAGCGAAGTCGGCTGGGCCTGTTCAAGGCCATCGACGAAGCCGTGGAGAGCGAGCACGCGTCGGGCTGGGCCATCGCCGAGGCCCGCAGCCTGAACGCCTGGTTCAACGCAAACCTCGCCATCCCGAAGGCATTTTCGACCGGCGGCCACAAGGGGTTTGGCCAGCCGGGCCTGTCATGGTTCAAGCCGGTCGCCACCGAGCACATCAGCCGGATGCATCGGCTGAAGGTCGCGCTGGAGGAATGCGGCATCCACGTCGAGGTGCTGACGACCCGCGATCCGGGGTTGATCGTTTGGCAGGACGAGCATCAAATCGTCGCGGAACCGCGTGGGCGGAGGTTTTGAGCGGCTCCGGGCTGGTTCATTGATGGAGGCGTGGAATGGCTATTTCGGCGGTCAGGATCGATGAGCGGGTGGCCGACGTCGAGGTCACCGACGACGAACTGATCGTACGTCTGCGCGACGGTCGGCGGCTGGCCGCGCCGCTGGACTGGTTTCCCCGCCTGAAATCCGCCTCGCCCGAGCAGCGCGCGAACTGGGAGGAGGCGGCCGCCGGTCTGGGCGTCCATTGGCCCGACATCGACGAGGATATCAGCGTGGCCGGCCTGCTCAGGGCGTCCGCGCCGGAAGTGGTCTGACATGGCGGCCGAACAGAAGACCAAACCCACCGCCGTTTCCGTCGCCGACTTCCTCGCCGCCGTCGAGGACCCGAAACGTCGCGCCGACGCCGAGGCCGTCTGCGCCCTGCTGGCCGAGGCCACCGGCGAACCGCCCACCATGTGGGGGGCGTCGATCGTCGGCTTCGGGGCGTATCATTACCGCTACGCCAGCGGGCACGAGGGCGATGCGCCGCTGGTCGGGTTTTCGCCGCGCAAGACCAGCCTGGTCTTCTACCTGTCCGGCTGCGAGGACCGGCGCGGCGACCAGCTGGCCCGGCTGGGCAAGCACAAGGCCGGGGCGGGCTGCGTCTACGTCAACCGCCTGTCGGACGTGGACGCCGAGGTGCTGCGCGAGATGGCGGTCGCCTCCGTCGCCTCGCTGCGCCAGCGCTATCCGGGCTGATTACGCCGCCATGCGGAAGTCTTCGGCCGGGGAGAAGGCCGGGCGGGCCTCGTCCCACAGGGCGTCCTCATCGGCGTACCGGGCCGACAGGCGGGCGTCGATGACGTCGATCACCTGTTCCTCCAGCCGGTCCCAGATGACGGCGAGATCGCCGCAGCCGTCGGCCTCGCAGGGCACGATCAGATAGCGGGAGGCGGCGACGGCGGCGTGGGGGGCGAAAGTGCGGGCCATGAGAGCAACTCCTGAAGCGGTGTGTCTGTCGATGGTTCGACTATGAAGCAGCGTTGCGTCAAAATCGGACGTATGCTCTTTTAAAAGCATGAGACACGACAAGGCGGCCCTCGTCCTCGACCTCGCCCGGCGCATGGCGGCCAGCGCCGAGGGCGTGACCCTGGGCGAGATCGAGCGCGATCTGGACGTCGGCCGACGCACGGCCGAACGGCTGCGCGACGCCGTGATCGGCCTGTTCCCGCAGACCGAGGAGGTGTCAGACCCGCCGAACAAGCGCTGGCGCATCCGCGGCGGCCTGTCGGCCTTCGAACAGGCCCCGACCACCGAGGAGCTGATCGAGCTGACGCGGGCGGCGCAGGCGCTGCGGGCCAGCGGCGAGCCGGGGCGGGCGGCGGCGCTGGAGGGGCTGGAGCGAAAGCTGAAGTCGGCCATGCGCTCGACCACCCTGAACCGGCTGGCCCCCGATCTGGAGGCGCTGGTGCGGGCCGAGACCATCGCCGTCCAGGCCGGGCCGCGGCCGTCGGCCGACGAGGCGGTGCTGGCCGAGATCCGCCAGGCCATTCTGGCGGGGCGGCCGTTGGGCTTCATCTACAGCCGGCCGGGGGCCGAGGCGCGCGGCCGCAGCGTGGCGCCGTGCGGGGTGATGTTCGGCCGCGCCAACTATCTGGTCGCCGCCGACCGCGAAAGCGGCCGCATCCAGACCTTCCGCCTGGACCGGATGAGCGGCGTGCGCGGCGAGGAGGGGATGGCCTCGCCGCCCGCCGACTTCGACCTGCAGAGCTTCGCCAGCCAGTCGTTCGGCATCTATCAGGACGAAATCGAGGATGTGGTGCTGAAGGTGACGCCCGGGGGAGCGGCCGAGGCGCGGGCGTGGCGCTGGCACCCGACCCAGAGCCTCGAGGACCAGCCGGACGGCGGCGTCGTGGTGCGGTTCCGCGCCTCGGGCATGCGCGAACTGGCCTGGCACCTGTTCACCTGGGGCGAGCAGGTCCAGATCGTCGCCCCGGCGCGGCTGACGGCGGTGATGGCCGGCGAACTGGCGGCGGCGCGGCGGGCCCTCGATCAGTCCCAGGGATGACCGAGGCTCAACGGACGCCGATCCCGCCGGCGGCTTGGCGATCTGTTCGGCGGGGGCCGGTGTCCCCGGCTTGACGGGACCTCCCGCCGAACGGACAAAGCGGGAGCGCCGCGGCGAATTCAGGCTGCCCGGCATAGTTGGGGAGGGTCCATTGGCGTTTGCACTGGCTGGAGGCGTTAGCGCGCTGCTCCTGGGTATGGCGGCCCCGTCGCAAGCGGCGCAGGCTGGGCTGACGCATGCCGAGCTGCCCGCCGTCCTGACGCAGTCGTGGTGGTGTTCGGTCGGCGAAGACAGTTCGAACTCCAAGCCGTCAGCCTGCGAGTCGGTCATCCGCTACCGGCTCGTACGCGATCAGATTCAGGGTCAGTCCTGCACGGCGCTGTCGCTTGAGGAAGTGGCGGCCCTGGGCGGCTTCGTCGAGGCGCTCGCGCCGGCGGCGCTGGACCGGGAACGTGAGTTGTTGGGATCGGTCAATGCGCGCGCCAGCGCCGTCGGCGCGGACCGCATCAAGATCTGCGAAACGGTCACCCACAAGCGGCGACTGGATGGCTCGCTCTGTTCCAAGCCCTTTGAGTTGCAGGCCGATTCGCGTTGGTCGCTGTCCAGCAGCGGTCGCTGGGAAGATGAGGCGGACCTGCCCCTTCCGCGCGAGGAGGTTGTCCGCCTCTACCCGTTGATCGCCGAGGCCGGCTCGCAGGCTATCGCCAACCTGCCTGCGGAGGCTTTGGGCGATCCCGATGTGAAGACGCTTGCGTCCATGTTCGGCCCGGACCTGGTTTGCGAGGCCTTTTCCATGGGGGCTGAGGGGGTGCTGCAGTCCCGGCTGGTTGGCGCGGGAGACAGCACGGACTTCATGACTTACCTCGTCCCAATTTCGGGCCCTGACGTCGTGCAACTCGATCCCGCCTAGGGTCTCCCAACCCTCAGCCCCCCGCGAACGGATACGGGCTGACCGACTTGGCCCAGTCGTCGACGACCAGCGCCCGGTCGACCGGCGGGGCGGCGCGTTCGGCGCAGGGGTGGCGGTGGCACAGGCGGCAGGCGGGGCCGATCGGGGTGACCTCGGGGGCCGTCAGGTCGAGACCGCGGGCGTAAGCCAGCCGGTGGGCGTGCTTGAGCTCGCAGCCGAGGCCGATGGCGAGGTCGTGGCCCTCGGTGAAGGCGTCATGGCCTTGGCGGTCGACGGTGCGGGCGAGGGTGAACCAGCGCTGGCCGTCGGGCGTCTCGATCATCTGGGTGACGACCCGGCCGGGGGTGCGGAAGGCGCTGTGCAGCCGCCAGCGCGGGCAGGCCCCGCCGAAGCGCGAGAACGGGAAGGACCCCGAGGCGAAGCGTTTGGAGATGTTGCCGGCCTGGTCGACCCGCATCAGGAAGAAGGGCACGCCGCGCGCCGTCGGCCGCGACAGGGTGGTCAGCCGGTGCGCCGCCTGTTCGAACGAGACGCCGAACCGCGCCTGCACCCGGGCGAGGTCGTAGCCGGTCTGTTCGGCGGCGGCCTGGAAGGGGCCGTAGGGCATCAGCAGGGCGGCGGCGAGGGTGTTGGTCAGGGAGACCTTGAGCAGCCGTCGGGTCGGTTCGTCGGGGGCCGAAGCCGCCTCGGCCAGGGCGGTCAGTTCGGCGTCGTGCTCGGCCAGGGCCAGCTGGAAGGCGACGGCGAAGGCGCGGGAGGAGGGGCCGAGCGTCTCGGAGAGCAGCAATCTCTTGCGGTGCGGGTCGTAGCGCCGGGTCCATTCGACCATGACCTCGGCCGGCAGGGTGCGCACCGGCAGGCCGTGGCGCGACAGCAGCCGGGCGCGGGCGCGCGTCTCGAACGACTCGCCCGGCGTCTCCGCCTCGAGGGTGGCGGCGAGGCTCTCGCCGGGGGCGTCCAGCTCGGGGAAGTGGTTGCGTCGGCCCTGGACGTATTCCCGCACCCAGTCGGCGGGGCTGGCGTCGCCGGCGCCGCCGGTGACGTCGGCCTCGGCCCGGTCGCGGGCGCGGCGGTCGGAGAAGGTCCGATACAGGCGCAGCAGGGCGTCGGCGACGGCCGGCTGGTCTTCGGCCAGCTGGACGATCTCGTGCCGCGGCACGGGCAGGCCCTGGAACAGGGGGTCGGCCAAGGCCTCGGCCAGCTCCGCCTCGGTGGCCGGACCGCCCGACTGGCCGAAGGTGCGCAGATCGACGTCATAGGTGTCGGCCAGACGCAGCAACAGCTGCGCCGAGACCGGCCGCTGGTTGCGTTCTATGTGGTTGAGATAGCTGGGGGATACGCCCAGATCGACGGCCATGGCCGTCTGCGTCAGGCCCAGGTCGCGGCGCAACCGCTTGAGGCGGCCTCCAAGGAACAGCTTGCGGTCGGCGGTCGCGTCCATGACCGCAGGATGTCACAAAATGACTTAACGGCAAGTGTCATGTTGTGACCAAACGACACCAAAAATACGCCAGACACTGTGTCATTCGTGACTTCATCGTGTTTCCCTCTGCATCACCCGCGGCGAACCGGCCGCGATCGCGCAGAGAGCCGACCATGACCACCTTCGCCGACCTCGTCCCGTCGCCCGCCGGCCGTTTCGACGGCATCGACCGCCCCTATACGCCCGAGGACGTCCTGCGCCTGCGCGGTTCGGTGCCGGTCACCCACACCCTGGCCGAGCGCGGCGCCAACCGGCTGTGGCAGCTGCTGCACGAGGAGCCCTTCATCAACGCCCTCGGCGCCGTGACAGGCAACCAGGCCATGCAGATGGTCCGGGCGGGACTGAAGGCCATCTATCTGTCGGGCTGGCAGGTCGCCGCCGACGCCAACACCGCCGGGGCCATGTATCCCGACCAGTCGCTGTATCCGGCCAACGCCGCGCCGGAGCTGTGCCGTCGCATCAACCGCACCCTGCAGCGCGCCGACCAGATCGAGCACGCCGAGGGCGGCGCCAGGCGCGACTGGTTCGCGCCGATCGTCGCCGACGCCGAGGCCGGTTTCGGCGGGCCGCTGAACAGCTTCGAGATCATGAAGGCCTTCATCGAGGCCGGCGCCGCGGGCGTCCATTTCGAGGACCAGCTGGCGTCGGAGAAGAAATGCGGCCACCTCGGCGGCAAGGTGCTGATCCCGACCCAGGCGCATGAGCGCAATCTGATCGCCGCGCGCCTGGCCGCCGACGTCATGGGAACGCCGACCCTGACCGTGGCCCGCACCGACGCCGAAAGCGCCCAGCTGATCACCTCCGACGTCGACGAGCGCGACCGGCCGTTCATCGACCGCGACAACCGCACGCCGGAAGGCTTCTTCCGGCTGAAGGAGGGCACGGGTCTGGACCACTGCATCGCCCGCGGCCTGTCCTACGCCAAATACGCCGACGTCCTGTGGTGGGAGACCTCGCATCCCGATCTGGACGACGCCCGCCGCTTCGCCGAGGCCGTGCACCAGGAACATCCCGGCAAGCTGATGGCCTACAACTGCTCGCCGTCGTTCAACTGGAAGGCCAAGCTGGACGACGCCACCATCGCCAAATTCCAGCGCGAGCTGGGGGCCATGGGCTATAAATTCCAGTTCGTGACCCTGGCCGGCTTCCACGCCCTCAACAACTCGATGTTCGAGCTGGCCGACGGCTACCGCGACCGCGGCATGGCGGCCTATTCCGAGCTGCAGCAGCGCGAGTTCGCCAACGAGGCCGCCGGCTACACCGCCACCCGCCACCAGCG
>JAXHTU010000120.1:0-8469 GCA_034189955.1 Pseudomonadota bacterium | reverse complement strand
CGACTACAAGGGCGGTCTCGATCCGTTCATCGTCAAGGCCAAGGACGAGCAGCTGTCGGTCGCGGCCCAGCGCATCAAGCGCCAGGTCAAGGCCAAGCTGGCCGAGCAAGCCGCCGCCTGATCGGCGACGCCAACCAGATTTGAAGGGGCCGGTGGAAACACCGGCCTTTTTCTTTGCCCGCGATCGGGTTCTCGGGTCACTCTGGCGAGAGATGCGGAAGGGCGCCTCCACCATGCTGTGCATGGTCCCCCTCCCCGCTTCGCAGGGAGGACGATGACCCGCGACGAAATGTTCGCCTACGCCCTGAGCCAGCCGGGCGCCGAGGACTCGACCCTGCACGGCGGCCGCTGCATCCGGGTGCGGGGCCAGTGGATCGTCAACACCAATCAGGATCCGCACGCCCTCGCCCTAGCGCTGGGTCACGGAACGGTGATCTTCCTGATGGAGACCGAGCCGCAAACCTATTTCCAGACGCCGCATTTCGAAGGCTGGCCCGCGGTTCTGGTGCGGTTCGCGGCGGCCGACGACGACCGCCTGAGAGAGCAGATCGACAAGGCCTGGGCGCGACGGGCGACCCGGACGCAGCGCCGGGCGCGGGGGCTCGAAGGCTAACATTACAGCAAGTTCATTTGTCGCTGCGCCCCCTTCCCCTACCGTCCCGCGGCAACGAAAAAGGGGCGAGACCATGCGGAAAACCTTCGCGCGAACCATTCTGATGACCAGCGTCGTGGCGCTGATGGCCTCAGGCGCCGCCGCCCAGGACCGCAACGCGGAGGGCGGTCCGGAATCGTCCGCCTTCACCCTCGAAACAGACCAGCAGAGGACGCCCGAGCAGGAGGCCGTCCGGTTCGACAAGGCCGATGTGTCGATCGCCGTCCTGCCCGAGGAGAAGGCCATTCGCGGCGTGGGCGTGCTGGACTTCACCATCCTCGCGCCGATCGACGCCCTGGTGGTCGAGCTCGACGCCCTGTTCGACGTCTCCGACGTGCAGGTCGATGGCCAGACCATCCCGCGCGACCGGTGGAGCAATCCCGAAGGCCGCATGACCATCCAGCTCCCCCGCACCCTGGCGGCGGGGGAACGGACCTCGCTTCGGATCGCCTACGGCGGCCAGCCGCGGACCGCCCGCCGCGCCCCGTGGAACGGCGGCTTCGTCTGGTCGACCGCGCCCGGCGGAGAACCGTGGATCGCCACCGCGGTCCAGCTGGAAGGCTGCGACCTGATCTTCCCCTGCATCGACAATTCCAACGCCGAGCCCGGCCAGGTGGACCTGCACGTGACCGCGCCGTCGAACCTGTCGGCGCCCGGCCCTGGCGTCTTCAAGGGCAAGACCGACAATGGCGACGGCACCACGACCTGGAGCTGGAGCATCAAGAACCCGAACATCTATGCGGTGAACATCAATGTCGGGCCCTTCGAGGAGGTCACCGCCGACTACCGCAGCCGGTTCGGCAACGTCATTCCGATGCATTTCTGGCACCTGAAGTCGGACAAGCCCGAGGACGTGCAGCGGCTGTTCGCCGAATTCCCGCAGATGCTCGACTTCTTCGAGGCGACCGTCGGCCCCTTCCCGTTCGGCGACGAAAAGATGGGCGTGGTCGAGACCCCGCACCTGGGCATGGAGCACCAGACGCTGAACGCCTATGGCAACAACTACGAGATCGACGCCCGCGGCTATGACGACCTGCTGCAGCACGAGTTCGCCCACGAATGGTTCGCCAACCAGCTGACCAACTGGAACGCCGACGACATGTGGCTGCACGAGGGGCTGGGCAGCTACATGCAGCCGCTGTACGCCCGCTGGCTGCGCGGCGAACGCTACATGCACCGTGAGCTGGCCGACCAGCGCGACGGGCTGATGAACCGCGCGCCGGTGGTGTCGCGCAGTCCCATGACCGTCGACGACGTCTACAGCCGGCCGACCGGCCCGGGCGGCGACATCTACGCCAAGGGGTCGGTGATCGCGCACACCCTGCGGATGACCCTCGGCGACGAGGACTTCTTCGAGGCCCTGCGCATCCTCGTCTATGGCCGCCCCGATCCGGCGCCGGGCAATTTCCGCCCCGTCATCCGCTCCACGCCGGACTACAACCGGATCGTCAACGAGGTGACCGGGCGGAACTACGACTGGTTCTTCAACGCCTATCTGTACGAGGCGGCGCTGCCGGTGCTGAATCAGACCCGCGACGGCGACCGGCTGAACCTCGAATGGTCGACGCCGGCCGGGACCTTCCCGATGCCGCTGGAGGTCGAGGTCGACGGACAGGTGAGGGTGCTGGAGATGCGCGACGGCCGCGGCTACGTCGACGCCCGACCCGACGCGGTCGTCATCGTCGACCCCGAGAACAAGGTCTTGCGCCAGCTGGACGAGGTCGACCGTCTGCAGGCGTATCGGCGGGCGCAGCGAGAGCAGAACCAGGCGGCGCAATGAACGCCCGGACGAGGCGGGCCGGCGCGCCCGCGGTGCTGATCGCCGCGACGGTCGCCCTTGCGGCGGCCGGCGTCCAGGCCCAGGAGCGGGAGACGCCCGCGCGCGAATCCACACCCTTTACCCTCGGTTCCGACCAGCCGCGCACGCCGGAGCAGCTGGCGGTGACCTTCGACAAGGCCGACCTGTCGATCCGGGTGATCCCGGACGAGAAGGCGATCGACGCCGTCGCCGTGCTCGACTTCACCGCCACCGCCCCGATCGACCGGCTGGCGGTCGAGCTGGACACCCTGCTGACCATCTCCGAGGTCGCCGTGGACGGCGTCGTGGTCGCGGCGGACCGCTGGTCCAACCCCGAGGGTCGGTTGACCGTCGAACTGCCCGCACCCCTCGCCGCCGGCGAGACGGCGCAATTGAGGATCGCCTACGCCGGCCAGCCGCGCGTGGCGCCGAACTCGCCGTGGGACGGCGGCTTCCAGTGGGCCACGGCGCCGTCGGGCGAGCCGTGGATCGCCACCGCCGTCCAGGGCGAGGGCTGCGACCTCTTCTGGCCCTGCATCGACCACCCGCTGGCCGAGCCGGCGCGGGTCGACCTGCACATCACCGTGCCGTCCAACCTGTCCGCGCCGTCGAACGGCCGCTTCCTCGGCAAACAGGATCACGGCGACGGCTGGACCACCTGGAACTGGTCGGCCAGCCACCCCAACACCTACGCCATCGCCCTGAGCATCGGCCCCTATGCCGAGCGCACGGCGCAGTACCGCAGCCGTTTCGGCAATACCTTCCCGATGACCTTCTGGCATCTGGCGACCGACGACCCGGCCAAGGTGGAAGCCCTGTTCGCCCAATTCGCCCCGATGCTCGACTTTTTCGAGGCGACCGTCGGGCCCTACCCGTTCGCGGACGAGAAGATGGGCGTCGTCGAGACCCCGCACCTGGGCATGGAGCACCAGACGATCAACGCCTACGGCAACGGCTACAAGCTGGACGGCCGCGGCTTCGACTGGCTGCTGCACCACGAGTTGTCGCACGAATGGTTCGGCAATCAGCTGACCAACCGCAACGCCGACGACATGTGGCTGCACGAGGGCCTGGGCAGCTACATGCAGCCGCTGTACGACCGCTGGCTCAATGGCGAGGCCTGGATGCAGGCGTCGCTGGTCGGTCAGCGCAAGGGTCTGCGCAACCGGTTCCCGGTCGTCTCCGGCAGGGAGAAAACCGAGGACGAGGTCTACAACGGCGACATCGGACCCGGCAACGACATCTATTCCAAGGGCTCGCTGATCGCCCACAGCCTGCGCATGCTGATCGGCGACGAGGCCTTCTTCCGTTCCGTGACCCGGCTGGTCTACGGCGCCGCGGCGCCCCGGCCGGGCGGCTTCCAGCCGCGCTACGGCTCGACCGACGAGTTCCGGGCCATCGCCAGCGAGGAGGCCGGCCAGGACCTGACCTGGTTCTTCCGCGGCTATCTCTACCAGGCGGCCCTGCCCGATCTGCGTCAGACCCGTGAAAACGGCGAACTGATCCTGGAGTGGGTGACCGGCGACGGCGCCGCCTTCCCGATGCCGGTCGAGATCGACGTCGACGGCCGGCGGCAGACGGCGTCCATGAGCGGCGGCCGGGGCCGCATTCGCGTACCCGAAGGCGCGCATGTCCGCATCGACCCGGACAACAAGGTGTTACGCCGCCTGGACTTCATCGAGACATGGCGGGCGGCGGCCAGTCGCCCTCAGGCCGCCTCGGCGGTGACCGACTGACGAACCAGTTCGCATCGCCCCTGGGTCGTCAGGAAGGCGATGTCGGCGGCGTCGCGGCCGCAGGCGATGCGCACGAGACCCTCGACCGGGGCCAACCCGGTCGGATCCACCAGCCACCAGCCGTCCGACAGCCAGACCTCGAAGATGGCGTGGAAATCCGGCGGTTCCAGTTGGTGCGCATAGGCGCTGACCGCCCGGGCCGGTATTCCGGACGCCCGGCACAGGGTGATCCCCATGTGGGTGAAGTCACGACACACGCCCGCGCGGTCGATGAAGGTGCGGGCGGCGGTTGTCTCGCTGTCCGAAACGCCGGGTTCGTAGTCGATCTCGGCCTTGATCCAGTCGAGGATCTTCAACACGCGATCACCCCCGACTGTCCCGCCGAAGGTGCGTTCAGCGAACCGTCCGAACTGGTCGGACGGACAATAGCGGCTGGCGTTCAGATACGGCAGCACCTCGGCCGGCAGATCGTTCCAGTCGTGCTGGATTGTGACCGGCGGAAGCCCCTTGAGTGTGCCGTTGTCGACCACCGCCTCATAGGTCAGCGTCACCTCGTCCGCGAGATGAGCGCGCAAGGTGCGGGCCCCGAACTCCTCGTCCTGGCTCTCGATGAAATCGACCTCCGGGGTGGTCGACAGCCGCTCCTCGAGAATGGCCTGACCGGGCCAGTGCGCGACCTGGATCTTGTAGATCGCATCGGTCGGCGGATCGAAGCGGTAGACGAGTTCTGCGCGGACACGAATCTTCATGGGGCCGGACTGCGCCGACCCCATGAACTCGTCAACGTTTCAAGCGAGAGGTGTGTCAATCGCTTTCGGAATCATCGTCCGAAGCGACGACGACAGCGGCGGCGATGACGCCGGCGATGGCGACCAGGCCGATCACGGGGATGCCGGCGAACTCGCTCGAACTTTCCGAGGCGGCGCCGACGCGGTCGCCCACGCGGATCGTCGCTTCGCTGGAGGTCGCGGTAGCCGCGGCCTGACCGGCGATCAGGAGAAGTCCGGCAGTCACGGCAGCAATGGTTTTCTTCATGGTATCTCTCCGATTACCTGAGGGCCAAACCGCATGGCGGCGCACTTGGTTCCGAAGCGATGACCAGGCGCGGCGTTAGCGGGCCGCCGCACACACGGCCGCGTCGACACAGATCGCGGTTCGCTGTACGCGCCGCCAGGACGACGACCGTCAAGGCTCCAGTTCGATGTCCCAGTACAGGTAGTCGAGCCAGCTCTGGTGCAGATAGTGCGGCGGGAACCGTCGGCCGAATTCCTGGAGTTGCCAAGCGCTTGGCCGGTGCGGTGCGCGGCGGATCGGCATGCCCGCCTGATGCGGCGTACGCCCGCCCTTGCGCAGGTTGCACGGGCTGCAGGCGGCGACGATGTTTTCCCAGGTGGTCCGTCCGCCGTGGCTGCGCGGGATCACGTGATCGAAGGTCAGCTCGGTCGTGGCGCTGCAATACTGGCAGGCAAAGCCGTCGCGCAGGAAGACATTGAAGCGGGTGAAGGCGGGCTGTCGGTCCTGATCGACGTAGTTCTTCAGCGCGATGACGCTGGGCAGGACGATCTCCATGGACGGGCTGCGCACGACCTTGTCATAGGTCGAGACCACGTCGACGCGGTCCTGGTACACCGCCTTGACCACCTCCTCCCACGGCCAGATCGACAGCGGATAATAGGACAGCGGACGAAAGTCGGCATTCAGCACCAGTGCGGGCCAGCCGGACGGGGGACGGCTCAGGACCTGCATCAGGCCCTCGCCGTGCGGACGCAGAGGATGGACGCAACCGGACTGAAGACACGTCTCCTTTCCTGACTATGGACGGAATCCTACGCCTGATTCGATGCCTTGGCGATGACGCCGCCGCGACGGTTTGGCGACTTCAGCTGCGCGCCGTTCCACCCGGAAAGGACGGCAGACTCCAGCCCCATACGAGGGCGCCGGCCCGCAAGGCGAACCCGCAGGGCGCGGCCACGAGGGCGGCCTCGAGATTGGAGAGGCCGAGCGCCTTGAAAGCGACATAGGCGGTGGCCGCCAGGATGGCCGCGGACACGGTGATTTCACGCCGCAACAGGATGGAGGGCTGGCCGGCCAGAAGGTCGCGAACGACGCCGCCGAAACAGGCGGTCAGGGCCCCCATGACGATGCAGATCAGGGGCGCGGCGCCCAGGGCCTCGGCCTTGGCCGCGCCCAATACGCCATAGGCGGCCAGGCCGAGCGCATCGAGCCACAGCAGGGCCCGGAAGCGCCAGTCACGCTGGCCCACGAACCAGACTCCGACGGCGGCGGCGAGACAGATGGCGATATAGCGCCCGTCGTGCACCCAGAAGACCGGAGCGTCGAGCAACAGGTCGCGCAGCGTCCCCCCGCCGACGCCGGTGATGGCGGCGAAGAAGCCCAGGGTTACGAGGTCATGCTTCTGGCGCGCGGCCGCGAGGGCCCCGGTCGCGCCGAACACCGCCACCCCCGCATAGTCCAGCACGAACAGGGTCGGCAGGATCGGTTCGGACAGGGCTTTCAGGGTCGGGGCGTCGATCACGGATGCGGCTCCTCCAGCGCGACCTCCCCGCGCCTGACCGCTCCATACCATCCCCACAGCAGATGCGCCGCAATGCTGCGATGCGGTCGCCAGACCTCGGCGCGGACATAGGCCGCCTTCTCCCGCGGTCGCAATGCGGCGCCGTCGGCCCAGCGCATCGCCTCCTGCAAGGCGATGTCCCCCGCGGGAAAGATGTCGCGCCGACCCTCGCAGAACATCAGAAAGGTCTCGGCGGTCCATTTGCCGACGCCCTTGATCGCCGTCAGCCGCGCCCCCGCCTCCTCGTCCGAAAGGCTCTCCAGATGGTCGAAGTCGATGCGGCCCTCGACGTGGGCGCGAGCGATCTCGTGCCCATAGGTCGCCTTCTGGATCGACAGACCGAAGCTGCGCAGGATCTCGATGTCCGTGGCGAGGGTTCGTTCCGGCGTAAGCTCGCCGCCCAGCCCGGCCTCGACCCGCGCCCAGATGGCTGCGGCGGAGGCGAGCGAGACCTGCTGATCGACGATCATATGGAACAGACCCTCGAACCCTCCGACGCGGCGACGCCATTCGAACGCCGGGGTCTGGGCCTGAGCCCGCGCCAGCCGGGGATCGAGGGCGACCACCGCCCGGCGCGCGGCCTCGATATCGTCCAGCCAGTAGGGGGTCTGCATCGCCCGACCCTAGCGTCCGGACGGCGCACCACAAGCGACGGTATGGGATCGCGTCCGCTTCCCGCTATCCTGCGACGATGTTCGTCACCCGCTTCGCCCCCTCGCCGACCGGCCGACTGCACCGCGGCCATGCCTTTTCGGCCCTCACGGCGTGGCGGGCGGCCAGGGACGCGGCCGGCCGTTTCCTCCTGCGCATCGAGGACATCGATCCGACGCGCAGCCGCCCGGAGTTCGAGGCCGGCATCCTCGAGGATCTCGACTGGCTCGGCCTCGACTGGGAAACGCCGGTGCGGCGGCAGTCCCGTCATCTCGACGACTACGCCGCCGTGGTCCGCGATCTGCAGGGTCGGGGCCTGCTGTATCGTTGCTTCCGCACCCGCAAGGAAATTCTCGACGCCATCGGCGATGCACCGCACGGCGCGGCGGAGGCCGTGAGGCCCGGGCCTCATCCGGCGGAGGAGGAGGCGCGACTGCTGGCGGAGGAACGGGCGTTCGCCTGGCGGCTGTCGCTGGACCGCGCGCGGGAGATGCTGGGCGGCGGGGCGTGGGCCGGCCTGGGCTTTGTCGAGGAGGGCGCGGGGCCTGCGGGAGAGACCGGCTGGATTCCGGCGCGGCCCGAGACCGCCGGGGACGTGGTGCTGGCCCGCAAGGACGCCGGAACCGCCTATCATCTGGCGGTGACACACGACGACGCCCTGCAGGGCGTGAGCCATGTCGTTCGCGGCGAGGACCTGTTCGAGGCGAGCCATATTCAGGTGCTGATCCAGGCCCTGATGGGCTGGCCGACGCCGGTCTACCGGCACCATCGTCTGCTCACCGGCCCGGACGGGCGGCGGTACGCCAAGCGGGACGGTTCGGTCACGCTTGCGAAGCTGCGGGCCGATGGCGTCACGGCGGAGGCGCTGCGGGCCGAGCTGGGGCTCTGATCAGACGGCGAGGCGGCCCTCCGATTTCGCGGCGGGGAAGACCACGTCGGGATCGGGCTTGTCGGCCGCCGCCCCGGGGCCGCCGATGGCGCGCAGGATGTGTCGGATGATGTTCAGCCGGGCCGTCTTCTTGTGGTCGGTGGCCACGACCGTCCACGGGGCCGTGCG
>JAXHTU010000012.1:0-48592 GCA_034189955.1 Pseudomonadota bacterium | reverse complement strand
TCGAGGCGCGGGTCGTGGGTCACGCAGATGACGGCGGCGCCGTGTTCGGTGGCGGCCCGGCGCAAAAGGCGGATGACCACCTGGCCGTTCTCGCCGTCGAGCGCCGAGGTGGGTTCGTCGGCGAACAGCAGGGCCGGGTTCTTGGCCAGGGCGCGGGCGATGGCGATGCGCTGCTTCTCGCCGCCGGACAGGGAGTCGGGCTTCTGGTTCAGACGGGCGCCGAGGCCGACCTCTTCCAGCGCGGCGACGGCGCGGCGGCGCGCCTCGTCCTTGGGCACGCCCTGGTATTTCAGCACCGTCATGACCTGCTGGGTCGCGGTCAGGGCCGGAAACAGGTTGAAGCCCTGGAAGATGAAGCCGCAATTATCGAGGCGGAATTTGTCGATCCTGCCGGAGGAATGGTCCCACAGGTCGTCGACGTCGAGGACGTCGACGCGGCCTTCCTCGGGCTTGAGCAGGCCGGACAGGGCGGCGACGAGCGTCGACTTGCCCGAGCCGGAGGGTCCCATGACCATGGTCATCTCGCCATGGCGCGCGTCGAAGTCGACGCCCTTGAGCACCTCGATGAAGGAGCGGCCGGTCTTGAAGCGCTTGACGAGGCCCTTGGCCTCGATGGCCGACTCGCCGGCGCGGCCGTGGGTGACGGTGTTCGAGTTCATCGCAGCAGATCCGCCGGCTGGCTCTTCTTCAGGACGCCCAGCGACAGGAAGCCGGAGGCGAGGGCGATCACCAGCAGCATGATGCAGACGCCGGCGACCATCGGGATGGGGAAGGCCATGGTCAGGCCGCCGCTGGTGGCCAGCAGGGACACGGCCCAGGTCAGCAGGCCGGCGGCGAAGATGCCGGCGATGCCGACCCAGAAGCTGAGCTCCATGACGATGGCGCGCAGCGAGCCCATGGAGACGCCGAGGGCCCGCAGTGAGGCGAACTCCTTGATGTTGGCCATGATCGCCCCACGCAGGGTCTGCCAGGTGATGGCCACCCCGATCAGGATGCCGAGGAACAGGGAGAAGCCCAGCATGATGACGATGAAGCTCTCCTTGAACATCGCCGCCTGGTTGGCCTCGCCCAGGTCGGCCCGGGTCCAGGCCTTGAACTGGCCGCGCGACTGGGCGTTGAGCTGGGCCACGACCCGTTCCGAATCCGCTCCCGGCCGGATGCCGACCATCAACGGGCCGACGCGGTCGCCGGTGCTGGCCTCGCCGAGCATGCGCAGGGTGTCGCGCGACATGACCACGCCGGCCTGCATCATGTTGGGATAGCCGCGGGTGACCGCGACCACGCGAACCGTCTTGCCGTTGTAGATGGCCTTGTCGCCCAGCTTGACGCCGAGTCGGCCGAGGGCGGTTTCGTCGATGGCGACGCCGAACGGCTGGCGCAGGGCCTCGACCAGTTCGGGCGAATAGTCGACCGGGACGGTCACGGCGCCAGGGACGGCGTCGATGATGGAGACCTGGACGAACTCGGTCTTGCGCGGCGCGTCGCCCTCGACGACGTTCTGCCAGCGGCCGCCCGAGCCGTCGAGGTCGGCCACGGCGACGATGTCGGGATGGCTCTGCACCACCGGCATGATGCGCCGGGGCACGCCGGACGGACCGCCGTTGAACAGGCCGGTGGCGCCAGGCGCCATCACCATGATGTCGGCGCTGGCGCGGTCGATGGTCGCGGTGAAGGCCTTGCCAATGCCCATGAACATGCCGACCTGGGCCAGCACGAGCAGGCCCGAGAAGGCGAGCGCCACGATCGCCGCCATATAGCGGCGCCACTCGTAGAGCAGGGTGGAGAGTGCAAGCGACATGGAAGAGATCGGCCCCCGGTGTTCGCCGTTATGTGACCGCGCCTGAGTTCGGGGCCAAGTTAAATCGGGGTAAGGCCGAGTGGACGCGCTTCGCTGATCGGCGCTAGGTAGGCGCAGGCGCCTGCACAGACGGGCGCGACCAGAGAGAAACACCCATGATCCGTCGTTCGCTTCGATCCGCCGTCTCGGCGACCGCCTCCATCGCCGCCGTGGCCGGCTTCCTGGCCCTGACGGCCGCCCCCACCAGCGCCGTCGCCGACGAAGGGATGTGGACCTTCGACAACTTCCCGATCCAGACCGTGAACCAGAAATACGGCACGCGGATCGACCAGGCGTGGCTGGACCGGGTGCGCAACGCCTCGGTGCGGATCCAGGGCTGCTCGGCCTCCTTCGTCTCGCCGGAAGGCCTGATTCTGACCAACTGGCACTGCGTCGTCGGTTGCGCGCAGGAGCTGTCCGATGCGCAGAAGGACTATGTGAAGAACGGCTTCACCGCGGCGAACCGCGAGGAAGAGGTGCGCTGCCCGGGCCAGACGGCCGAGGTGCTGACCGAAATCACCGACGTCACCGACCGTGTCCTCGCCGCGGGCGAAGGTCTCGAGGGCGCCGCCTTCAACGCCGCCCGCCAGGCCGAGGTCGGCCGCATCCAGACCGAGGCGTGCGCCGGCGACGAAAAGTTCAGCTGCCAGGTGATCAGCCTGTACCGGGGCGGGCAGTACAGCCTGCACAAATTCCGCAAGTACGATGATGTGCGGCTGGTCTTCACGCCGGAAAACCAAGCGGCCTTCTTCGGCGGCGACCCCGACAATTTCAACTTCCCGCGCTACGCCCTCGATGCGGGATTCCTGCGCGCCTATGAGGACGGCAGGCCGGCGGAAACTCCCAGCTTCCTGAAGTGGAACGCCGAGGCGCCGGCCGAAGGCGACGTGACCTTCGTCTCGGGCAATCCTGGCTCGACCTCGCGCCTGCTGACCATGAGCCAGCTGGAGCGGCTGCGCGACCAGCAACTGCCGGTGACCCTGATCCAGGCGTCGGAACTGCGTGGCCGTCTGCTCGAGTATTCGCTGACCGGCGACGAGGCCAAGCGGGTCTCGTTCGACCCGATCTTCGGTCTCGAGAACAGCTTCAAGGTCTATTACGGCCAGCAGGGCGCCCTGACCGATCCGGCCTTCATGCAGACCAAGCGGGAGGCCGAGGCCGAGCTGCGCGCCCGCGTCGCCGCCGACCCCGGCCTGGTGCAAAAGATCGGCGATCCGTGGGCGGAGCTGGAGGCCGTGCAGGGCGTCGCTCGCGACCTCTACCTGCCCTACCGTCAGCTGGAGCAGTCGGCGGGGGGCGGCTCCACGCTGTACCAGATGGCCAAGGCGATCGTGCGCTCGGCCAAGGCCGACATGCCGGCCGAGCGCCGCGCCCAACTGGCGGCGATGCTGGGCGAAGAGACGCCGATCGCGACCGACATGGAAGAGATCCGGCTGCGCTACTGGCTGTCGAAGACGCGGGAGTATCTGACCGTCGACAATCCCGAAGTGAAGGCCATGCTGGGCCGTGAGAGCCCGGAGGCCCTGGCCGAACGGCTGATCGACGGCACCCGCATGGCGGACGCGGACTTCCGCCGCGAGGCCGCCGGCATGACGCTGGAACAGCTGAAAGCGGCTGACCCGCTGCTGGCCTTCGTCGCCGCCAACGACGACGCGGCCAAGGCCATCGCCGACCGCTGGGCCGCCGAGGTCAACGCCCCCACCGCCCGCTCGGCCGAAAAGGTCGCCCAGGCCCGGTTCGCGGTCTATGGCACCAACCAGTATCCGGACGCCACCTTCAGCCTGCGCCTGTCGTATGGCGAGGTGAAGGGCTGGACCTATCGCGGCGTGACCGTGCCGCCGTTCACCTATATCGGCGGCCTGTACGACCGGGCCACGGGTTCGGAGCCGTTCAACCTGGCCCAGGCCTTCGCCGACAATGAGTCGCGGGTGAACAAGGACGTCGTCTACGACTTCGTCTCGACCAACGACATCATCGGCGGCAACTCCGGTTCGCCGGTGATCAACGCCGAGGGCGAGGTGATCGGCGCGGCGTTCGACGGGAACATCCACTCGCTGGGCGGCTCGTTCGGCTATGACGGCGAGCTGAACCGGACCGTGACGGTGTCGACCGCGGCCATCACCGAAGTGCTGCGGACCGTCTATCCGAACCCGCGCATCCTGGAGGAACTGGGGGTCGAATAGGCCCTCACGCGCCAGACAGCATGACGCCCGGCGGATCGCTCCGCCGGGCGTTTTGTTGCGACCTTGGTGGCGTCAGGTCTTCGCCTGGGTCGTCGTTCCGGCTCCCGGGCCCACGCCGAGATCCGCGCCGGTGATCGGGTCGGAGTCCGGGTCCGAGGCGAGGCGCCCGGCCATGGCCTTGACCGTCGAGGCGGCCTGGCCCGTCAGCTTGACGCTGGCGCCGCCGTCCCCGCCGTCGACCGCGGCCTGGGCGTCGCGGTCGTCGACCGTCTCCCACTGCTCGCCCTGATTCCACGGCCCTTGGGCGTCGCCCTCGCCTTGCGACATGTTGTAATACTTGTCCGCGAAATCCGGGTGGCCGGGCAGTTTGCCCGGCGGGAAGTTCGGCTGCATCGAATACAGCGCCTTCTCGAACGACTTCTGGTGGGCCACCTCGCGCGTCATCAGGAAGGTCAGGGCGTCCTTGATGCCGGGATCGTCGGTGACGTTGATCAGCCGCTCGTAAACGATCTTGGCGCGCGCCTCGGCGGCGATGTTGGAGCGCAGATCGCAGCCCGGGTCGCCGATCGAGTCGACATAGGCGGCGGTCCACGGCACCCCGGCGGAGTTCACCAGCGCGGGGGCGCCGCCGTAGAGGATGGAGGTGGTGTGGCTCTCGCCGCCGGCGTTAAGCGACATGTAGAGATCGGCCTCTTCCTCGACCGCCTCGGACAGCCGCCCCTTGATGCCGCGGTTGAGCATGGAGACGATCGAGCCGATCACCTCGAGGTGGCTGAGCTCCTCGGTGGCGATGTCGAGCAGCATGTCCTTGCGGCCCGGATCCTCCTCGGCGAGCGCCTGGGTGAAGTAGCGCATGGCGGCGGCCAGTTCGCCCTGTGGCCCGCCGAACTGCTCCAGCATCAGGGTCGCCAGGGCGGGGTTCGGCTCCGACACCCTGACGGTGTACATGAGCCGTTTGTTGTGCATGAACATGGATGGAAATCCCTCGCGGGCGGCATGCCCTGCCCTGCCAATCGGCCCCGCGCCCCATCGTTCCAGCTTGACCACGGAGTGAAACGCCATGTCCCGATCACAAAGATTTGCGCCCTCCCTGATCGCGCTATGCCTCGCCGCGGGCGTTCACGGGGCGGCCAGCGCCGAGGAGGGAATGTGGACCTTCGACAACTTCCCGATCACGCGCGCCAACCAGACGCTGGGGACGAATATCGACCAGGCCTGGCTGGACCGGGTGCGGTTGTCGTCGGTCAAGTTCGGCGGCTGTTCGGCGGGCATCGTCTCGGGCGAGGGCCTGGTGATGACCAACAACCACTGCGTCGCCAGCTGCGTCGCGAATCTGTCGACCCAGGCGGTCAACTACGCCGAGACCGGTTTCGCGCCGCGCACCCGCGAGGAAGAGCTGAAATGCCCCGGCGGCTCGGCCGAGATCCTGATCGACATCTCCGACGTGACCACCCGGATGTACGCGGCCGGCGAGGGGCTGGACGGCCAGGCCTTCACCCAGGCGCGCGACGCCGAGGCCGGCCGGATCGAGCAGGAGGCGTGCGCCGGCGACGCCAATGTGCGCTGTCAGGTCGTCAGCCTGTATCGGGGCGGCCAGTTCAAGCTTTACCAGTATCGCCGCTACACCGACGTTCGTCTGGCCTGGGCGCCCGAGGACCGGGCGGCGACGTTCGGCGGCGACCTCGATAACTTCAGCTTTCCGCGCTTCGCCATCGATGCGGCCTTCGTCCGTCTGTACGAGAACGGTCAGCCGGTGGCGACGCCGACCCATTTCAAGTGGAATGCGGAGCAGCCGGTCGAAGGCACGCCCGTGTTCGTCTCGGGCAGCCCGGGATCGACGCAGCGGCTGCTGACGCAGGACCAGCTGATGACGGTGCGCGACGTGGTTCTGCCGCTGGACCAGCTGATCGCCTCGGAGCTGCGCGGGCGGCTGATCCGCTTCGCCGCGGAGAGCGAGGAGAACGCCTTCATCGCCATGGACCCGATCTCGGGCGTGGAGAACACCTACAAGCGCGGGCGCGGCCGGATGGCGGCGCTGACCGATCCGGCCTTCATGAGCGGGCGGGCGGAGCAGGAGGCCGACTTCCGGGGCCGCTACGCCCTGCGGTCGGACACCTCCGGGACCGATCCCTGGGCCGATCTGGCCGCCATCCAGCCCGTCGCGCGCGAACTGTATCCGGCCGTGGCTTTGCTGGAAGGCGGCACCGGCATCGGAACGACCGGCCCCGGCGGCGGCTCGCAGCTGTTCAGCTGGGCCCGCACCCTGGTGCGCGGCGCGCAGGAACGCGAAAAGGCATCGGCCCAACGCTTGCCCGAATATGCCGACAGCCGGTTGGCGTCCGTTCAGTCGGGCCTGTTCGCCGAGCGTCCGGTCTATCCGTCGCTGGAACAGGTGCGGCTGGAATGGTGGCTGTCGAAGACGCGCGAGTGGTTGACCGTCGATGATCCGCGCGTGCGCGGTTTGCTGGGTCAGGAGTCGCCCGAAGCGCTCTCGGCGCGTCTGGTCGAGGGAACGCAGCTGTCCGATCCAGCCGTGCGCCGGGCCCTGTGGGAGGGTGGATTGGCGGCCGTCGAGGCTTCGGACGATCCGCTGATCCGGTATCTGCTGTCGATCCAGGACGAGACGCGGGCCGTGCGGGCCGACTGGCAGACGCGGGTCGAGGCGCCGACGAGCCGTGCCTCGGAGACCCTCGCGGCGGCGCGTTTCGCCGCCTATGGCGACGCCGTCTATCCGGACGCGACCGGCACCCTGCGGTTGACCTATGGCCGGATCGAAGGTTCGGACGTTCCGGGCCAGCGGTTCGGCGCCTTCACCACCTTCGCCGGCCTGTGGGACCGGGCGACCGGCGCGGCGCCGTTCAACGTGGCGCCAAAGCTTCTGGCGGCGAAGGACCGGATCGACGGCGACACGGTGCTGAACATGGCGGTGTCGTCGGACACCATCGGCGGGTCGTCGGGCTCGCCCGTCGTCAACGAGGCGGGAGAGATCGTGGGAGCCAATTTCGACTCCACCGTCCTGAGCCAGCGCAACGCCTATGGCTATGACGTCAAGGTCAACCGCTCGGTGATCGTGACGACCGCGGCGGTGACCACGGCGCTGCGCGATGTTTACGGCATGGGCCGGCTGGTCGAGGAGCTGGGGGCCGAGTGAGGGCTTGGGGCTTGGGGCTTAGGGCTTAGGGCTTCCTCGCATGGGAGCCTAAGCCCTACGACCTACGACCTACGACCTAGAGCTGGCTCATCTTCTGCTGGGCCTTGGCGAAATACTGCCAGCCGGTCCAGACGGTGACGATGGCGGCGAGCCAGATCAGCACATAGGCGAAGGTCTGGAAATGCGGCTGCCATTCCAGCGGCAGGCCGAAGCCGTCCCACAGCAGGACCAGCTGCAGGGCGGCGAGGGCGACCATCTGCAGGGTGGTCTTCCACTTGGCCAGCAGGGTGACCGGCAGCTTGACCTTGCCGGCGACGGTCTCGCGCAGGGCCGAGACAGCGAACTCGCGGAACAGGATCAGACCGCAGGGAATCGCGATCTGCGGCACCGAGCCCCAGGCGAGGACGCCGAGGATGGCGCCGGTGACGAGGATCTTGTCGGCGATCGGATCGAGGATCGCGCCCCAGCGGGTGGTGGCGTGCCACCGTCGGGCCAGGTAGCCGTCGACCCAGTCGGTCGAGGCGGCGACGATGAAGATGACGAAGGCGGTCCGCCCGAAGCGGAACTGGTCGTCCGGGCTCAGATAGTTGGAGAGCATCGGAATGCCCTGCGGCGCCGCGCCGGCCAGGATCAGGAACATCACCACTCCCGCGATCAGGCGCAGGCCGGTGAGAATGTTCGGAATGGGATTGGCGTGGTGGGTGGGGGTCATGGAGGACATCCTGCTGCAACGCCGATGTGCCACGCTTCGATGCGTGAGGCGAGGTTACAGAGCCTCGAAGCGCCCCGGTCCGGCGAGGGCCCGCAGAATTCCGTCGGCGATGCCGAAATGCAGGCCGGTCAGGGCCAGTTCGCCGGCCGCCTCGCGCTCGGCGATCCACGGGAAGGTGCGCAGGTTGTCGATCGACAGCCGCACCACCGCCTCCTCCGCGGCCTGTTCGACCTGATCGGGTTCCACCGCCTCGGCGACGCGGCGGACGACGGGCGCGCCCTGCCGGACCCAGGGGGCGACGAAGTCCTGGCAGTTGTCGGGCGCGCCGTTGAGCATGGCGTCGACCCCGCCGCAGTGGGCGTGGCCCATGACGACAATGCGCGAGACGCCGAGCGCCTTGACCCCGAACTCCAGCGCCGCGGAGACGCCGTGCAGCAGGCCGTCGGGCTCATAGGGCGGCACCAGGTTGGCGACGTTGCGAACCACGAACAGCTGGCCGGGGGCGGTGTCGAAGATCAGGGCCGGGTCGGCGCGGCTGTCGGAACAGGCGACAACGAGCGTGTGCGGCTTCTGCCCCTTGGCCGCGAGGGCTTCATACTCCGCCCGCGCTTCGGCCCAGTGACCTTCACGGAAGCGGCGATAGCCGGAGAGCAGTGCGTCGGAGGATTCGGTGGACATGCGGAGCTTCTAGGCCGGGTTCAGGCCTTGCGGAAGAAGGCGTGGATGCGTTCGGCGAGCGGTTGATTGATGCCCTCGACCTTGACCAGGTCGGCGACGCCGGCGCGGGAGACGCCCTTGGCCGAGCCGAAGGCGTGCAACAGGGCTTTCTTGCGCCCCGGGCCGACGCCCTCGATCTCGTCGAGCGGGTTCTTCTTTATATCCATCGAGCGGCGGGTGCGGTGGGCGCCGATGGCGAAGCGGTGGGCCTCGTCGCGCAGGCGCTGGAGGTAGTAGAGGGCCGGCGACTTGAGCGGCAGCATGAAGGGCGGCTTGCCGGGGATGAAGAACCGCTCCAGCCCGGCGTCACGGTCCGGTCCCTTGGCCACACCGACGACGGCGATGTCGTCGACGCCGAGATCGGCCATGACCGCGACCGCCTCGGCCAGCTGGCCGGCGCCGCCGTCGATCAGCAGCAGGTCCGGACGGATCACCTCGTCGCCGGCCTCCTCGTCCTTGACCAGACGGGCGAAGCGACGGCGCAGCACCTCGCGCATCATGCCGTAGTCGTCGCCGGGGGTCAGGTCCTCGCCGCGGATGTTGAATTTGCGGTACTGCGACTTCTGGAACCCCTCGGGCCCGGCCACGATCATCCCGCCGACCGCGTTGGTCCCCTGGATATGGGAGTTGTCGTAGACCTCGATCCGCTCGGGCCGGCCCTCGAGACCGAAGGCCTCGCAGACCTCGTCGAGGATCTTGCCCTGGGCCGAGCCTTCGGCCATGCGCCGGCCCAGCGCCTCGCGGGCGTTGGTCAGGGCGTGCTCGACCAGCGCCTTGCGGTCGCCGCGTCGGGGCAGTTCGATGCTCACCACGCGGCGGCCGTCGACGGTCTTGGCCTTGAGCGAGAAGGCCTCTTCCAGCAGCTCCATCTCGTGCGGCCGGACATTGGTGAGGATCTGCCGCGGCACGGGGCGGTCCTCGTAGAACTGGCCGAGGAAGGCCGAGAGGATTTCCGGATCGGTGTCGGCCCGGTCGACGCGGGGGAAATAGGCCCGGCCGCCCCAGTTCTGGCCGGCGCGGTAGAAGAAGACCTGGACGCAGGCCTGACCCCCGTCCGAATGCAGGGCGAAGACGTCGGCCTCGGCCACGCCCTCGGCGCTGACGGAATTCTCCATCGAGATGGCGGACAGGGCGCGAATGCGATCGCGGACCCGGGCGGCCTGTTCGAAATCCATGGCGTCGGAGGCGGCCTGCATCTCGCCCGACAGGCGGGCGATGACGGCGCGCGACTTGCCGCGCAGGAAGGCCTCGGCCTCCTCGACCAGTTCGCCGTAGTTCTCGAGCGAGATCAGGCCGGTGCAGGGGGCCGAGCAGCGCTTGATCTGGTGCAGCATGCACGGCCGGGTGCGGGTCTCGTAGACGCTGTCCGAGCAGGACCGCAGCAGAAAAGCCTTCTGCAAGGTGGTCAGGGTGCGGTTGACCGCCCAGGTCGAGGCGAAGGGGCCGAAATAGTCGCCCTTGATGGTGTGGGCGCCGCGATGCTTGCGCACCTGGGGCGCGCGGTGGTCGCGGCGGATCATCAGCTCGGCGAACGACTTGTCGTCGCGCAGCACCACGTTGAAGCGCGGCTTGAGCTTCTTGATGAAGCTCGATTCCAGCAGCAGGGCCTCGGTCTCGGAGGCGGTGATGACCAGCTCCATCGAGCGGGTCAGGGAAACCATCAGGCCGATGCGCTGGGTATGGAACCGACCTTGGGCGTACTGCAGCACCCGCTTCTTCAGCGAGCGGGCCTTGCCGACATAGAGGCAGGTCCCGTCCTCGCCGTACATGCGGTAGACGCCCGGCTTGTCCGGCGCGCGTCGGGCCTCGTCCCGAATCAGGTCGGCGGCCACCAGCGGAACCGGCGGCGTCTCGGCGGGGGCGGGAATCGTCTCCTCGGTCATCGGGACCGATATAGGCCTAGAAGCGGCGAACCATAAGGACGCCGCCGACGACCATGGCCACGCCGGCGACACGGCCCCAGCTGATGGTGTGTTTCGGCACGCCCATGGCCCCGAAATGATCGAGGCCGATGCTGAGCAGCAGCTGGCCCGCCACCATCAGGGTGATGGTCGTCGCCACGCCGAGCCGCGGCACGCCCCAGGCCGCGGCGACGACGAAGATGGCGCCGTACAGGCCGCCGACCCAGGCGTACCAGGGCAGGGCGCGCGAGGCGGCGATGTCCGGCCGTGTCTGCAGGAGGACGGCGAGTATGCCGAGCGCGGCCGTGCCCACGGCGAAGGAAACGAAGGCGGCGTTCACCGGCGAGCCGACGGCGCCCATCATCTTCGCATTGGTCGGCGCCTGCAGGGCGGTGGCGGCGCCGCCGAAGACGACGGCCAGCATGGCGAGGAGAGAGGGGTTCATTCAGGCTCGCTACCAGCTTGTCGCGCGTTCCGCACCGTCGAAAACCTCGGCCAGCCGGTCCCGGGTCGCCCGGTGCGTATCGGACGGCAGGGCGTGGGGATCGAACCAGCCGATCTCGGCGATCTCGCCCGGGCTGGTGCGCTCCGTC
This sequence comes from Pseudomonadota bacterium, assembly GCA_034189955.1. GTDB lineage: Bacteria > Pseudomonadota > Alphaproteobacteria > Caulobacterales > Caulobacteraceae > Brevundimonas. The sequence goes on along the minus strand of JAXHTU010000012.1, from coordinate 37,498 downwards.
AGGGTGAAGCGGTCGATGCGGTAGACGAGGACATGGTCGCCGCGGAAGAAGCGCTCGTTGGAATGCACGCCGAGCAGGACCGGGCGGCCGTCGAGGAGGACGCCCGCCTCCTCGTGCATCTCGCGGGCGAGGGCCCCCTCGCAGGTCTGGCCGCGTTCGACGCCGCCGCCGGGCAGCCACCAGCCCGCCAGATAGGTGTGTTTGACCAGCAGCACCCGGCCCTCGCCGTCGACCGCCATGCCGCGCACGCCGAGGGTCATGCCGCGGCTGAGCCGCGACCAGGCGAAGAACAGGGGGCGGGTGTAGGGCTCGATACGGGTGCGCCACGGCGTCATGGGCGGAACGATAGGGCCTGACGGCTGCTTGAACAGCGGGGCCGGGCGCTTTATTGCGGGCGCCGACACAGGAGCATCGCATGCTGGCCCTCTACATCATCCTCGGCTTCGTCGCCGTTCTCGCCGCGATCAACTTCATCGAGTTCGGCCGGGTTGACTGAGCCGGCGGCCCGGAACGGCGCCGCCCTCGTCACCGGCGGGGCGCGACGCATCGGCCGGGCGATCTGCCTTGAGCTGGCGGGCGCCGGCTTCGACATCGCGGTGCATCATCACACCTCGCACGATGAGGCGGCCGGGCTGGTCCGCGAGATCGAAGGTCTGGGCCGTCGCGCCGTGGCCCTGTCCGCCGACCTCAGGGCTATGGCCGCGCTTCCTGAACTGATCGACCGGGCGGCCGCCGCCTTGGGGCCCCTGTCGGTGCTGGTCAACAACGCCTCGGTGTTCGCCAACGACCGGCTGGATACGCTCACCGGCGACAGCTGGGGCGAGCATATCGACACCAATCTGCGCGCGCCGGTGCTGCTGGCCCAAGCGTTTGCGCGGCAGGCGCCGGACGGCTCGGCCATCGTCAATATTCTGGACCAGAGGGTGCTGAAGCCGGATCCGCGCTTCTTTTCCTACGGCCTGTCCAAGGCCGCCCTGTGGCACGCCACCCGGACCATGGCCCAGGCCCTGGCGCCGCGCATCCGGGTCAACGGCGTCGGGCCGGGCCCGACGCTGCCGTCGATCCACCAGACGGACGAGGATTTCGCCGCCGAAGCCGCGGCCGTGCCGCTGGCCCGCCCCGGCAATCCGGAAGCCGTCGCCGCCGCCGTGCGATGGCTGGTGGACGCGGCGCTGGTGACGGGTCAGATGATCGCCGTCGACGGGGGCCAGCATCTGGCCTGGCGAACCCCGGACATCGTGGAGTAGCCCGTGGCCGCCTCATCCCCCCTGCCCTTTCCGGGCGCCGACGCCGCCCCGGGCATCCGCCGCGAGAGCCTGGGCGTGTTCGTGCGCGGGCTGGAGGTCGCGGCCGGCATCGGCGTACACGACCACGAGCTGGGCCGGCTGCAGCGACTGGTCATCGACGTCAGCCTCGAGCTGACGCCGGCGGCGATCGAGCGGCTGGCGGACACCATCAACTATGAGACCGTGGCCGAGGCGGCGCGGGCCATCGTCGCCGAGGGCCACATCGGCCTGGTCGAGACCTTCGCCGAACGGCTGGCCCTGGCCATGCTGGCCGACCCGCGGGTGCGGCGCTGCACGGTGCGGATCGAAAAGCCCGGCGCCCTGGACGGCGCTGTCGCCCCCGGCTGCGAAGTGACGCTGGCGCGCTGAGCCGCGTTCGACGGTTGCGCCGCGGGCGGCGGGCCGTCATTCTGACCCCAGGACTCGAAGGACCCCCATGGCCCAACCCGGCGATCCGCACACTCCGGACGATCACGACGACCTGATCGGCTTCGCCTCGCCGGCGTCGTTGCAGGGGCGCGCGTGGACGCCCGTCGAGCCTGCGCCTGAACCGGCAATGGCGCCCGAGCGCGAACCGGAGGCTGCTCCGGAACGGGACCTGTTCGCGACCCACGCCACGGCGGCTGCGATCGCGCCGGAACCCGAGCAAGAGCCCCTTCCCGAGGCCGCCCGGCAACCGTCGGCGCAAGCCGCGGCGGAGCCCGAACGGCCGGTCACCGCGGCCTCGGTCTTCGAACCCTCGCCCGGGTCCCCGTCCCGCTCGCGGCGGCCGGAGCCCGCAGCCATCCCCGGCGGCGGCATGGGCCTGTACGCCGTCTATGCGCTGATCCTGTTCGCGGTGCCGACCCTTGGCGTGTCCGCGATCATCGGACTGTTCGCGGTCACTGGCCGAACCGGGCCGGAAGACCCGCTGTCGCTGTCGCACTTCCTTTATCAGCAGCGGACCCTGTGGGCCGCCGCCGTGGCGGTGACGGTCGGGCTGATCTTCTTTCTGGTGCCGTTCGGTCTGGGACCGGCGATCATGTTCATCGCCGCCCTGTGGCTGGTGGTGCGAGGCGCGTCCGGCGTGTGGGCGCTGAAGGCGGGACGGCCGATCGCCAATCCCCGCGGCTGGTGGATCCAAGGAGCCCTATGATGACCTCGACACCTCCCGACAACGAACCCCGCTTCCGCTCCGGTCATCCGGAAGAGGGCAAGGTCGCGGCGTTGATCGCTTGGGCGCTGTATATCCTGTCCATTCCCAGCGCCAACGTGCTGGTGCTGGTGGGGCTGGTGGTGGCCTATGCCGGACGCGGCTCGGCCAGCGGCCTGCCGCTGGAGCATCTGAACGCCCAGATCCGCCTGTTCTGGTCCGTCTTCTGGTGGACCATCGCCTGCTGGGCGGCGATCGCCGTAAGCGCCCTCGCCAGCGTGGTCCTGATCGGCATCCCGTTCCTGTTCTTCTTCCTGCTGGTCTGGTTCCTGATCAGCGTCTGGTTCACGGTGAAGAGCATCTTCGGGCTGATCAACCTGCTGGGCGACCGGGCGCCCTGACGCGCGAAAGTCGGGGAGACCGGCGGTTGACGGGGAACAGGGCGCAGCACGCCGGGTTGGCCCTATGTCCGGCCGCCGACGCCGGGATGGAGGCTGCCGATGACCGATTTCCGGGATGTCCTTGAGCGCCAAAGGTTCGAGCAGGGTTTCACCGACCCTGCCGGCGAGATGCGCACCGTCCATGCCGACTACGCCGTGCAGGGAAACACGCGCGTGATCCTGCACGTCGAGGCCGATCCGGCCCTGAGGGGCACAGGCGCGGCGGGCTCGTTCATGCAGGCCTTGGCCGAGCACGCCCGGGCCGAAGGGCTTAAGCTGGCTCCCCGGTGCGGCTACGCCGTCGCCTGGCTGAAGCGTCACAGCCAGTACGACGACGTCGTGGCCTAGCGGAGGCGTCAGCCTCCCGAGTAGCCGCCGATGATCGGCAGGATTTCACCGGTGATGAAGCTGGAACACTGCGGCGAGGCGAGGAAGACGTAGGCGGGCGCGATCTCTTCCGGCTGGGCGGGGCGCTTCATCACCGTCTGGGCGCCGAATTTCTCGACCTTGTCGGCGGGTTGATCGGCAGGGTTGAGCGGCGTCCAGACCGGGCCGGGGGCGACCACATTGACGCGAATCCCGCGCGGCGCGAGGTGGGTTCCCAGCGACCGGGCGAAGGCGTGGATGCCGCCCTTGGTCATGGAATAGTCGAGCAGGCTGTCATTGCCCATGAGCCCGGTCACGGACCCGGTCATGACGATCGAGCCGCCAGTCTTCAGATGCGGAACCGACGCCTTCACCAGGTTGAAATAGCCATAGAGGTTGGTCTTCAGGGTGCGGTCGAAATGTTCGAAGGTCAGATCCTCCAGCGCCTCGACATGCTCCTGGAAGGCGGCGTTCGGCACCACGACGTCCAGCCGGCCGAAGGCCTCAAGCGTCGCCTTGACGGCCGCTTCCGAGAACGCGGGGTCGGCGACATCGCCCTGGAGAACGATCGCCCGGCGGCCCTCGGCCTCGACAGCGGCTTTGGCGTCGTTGGCGTCCGCCTCCTCGTCGAGGTGGCAGATGGCGACGTCGCAGCCTTCGCGCGCGAACAGCACCGCCACCGCGCGGCCGATGCCCGAGTCGCCGCCGGTGATGAGGGCGGCCATGCCGTCCAGCTTGCCGGAGCCTTTCCAGAAGGGGGCGTCGTACATCGGGGCCGGATCGAGCGCCGCCTCGTCTCCGGGCTTGCGCTGGTGTTGCTTCGGGAAGGGCGGTTCGGGATATTTGCGCGCCCCGGCCTGGACCGCGCCCTCGCTCTTCGACCCGCCGCTCTCATCGGCCTTGGCGTCGATGCCGGCCTGGATATCGCGCTCCTGGTCGGCGATCTTTTCAGCGCGAGGTTCAAAGCGGTCGGTCATGGTCGGCTCCTGTTTCGGGGGTGACCGGAAAGTCGCTGGAGCCGTCGGGTGTTCCCGCGCATGATGCCGCGGCAGGTTCAGGAGGCGACGATGCCGGAGTTTGATCTCGACGCCCTGGGGGCCGCCGCCGGGCCGATGCAGGTCTGGATTCTGCCCGCCCTGCTGGGGTTGGGGCTGGCGTCGGCGACCGGCCTGCGCACTTTTCTGCCGCTGCTGATGCTGGCGCTGGCGGCGCGGTTCGAGGTGTTCGGCGTCCGGCTGATCGATCAGATGGACTGGCTGGTCTCATGGCCGGCCATTGCGGCGTTGGGCGTGGCGACGATGGCGGAATTCCTCGGCGACAAGGTCCCGGCCATCGACCACGGTCTCAATGCGGTCGGCTATGTCACCCGTCCGGTCGCCGGCGCGATCGCGGCCGGCAGCGTGTTCTGGGCGGTCGACCCGGCCATGGCGGCGGTGGCAGGGCTGATCGTGGGGGCGCCGGCGGCCTTGGCCTTCAATGCAGCCCAGACCGGAGTGCGCGTCGGTTCAACGGCGACCACGGGCGGACTGGCCAATCCGGTCGTGTCGATCATCGAGGACGTGCTGGCCGTCCTGACGGTGATCGTGGCCTTCGTCGCGCCTATCCTGATCCCGGTGGCCCTGATCGTCCTCGCGGTGATCGTGTTCCGGCTGGCGCGGCGGATCCGCGAGCGACGCGCGCCGCGGCCGGCCTAGAGCGAACGGCCGACGATCGCCTTGAGGGTCTCGGCCTTCGCCGGGAGGTCGGACGACAGCCGGCTCGCCAGTTCGCGGGCGCCGACCGGATAGGCGTCGCCGCCGTCGGCGATGTCTTTCGCCATACGCGAGGCTTCCATCAGTACGCGCTCCAGCGCCTCGACCTGTTCCACGGCGAGGGCCCGCGCCTCGAGCTGAAGCCGGCGCACCCGCTCGGACGTGGTCTCGGGCGAACGCATCAGATCATAGATTTCCGCGTCGCCGGGGATGATGCGCAGATCGGGCTTTGAGGTCGAACTCTTGGACATGGCTTACTCCTGCCAAGCCGAATGCGAGGCGGCGCCGCAGTGTTCCCGGCGTACAGGGTAAACGGGCCACAACCGTCGCCGGTGTGTTTCCGTTGCATCACACCTCCGTCAGGCGAAAGCGCCTTCACGCGGCCTCCGTCTGACGGTCCGCCCGGGCTTCGGCCTCGCGGACAGCCCCCACAGCGCGGTCGACGACGTCCAGACCCGCGCCCGGCCTGACCGATTCCACCGTGAGGATGCGGCGGAAGGCGCGTGCGCCGGCGCGACCGTGCATCAAACCCAGCATGTGGCGGGTCATGGCGGGCAGGTGAACGCCTTCCTCAAGCCGAGCCGCCATATAGGGGCGATAGCGGTCGATGGCGGCGAAGGCGTCGACATCGGGCGCACCGGCCCCGAACAGCCGCCGGTCCGCTTCGCCCAGTATTGCCGGCTCGTGATAGGCCGCGCGGCCCAACATCACGCCGTCCAGCTGGACCCCATCGGTGTCGTCCATATGAACCTCGGCCTCGTTCATCGAGGCGACGCCCCCGTTGATCGTCACCGACAGATGCGGCCGTTCGCGCTTCAGGCGGCGCACGAGGGCGTAATCCAGAGGCGGGACGTCGCGGTTTTCTTTCGGCGACAGCCCTCTCAGCCAGGCCTTGCGGGCATGGACGATGAAGACCTCGACGCCGACGGCGGCGCAGGCGTCGACGGTTTCGAACAGCGAGACAGCCGGGTCCTGGTCGTCGACGCCGATGCGGCATTTGACCGTGGCCGGGACCGACACCGCCGCCTTGATCGCCGCCATGCAGTCGGCGACCAAGGCCGGCTCGCGCATCAGGCAGGCGCCGAAGCGGCCCGACTGGACCCGGTCGGAGGGGCAGCCGACGTTCAGGTTGATCTCGTCATATCCGAAGGACTCGCCGATCCGGGCGGCCCCGGCCAGCTGCTCAGGATCGGAACCGCCGAGCTGCAGCGCCACGGGGTGCTCGACCGGGTCGAACCCCAGCAGCCGCTCGCGGTCGCCGTGGAGCACGGCCGGCGCGGTGACCATCTCGGTGTAGAGCAGGGCGCAGGATGTGAGGGTGCGATGGAACGCCCGGCAGTGCCGGTCGGTCCAGTCCATCATCGGGGCTACAGATAGCCTACGGTCTTGATTTTTCAGCATTAATTCAATAATATCAGTGCACACGACGGCGTTGTGTGCACTCCATAGCACGAGGCCATGCGACGTTTTTTCCGATTTTTCGACACCTCAGTGCACACAGAGCGCACACGAAATGGCGACGTACTCGAAGCTCTCGTCAGGTTCATGGCGGGTCCAGGTCAGACGGAAGGGTCGCTACGTCAGCGAGACCTTCCTCAAGCGCGATGACGCGAGACGCTGGGCCACCGCGGCGGAAGCGAAGATCGACCGGGGCGAGACCCCGACGCCTTCCCGCGCAGCAGGCTTGCGAACCTTCGGCGAGCTGGTCGATCTGCATATCGATGACATGAAGTCTGTCGGGAAAGCGCCGAGGCGGTCGAAGGCGGCGACCTTGAAGATGCTGAAGACCCGGCTGGGCAAAAAGAAGATCGTTCAGTTGGATCGACAGCTGTTCATCGATTTTGGCCGAAAACGCGCTTCCGAAGGCGCGGGTCCGATGACGCTGAGTATCGACATAGGGGCGATCAAACTGGTGATGTCCCACGCCGCCGCGGTGCATGGGTTATCCATCTCGGTTGAACCCATCGATATGGCCCGCATCGCCCTAAAGCGTCTAGGCCTGGTCGGCAAAGGCGTTGAGCGTGATCGTCGCCCCACAGAGGATGAGATCGAAAGGCTCGTCGCCCACTTCGAAACCAATCCCCGCCAGGTCATCCCGATGGGTCAGATCATACCCTTCGCGATTGCGACGGCGATGCGCCAGGAGGAGATATTCCGTGTGGTCTGGGACGACTTTGTCGTCCGGACCAAAATGCTCACCATCCGGGATCGAAAGGACCCTCGCGAGAAGCGCGGCAATGATCAGAGAATTCCGCTTCTATCGGTCTCTGGCTATGATCCGGTCGCTCTGATCGAGGCGCAGCGTGGCTCACGGAATAACGCTGACGCCCGCATCTTTCCGTTCAATCACCGCTCGGCCGGCACAGCCTTCACGCGGGCCTGCAAGGATCTCGGCATCCTCGATCTGCACTTCCACGACCTTCGTCACGAGGGGACGAGCCGACTGTTCGAAGCAGGCTTCCAAATCCCGCAAGTCGCGTTGGTCACGGGTCACAAGGACTGGAAAATGCTCCGCCGATATACCCACCTACGCCCGGAGAGCCTGCATCTCGCAGCGGCATGCCTCGCCTCCTAGCGACAGGTCTTCATTGCGCCATAACCGGTCGTTTGCTGAGCGCCCGAAAGGCGACATTTAGCGAGCGCTTCTTGGCCGCGACGACCATAATGCTGGAGGGGCGACGACTTGCCGACTCATCGGTACGTAGTGTTGCGCAAGCCTTGGCGCAAACCCTGAAAGGCCCGCTTTGCGTCGGGCCCGAACCCGTATAGGCGCAAGTGAACCTTGGGGGAGGCGTTCTTGCTGCAGTCGCGTCGGAACGCTTGGGCCTTCTGGCTTGGCTGTGCGGTCGTCACGGTCGGGGTGGTGCTGCACCTGCCCATGTACTGGATGGGCCGCCACATGGGGTTTCATCTGGCCGGCATGGCCATGGACGCCGGCATGCTCTGGGGCATGGTAGCCATCGTGGTCGGCATAGGGCTGACCGGCTTCGGTCTGCTGCCGGCCAAGGTCGAGGGGGCGACGACGGCCGAAACCATCGCCCCGCCCGAGGACTCGCCCCTGACACGGGCGCACTGGGGCATGATGGGCCTGCTGGCCCTCGCCCTGATCATCGACATCATGAAGCCGGCCAGCCTGGGGTTTGTCACACCGGGGATGCGCGCCGAGTACGGCGTCGGCGATGCTTTGGTGGCCGTCCTTCCCTTCGCCGCCTTGTCGGGGACGGTGGTCGGCTCTTTCGTCTGGGGTTGGCTGGCCGACATCTACGGCCGCCGAGCCACCATCTTGCTTTCGAGCGTGATGTTTATCGGCACTTCGATCTGCGGGGCCATGCCGGACTTCTGGTGGAATGTCGGCATGTGCTTTTTGATGGGCGCCGCAGCCGGCGGCATGCTGCCGGTGGCCTATGCCCTTCTGGCCGAGATCATGCCGACCCGACACCGTGGATGGGCCCTGGTGCTGGTAGGCGGCATCGGGGCGGTTGGGGGTTATTTCGCCGCCAGCGTGCTTGCCGCTTGGCTGCAGCCCGATTGGGGCTGGCGGATCATGTGGTTTCTCAACCTGCCGACCGGCCTGTTGCTGATCGCTCTGAGCCCGCTGCTACCGGAATCGGCGCGGTTCCTCCAGCATATCGGACGCATCGACGAGGCCAAAGCCGTACTCGCCCGGTTCGGCGCCGTCGTCCGCTCAAACGCCGAAGGTCAAACCGAGGAGCCCCGTGAAAGCCACTCGCACCTTCCGCCGGTTGATCGCCGGCACCTCGGCGTAACGATCGCCCTTACCTTGGCGGCGCTGAGCTGGGGGCTGGTCAACTTCGGTCTCTTGCTCTGGCTGCCGGGCGCCTTGGTGGCCGAAGGCCGCAGCGTCGAGGCGGCTGGGGCGCTGATTGCCAAATCCACCCTGATCGCGGCGCCGACCGTGCTCGTCTCGGTCTGGCTCTACAGTCGCTGGTCGACCAAGAAGTCGCTCGCCTTGATGCTGGGCGTCACCGCGCTGGGCCTCGTCGGCTTTCTGCTGCGGGGCGCGGGTGTGCCCTGGCTGGCCGACCCGATCGCGCCGCTGGCGCTGCTGATCGTCGGCTCCAGCGGCGTGATCTCGATCATCCTGCCCTACACCGCCGAGAACTACCCGCTGAGAATTCGAGGCCGCGCCACGGGTTGGATCGCGGGCTGTTCCAAGCTAGGCGGCCTGCTCGCCCAAGGGCTCAGCGTCGCGGCGCTGACCCCTCCATTCGGGGTAGCGGCGGCTCTGATCGGCATCCCGATGGCCGGGGCCCTCATTCTTATCGCCTGGCTCGGTCGCGAGACGCGCGGGCGCGACCTGCGCGATCTGGAAGACGTATGATTCCGGTGCACCGAGCGCGATCCGTTGAGGCATGCAAAGATCAAGCACAACAAGGGCTTCCTCTCAGCGCCAGAACCGGCCGTTAGCTGAGCGGCGGAAACAAGACATCCGGCGGAGCTTCCCACCGAGGAAAGTGTGCCCCGGTCGGCAGGTGGAAGACTGGATTCGCCCCACGGGACACGTCCGGAGAGACTGCTTTTTCGGCTGGACTAAGCTGCAGAGTCGACCGCGCTCAGCCAGAACCGGCAGCGCCGTCTAGCGGCAGAACCAGCATCTCGCTGTAGATATGGCTGCCTTGGCTCACGGGGAATACCAAGCAGTCTTCGCCGGCCGCGGCCGCCGCCTCGCGAACCAGATTACTGAATTCATCGAGACAGTTAGCCTCGGCTACCAACGTGTAGCCTCCTGTCACGCGCTCGATCCGATACGCGTGGGAGCCTTCCAGCAGCCTGTCCAGCAGTCGCCCCATGACGAAATGGAAACACTGGTAGGTCAAAAAGTCGAGTCTGGCGGTTCAACGAGGGGCGGGGTGGCGAAGCCCCCTATCCGGCAAGTTTTTACTCCGCGCTGAGACCAACCAGCGTTGCGATCACAGCGAACTGCAATCCGCCCGTGGCTGGCCGGCGAAGCTTCAGCAAACAGCCGGCCGCCAACAGGGCAAGGCCTGCAACCAGATAGTACGGCGTCGCCGAGGTGTCGGCCGTCCACTGCGCGACCCCGGGCAGCCGATAGGCGATGGTTCCGCCCAGCAGAATGCAAATGCCCGCAACAGTTCCGAGCACCATCCCCGACCGATCCTGCGGGGGAACAGTTGCTGACCATGGCGAAACAACAGGAACTTCCAGAACCGCGGCGGCCATCTGCAGGAGCGTGCGAATATCCCCGGCGTCGAAGTGGCTTGGCAGGAATGCGATCGGACTGTCACCCTCCCAGAGATCGCGGGGCCCCTCAGGGGTTAGGTAGGCGATAGCCACCCGATGCCTTGACGACGGTTTGGGCAGATGACGTTGGAAGGTCCGGAGGTCAGGCTCCATGATGATCAGGGCGGGTCTGCCGTTGCCGACCCGAGCCTCGACCTCGTCGTTCCACCGATCATGGATCGTGGCGTGGCTTCCAGTTGATCTGACCATCTGCACCAGACGATCGGCCAGACCGTTGCGAGCGATGATGACTACTTCCACAGATCGTCTCCTCTGATCGGCTCTCCTCTATACACCCCAGCCGGTCTGAAGTTCACGCCCGGTGCCTCCGGGGGCGAGGCTCAGGCCTCCTCAGGGGCGTCGGCATTCCCCTCTACCCTGTCCCGATACACCGCCGCCCTCGCCAGCAGGATGAAGGTTACGGGCGTCGTCAAGGTGATGAATACGACAATCAAAAGATCACGAAACACCAAGCGGCCCTCGGCGGCGAACGGGAGCGCGATTGAACCGACGACGATGAGGAACCCGCCCAGGGTGGCGCCGAGGGTGGGGGCGTGCACCCGATCGTAAAACGACTTCAGGCTAATCAAGCCTGTGGCGCCCAGAAAGGACAGGGCCGCACCCGCAACGACGGGGATGACGATGGCCCAGACCAGCCAGACAGATATATCGGCGCCGGTCATTCGATCACCTCTCCGCGCATCAGGAATTTGGCCAGCGCCACGGTGGCCGCGAAGCCCAGAAGACCGATGATCAGCGCCGCCTCGAAATAGATCGTGCTTCCTGTCCTCATCCCGAAGACCACGACGAACAGCATGGCGTTCAGATAGAGGGTGTCCATGCCGAGCACCCGATCCTGGGCGCGAGGACCTCGCAGGATGCGCCAGGCCGCCAAGGTCATGGCAAGGACGAGAAGCAGCTGCGCGAGCCCCAGGCCCACATCAAGCACGGCGGCGGCGGTCATTCGAAAATCTCCCTCAACCGGCGCTCGTACCGCTCTTTCACCAGCCGCCGCCATTCGTTCTCGTCGAGCAGATCGAAGACATGAAGCAGCAACGTGCCCGTCGCGGCGTCATACTGGACCCAGAGCGTGCCCGGGGTCGCGGTCAGGATGATGGCGAGCGCCGCCAGTCCGTATCGATCGCGCAGATCGAGTTTGATCCGGACAAAGCCGGAGACGCGTTCGCGGCCACGACGACCGAGAAGAATGGACGCCACCGCATAGTTCGACCGAACGATGTCCTTCAGCACGACGCCCGCCAACTCAAGGATCCGCAGCGGGGAGCCCACCTTGGGGCGCTCCGGTTCCAGGGCGCGCATCGCAAACGGCGTGAGCACGGCAAGGATCAGGCCCATCAAGACCGTCGCCGGGGCGAGGGAGGACTGCAGCGCCAGCCACATCGCCAGGACGCCCAGCGACAGGAGCGGGTGCGGAAAGAGGCGACGCATCATCGGATTTCCGCCCCCAGAACCGCCGAGATGTATTCCCCCGGCCGGCCCAGGCCGGCCACTGTCTGGTCCATGTAGCCCATCACGGTTCCACCGAAGAGCGTGAGCAGGAGAACGGCGCCGATCAGGCCGGCGAGCGCGGCGAACTCCACGGGCCGAACCTTGGGCGAGGGCTCCTCAGCCGGAACCCAGAGCTCGGCCACCCCGAACCGGGCGAGGCAGATCAGGACGCCGAGGCTGGACAGGGTCAGAAGCGCTACTGTGGTCCAACCGGCGAAACCGGGTCCTCCGCCCTCAGAAGAGAGGGCCCCGATAAACATGGCGAGCTTGCCGATGAATCCCGCCAAGGGCGGCAGGCCGGCGAGGGTGAGGGTGCAGGCCAGGAACGCTCCCCCCAGCACGGCGACGGTCAGCGGGATGGCGATAGCGTCTTCCCGTGTCTCCTGATCGAACGGGTCCTGATACTCGTCGGCGAAGACCTGCTCCGAGGCGTCCTCGACGATCTCAATGCCGTCCCGGGCGAGGATCTCGGCCAGCAGATAAAGCGCTCCAGCCGCGAGCGTCGATCCCGCCATGTAGAACAGCGCCCCGGCGAGCGCTCGATCGTCTCCAAGGCCGAGCGCGGCGAGGACCGTGCCCGACGAGATCATGATGGAAAAGCCCACCGCCCGGGTCAGCTCGCGGGCGCCCAGGGCGCCCACGGTTCCGAAGGCGATCGTCGCCAGGCCGGCGGCCAGCAACCAATCGTCGCCGAACCCCGCTGAAGCGCTGGCCGCCGGGCCGAACAGCAGCAATGAAAGCCGGATCAGGGCGTAGACTCCAACCTTGCTCATGATCGCCAGCATGGCCGCCACGGGCGCGCTGGCCGCCGCATAGGTGCGGGGTAGCCAAAAGCCGAGCGGCCAGGTGCTCGCCTTGATCAGGAAGGCCATGGCGAGGACAGCGCACCCCAGTTCGAACAGTGGTCGCACATCGTCGGACAGGGCGGGGATCCGGCCCGCCAGGTCCGCCATGTTCAGGGTTCCCGCGGTGCCATAGATCAGGCTCACGCCGATCAGGAACAGCATCGAGGCGCCGAGGTTGATGGCGATGTAGTGCAGGCCGGCGCGCACCCTCTCCTCTCCGGACCCGTGAAGGACAAGCCCGTACGACGCCGCCAGCATAAGCTCGACGAACACGAACAGATTGAACAGGTCGCCGGTCAATACGGCGCCGTTGACGCCCATGAGGAGCAGGAGGAACAGGGCGTGGAACCGCGGCCCGGCCCCGTCCCAGCGCGCCAAGGCGAACAACAGGGCTCCCGCGCCGAGGGTGCTGGAGAGCACCAGCATCAGGGCCGAGAGTCGATCCGCGACAAGGACGATGCCGAACGGGGCGGCCCAGTTCCCCAGGGCATAGACTTGCGGGGCCTCGCCGCCTTCCGACGCGGCTCCGGAAAGCAGGGCGACGGACGCCGCCAGAATGCCGGCCAAGGTCAGGAGGCTGAGCGCCGCCTTCAGCCTGCGCCGGCGCTCGTCGAACAGCAACATGGCCGCCGCCGTCACCAGCGGCAGGATGATCGGCAGGATGATCAGGTGATCCGCAAGGCCGGTCATTCAGGCGGCTCCCGCCCGTCGACGTGGTCGGTGCCGGTGAGACCCCGGGCGGCCAGAAGCACCACCAGGAACAGGGCCGTCAGGGCGAAGCTGATCACGATCGCGGTCAGGACGAGCGCCTGGGGCACCGGGTCGGTGTACTGCGCCGCGTCGATCGCCTCCGTGCTGGTCAGCGCGGGGGGCGCGCCCACGCGCAGCCGGCCCATCGCAAAGATGAACAGGTTCACCGCATAGGCGATCAGGGACAGGCCGATGATCACCTGGAAGGTCCGCGGGCGCAGGATTAGCCAGACGCCCGACGCGACTAAGACGCCGATCCCGACGGCAAGGATGAGTTCCATCAGGGAGCCTCCTCGATGACGGGAGCGGGAGGGGGCTGTGTCCCCTTGCTCAGCCGGGGCCGCCGCAGCGACTGGTGGGCGAGCGCGATGAGGATCAGCAGGGTCGCGCCGAGAACCAGAACGACCACGCCAAGATCAAACAGTACCGCTGTCGCCATAGGCAGTCGGCCGATAACCGGTAGATCCACATACTGGAAATAGGACGTCAGGAACGGATAGCCGAACAGCCAGGAGCCTGCCCCTGTAAGGCAGGCGATCAGCAAGCCAAGTCCGACCCATGAGAGAGGACGAACCCGCAGGCGGTCCTCTACCCAACGCGCGCCCGATCCCATGTAGAGGAGGATGAAGGCAATGGAGAGGGCGACGCCGGCGGCGAACCCGCCCCCCGGCAGGTCGTGGCCGCGAAGGAAGAGGTGAGCCGACAGAACCAGAATGAACGGAAACAGCCCGTTCATGACCACGCGGGGAATTAGCATGGCGTCCGACAGGGTCGTGCCCGCGGAATGGTTGTCGCGAAGATCGTCGTTGGCGTTCTGGCGCCGCTGCTGGTCCGGCTGGGGCAGGCTGTCGGGGGCCGGTCGAAACCGCCGCAGCAAGGCGAAAATCGTCAATCCGACGATGCCGAGCACAGTGATCTCGCCGAAGGTGTCGAACGCCCTGAAGTCGACCAGCAGGACGTTGACGATGTTGCGGCCGCCGCCCTGCTCATACGAGTGCTCGATGAAGAAGGTGGAGATGGACGTCAGGTCGCGGGGAATCGTCATCACGGCGAACGCCGTCAGCGCGACCCCCGCGCCGGCGGCCGTCGCGATCATCAGGTCCAGCCGACGACGCCGTCGGCTCTGGGCCCGGTTGGCGCTCGAGGGCGGCAGGAAGTCGAGGCGTTTCGGCAACCAGCGCAGCCCCAGCAGCAGCAGCACGGTGGTGACGATCTCGACCAGCAACTGTGTCACCGCCAGGTCCGGCGCCGACAGCCAGACAAAGGTTAGGCAGCTCACCAGCCCGGCGGCGCCCATGAGAATGACCGCCGCGAGCCGGTGATATTTCGCCTGCCACGCGGCGCCGACGGCGCAGGCGCAACCAATGAGCCACAACAGGGCGAAGCCCGGATCGATCTGTCCGAACGCCGCGCCCGCCTCGGCCGGGATCATCCGCCGGCCGCCCACCGCCAGCACCGCCGCGACGATGGCGACCACCACCAGGGCGCGGAGTTGGGCCTGCAGCCGCACCGCTCCGAAAATCGTTTCCAGACGCCTGGCCCCATGGCGAGCCGAGGTCATGACCGCGTCGAACATAAGTCCGCCGTTGAAGCGGCTGAACACCTTGGGGCCCCCGCGGGGGTTGGTGTTGATCACTTGGCGGAACCGAAGATACAGCACCACGCCGCCGACAAGGGCCATCAGGCTCATCAGCAGGGGCGGATTGAACCCGTGCCAGACCTTCAGGCTGTAGTAGGGCGTCTGGTCTCCCAGCACCGCATGCACCGCCGTGGCCAGATAGGGGCCGATGGTGATCCCGGGGATCACCCCGATGACGACGCAGGCGAGAACCAGCAATTCGATCGGAAAACGCATCCACCGGGGCGGCTCATGCGGCGTCCGGTCCAGTCCCACCGGCGCGGGTCCAAAGAAGGTCTGGTGGATGAACCGGAGCGAATAGAGCACGCTGAACGCGCTCGCCACCGTGGCCATAACCGGGAGGGCGTAGCTCAGATAGCTGCCGCCGCTGTTTTCCAGCGCCTCAGCCAGGAACATCTCCTTGGACAGGAAGCCGTTCAGCAGGGGCACCCCGGCCATGGCGCCGGCCGCGACCGTGGCGAGCGTGGCCGTGATGGGCATGAACCGGTAGAGCCCGCTCAACCGGCGCAGGTCTCGCGTTCCGGTCTCGTGATCAATGATCCCCGCTGCCATGAACAGCGAGGCCTTGAAGGTGGCGTGGTTGACCGTGTGGAAGATGGCGGCGACCAGGGCCAGCGGCGTCCCAAGGCCCAGGAGGACCATAATCAGGCCCAGATGGCTGATGGTCGAATAGGCCAGCAGACCCTTGAGGTCGTGCTGGAAGATGGCGCTGTAGGCGCCCACCAGCAGCGTCGCCATGCCGGCGGTGCCAACGATCATGTACCAGGCCGGCGTCCCGGCGAGCACCGGCCACAGCAGGATCAGCAGGAACACCCCGGCCTTCACCATGGTCGCCGAGTGGAGGTAGGCGCTGACCGGCGTCGGCGCCGACATGGCCCGCGGCAGCCAGAAATGGAAGGGAAACTGCGCGCTCTTGGTCAGGGCGCCGGCCAGCACCAGCAGAAGGGCTGGCAGGTAGAGGGGGCTGGACTTGATGAGATCGCCCGAGGCCAGCACGACGTCCAGATCGAAGCTGCCGGCGATCTGGCCCAGAAGCACCATCCCGACCAGCAGGCAGAGCCCGCCGGTCGCCGTGACCGTCAGCGCCATCCGGGCCCCTTCGCGGGCCGCCGTGCTGTGATGCCAGTAGCCGATCAGCAGGAAGGAGAAGAGGCTGGTCAACTCCCAGACAACCACCAGCTGGATGATGTTCCCCGAGATCACCACCCCGAGCATCGCCCCCATGAAGGCCAGCAGGAAGGAGAAGAAGCGGGGGACCGGATCGGTCGCGGCCATGTAGTAGCGGGCGTACAGGATCACCAGGACGCCGATGCCCAGCACCAGCATCGAGAACAGCCACGCCAGGCCGTCGAGCCGCAGGACGATGTTTAGCCCCAGCGAAGGCAGCCAGCTGAGCTCGTAGCGGACGATCCCGCCGTCAGCGACGGCCGGATAGAGCAGGATGGCGCAGACCAGCCCGGCCAGGGCCACGGTCCACGACAACCCCGCCGCCGCGTTCCTCGCCCGCGTCGGCAGAAAGCCGGCCAGGATCGCCCCCAGAAAGGGCGCCGCAGCCATGATGGTCAGAAGGTCACGCTCGGGGATGACGGGACGTCTCCGAATAGGGGCTTGCCGATTCCGGCGGGGGTCCGTTTAACGTACCGGCGCGTTGGAGGATCACAATATCGGCGAAGTCGCGCAACGCGACCGCCATCTCTCTACAATCCGGCGCCGGAGACGGCGCCACCGACAGCAAGGCGACTCCTCCCATGCCCCGCGCCACCATCCAGCTCTATGACCGGCCAGATGACGCGCGTCGCGCGGTCGAGGATTTGCATGCCGTGGGGCTGGGCGACGTGAATGTCGGCTCGCTCATCATGGGTGCGAACGGTTCTTCAGGCGTCGATGAGGAAGCCGCCCCGGGCGACGATAGCCCCCGCCTGGGGCGGGTTCTGATCCCTGACCTCGGACCCGCCCTCATCACCGGCTGGTTGGCCGACCCATTTCCATCCGCGCCCGGCTCCGACCTCCGAGCGTGGTTGGGTCAGCTTCTGGAAGTCGCTCGCCCCTCCGCCGCCAAGATCGAACTGATCGTCACTACGCTACGCAGGGGCGGAGGGGTCGTGACGGTGCGGCCGGACGACCGCGTGGGGTCGCCGCCGACGGCCGATGAGGTCCTCGAAGGGCGAAATTCGTGACGACTAGCCGGCGTCTCGTTCCCGCTCCGGCCTGACCACCAGCACGTCTCCCGGAACGGCCTGGACTATCCGGGGACCCTTGCCCTTCACGACCGCATGAAAGAGTCGGCCGCGCTCGTAGGCGCCTATTACAGTCAGGTCGGCCGCCTTCTCACGAACGTAGCTGCTGAGCATGACTTCTGGAGCGCCGTGCTCGATCAGGGTGTCGATGCGGCCCCGAATGTCGTCCGGAATGGCCGCCCCGGCCAAGGACTCGCGAATGGTCGCCCTTTCCATCTCCCCGAAAGCCTCGCTGAGAGAAGAGTTCAGGAACAGGCGGCCGTAGGCGATCTCGTGGGCGTGCATCAGAGCGAATTCGGCCTCGGGGAAGAGCCGTACGGCGACCTCCAGTCCGTGCCGCGCTTCCGGGGTGAAGTCGTCGCCGACGACCACCTTCCGGTAAAGGCCGTGCGGACGTCGTTTGACCACCAGGACGGAGACGGGACACCGCCTGAACAGTTCATCGATCGTTTTTCCCAGATCGCCGAATGGCTCGGGCCGCCGCCCGCCGACGATGACCAGATCAGGCTTTTCGCGCGCGACGATCTTGAGGATCGACGCCAGGACGGGGCCTTCCTCGACGTGGAAGCGCAGGTTGGGGCAGGTTCCATAGATGTCCTCTCGGATCTGGCGCTCGACGACAGTCGCCATGTCCGGAGGCCAGCGCCACGATGGAAGGCCCCGGCTGTCAGAAAGGGCTGAACTCTCTTCCAGAACATGCATGACGTGCAGTTCCGCCTTCCAGGTGTTGGCGAGTTGAACCGCCCGGTCCAGCGCACGATCACTTCGCCCGCTCAGGTCAGTTGCAAGAAGGATTCTCCCGGGAGGGTTTTCGGGCCATTTGTTCACTTTAGAACTCCTGACTGTTCTATGGATTTTTCTGCCTTTGACTCAAGATAGGGCTTCACCAACGAGGATCAACGGCGCTTCGGGTTCGCCGCCGTCGGATGTCAGATGAACAGCACGAGGCCTGCTCCGGCGGCGATCAGCATCAGCGCGCCGATGACCCAGACCTTTGCACCCCCGGATCGCCGGGTCCGGAGCCTCGGGCCGGGTCGCATATAGAAGGGTGGTCGCGGCCGACCGACTTCCGTCCCGACGATGTTGTGTCTTTCTCTCATCAGGCCGCTCGTTTCAGAAATGCGTTGAACCAGCGCGGCAGTGCGCCCCACGACCAGCCGGACGACAGGTCTTCGGATCGCGCGCGAAGGCGGGCGACGGAGCAGAGCATGGTCAGCCGGGTATCGTCGCTCGCCGGTATGTCGGGATGATCCCACAGCAGTTCCTGCAGGATCGCATCCTGCAGCAGACGCTCCGGCAGGAGGTCGAACCGCGCCTCCCGGCCCAGACGCCGCGCGTGCTCCTCCTCGATCTGGACCACCAGCGCCTCGGTCTCGGACGACCGGCGAGGCCCTCGTCCGAAGACGCTGCGGGCGATCCGGGCGCGTTCGGCGGGCCGTTCGGACGCATCGATCAGGGACGCATCAGGGTCGCCCGTCGACGCGCCGCGCTCGAGGGCGAGCGACATCAGCTGGTCCCGCCCCACGGGGGACAGGGCCAATTCGGCCGCCCTCGCGAGCAGCATTTCACGATGCGCCGCGCCCGGCCGACGGGTCTCGAGATCAATGCGATCCCAGCGCGCCGCGCAGAGCGCTTCCGACGATGCGGCCGCGAGCAGCCGCGCGTCGCTATCCGATGTGCGGGGCATGGTCATTCACCACATCCAGGACCTTGAGCCGGTGCGGCCGGCCCTTGTCGTCCGTCCAATCGAACTCGGCGTCCGTCGTCAGGCCCAGCAAGGCGGCGCCGACGAGACTGAGGACGGAAACGCACCTCTTGTCGATGTCGGACTCGGCGGGCAGGACGAGCTCGATTTCGCGCGTCTGGCCGGACCCCTGATCCTCGTAGGTGATCCGGCTCCCGATCCGGCAGAACGGCCGACCGTTGAAGGAGTCGCCGACGACCACGGCGCGGTCGAGCTCCTCCCCCAGCAATTTGGCGGCGGCGGAGGTCGGTGAATTGCCGACCATCGACTCCAGGCGTTCGAGATCGCTGGTCGTGATGAGAAGTCGCGGCTTCTTGACCGTCCTGGATTTGGTTTTCGTCATGACGTTGTCCGGTTCAGTTGGATTTGACGCGGCCCGGCAGGGCGTACGCCTCCAAGGCGCGCAGCGTTCAGATTGCAGGAAAAAGTCTGGACTTCCGGACACGCGTGGTGAGCAGCCGAAGTTATCGCGCCGCTGACTTCAATGTATTGCGTGCAAGAAGACAGTCCCCAAACTCTGAGCTTTCGCTCAAGACGAGTTTGGGGCTAGACGCCTCCGACGAAGCGTCCGGCGTGAAGCGTATTCCGCGAAGGGATGGCGCATTTCCACATAACGAGGCGATAGTGCGCTCCCGGAGCGTCAAATGTCAACTCTGGGCGAGCTGCCGCATTCTACAGCAGACCTGTCTAAAGCCCGGCAGAATCAGAACGGTCTATCTCCGCCCGGCTGCCGCGACAGGCAGTCTCCACCCCCGTCGGATCGCCGCCAACCGCAGGCTGAAACAGGCCAGGCCGCCGGCCAGCGCCGTGACCAGCACGGGCAGATTCAGCAGACTGCCCCCGGCCACGATCCCCGCCCCGAGCAGCGCGGCCACCGCATAGAGGTCCGACCGAAGGACCGCCGGAATTTCCGCCAGCAGGACGTCGCGCGCGACACCTCCCCCAATGCCCGTCAGCATCCCCAGCAGGGCGGCCATCGCCGGGCTCAAGCCAAAGGCGAGGGCCTTCTCCGTGCCGGCGACCGCGAACAGCGCCAAGCCCATCGCGTCCAGCATGCGGACGGGATTGCGCAGCTTCTCAATCAGGGACGACCAGAAGAAGACGATGGCTCCGGCCGTCAGGGACACCGCCAGATACCGCCAGTCCTGTAAGGCCGCGGGCGGCGTCGCGCCGACCAGCAAGTCCCGGGCTATGCCCCCGAACGTGGCGGCCGCGAAAGACAGCACGAGCACGCCAAACAGATCGAGCCGCCGCCGCACACCCGCCATGGCCCCGCTGAGGGCAAAGGCGAATGTCCCGCAGAGGTCGAGGACCAGCACGAGCGTGCGCAGAAGTTCGTCGGTCCCGTCGGTCTGGATCACGATGGTGAATCCTTAGCTTTAATCGGCTGGCGCCATCGGCCTTATAGATCGTCTGACTGACCGGTCTCATAGCGCACTGGAGCCTTGACTGCTCTCCGGCTGATGGGCGGAAACGGGGTGTGGCTCGCCGCCAGCCGCGGCCAGACGACACCCGATGCTTGCGCACTGCCCGAAAGCGGACGTCGCCAACCGCCGCAATGAGTCACGAGCGGACATCAGGTTCTTGCCGGGAAGGCGGCGCTGTCGTCAGACTCTCGCGACCCATCCTCGGTAAGTCAGGGCGGCGTAGAACAGCTGGGGATCCGCGAAGCCGGCCGCGCGCAGCAGATCGGCCTCCGCTTCAGGCGAGATGATCGGCAGCCGCTCCCCCAACACCCGCGCCCCACCGTTCGTCCTGTCGAACGATACGCCGTTGGTGTTGCCGAAAGCCTCAAGCCGGTCCAACCAGAGATTTCGCTCTGGCCCATCCGGGATGCTGTGATGCGCCATTACGAAAGCAGCCCCCGGTTTTAACCGACGCCGAATTTCCACGAGCATGGCGACCCGCTCTTCAGCCGGCACGAAATGCAGGACCAGCAGGCATGAAGCGCCATCGAAGCGTCCTTCCGGCGCCGAGCTGATATAGCCTTCGTGCCAGTCGACCCGTTCCGCCAAGGGGCCCAGCGTTCGCCGGGCGAGCTTCAGCATTTCGGAAGACGGATCGACGCCGACGAAGCGCCAGCCGGGCTCGGCCTCTGCAAAGACCTTGAGCTCCAGCCCGCCTCCGGCTCCGACGACCAGGATGCGGCCGTCGGCCGACGCCGTCTCGGCCAGCAAGAGCCGCGTCATCTTCTGCAGGTCTGCGAAGCCCGGCACGAGCCGGGGCGGATTGTCTGTGTAGCGGGCGACCGCCTGGGGATCATCGAAGCCGTTCATGCTGCGGCCGCCTCAAGAACCAGGGCCCGGTGGGCGGCGACACCCGCCATGACGCCGGCGGCGGAGGCGAAGGTGGCGTTGTACATCTGCGTGGCCGCGTCGCCGGCCGCGAAGACTCCGGCAAGGCTCGTCTGCTGCGTCTCGTCGACTTGGACGTAAGGCCCGGTCATCCCGTCTGCGAAGGCGCATCCGAGCTGTTCTGCAAGCGGACTGGCCATGCGCGTCTTCGGCGCGGTGAAGACAGCTCCGGCCGGGACCTCCCGACCGTCAGCCAGCTTCAGGCCGCGCGTCTCCGCCCCCTCCCCGAGGAGTTCGACCACCGGCGTGCGTTCGATCTCCACGCCGCGTGCGGCCAGTTGCGCCGCCTCTGCCGGCGAGGGCTCGAACACCCCCTGAGTATAGAAGGTGGTCGGCCCCCAGTCCGGGAGAATCAACGCCTGGTGGGCGGCCCCGGCGACATTGGCGATCACGGCCAGGCTTCGGTCCCGCACTTCGTAGCCATGGCAATAGGGACAATGCAGGACGCTCACGCCCCATCGCGGACGCATGGACTCAAGCGGCAGGTCATCCGCGACCCCGGTCGCCAGGATCAGCTTGCGCGCCCGCACCGCCGCGCCGTCGGACAGGGTCAGCGACGCGCCCTCCTCGTCCAGCGCGGCCGTCAGCGCCTCGGCATGGACGAAGTCGACCGTGGGATAGCGAGAGAGCTGGGTCAGCCCCTCCCGCATGATCTCCGCCGGCGCCACGCCGTCCTGACCCAGGAAGCCGTGGGAGGTTGCGGCGAAGCGGTTGCGCGGCCGACCGGCGTCGACCAGCAGTATCCGGCGCCGCGCGCGCGCCAGCTGCATTGCGGCTGACAGGCCGGCGAAACTGCCGCCCACCACGATCGCATCGTATTCGCTCATCGCCTCACTCTCGTAACTCATGACATTGCGAGACTATATCCGCCTGCAATCGGGTTAAGCAACCCCTTTTGTTGCGTGACGGCTTCGCCTAGGTTGGACGGATGCCCACCGACAGCCGCCTCTCCCGAATGCTGCACGTGTTGATCCACATGGATCACATGCCTGGTCCGGTGACTTCTGAAACAATCGCCAAGATGCTGCAGACCAATCCCGTCGTGGTCCGGCGCACGATGGGAGGGCTGAAGGCGGCGGGGTATCTGACGTCGGACAAAGGTCATGGGGGGGGCTGGAGGCTCTCCAAACCGCTCGACGAAGTGACGCTTCGGGACATCCATGCCGCCCTGGGCAGCCCGAAGGTGTTCGCCATCGGCATTTCGGACGACCACCCGCGCTGCCTGGTGGAACAGGCGGTCAACGCCGCCATGCGGGACGCGATGCACGAGGCCGAGCAGCGTCTGCTCACCCGTTTCGGCGAGGTCACGATCGGAGAGCTGTCTCGAACCGTCGCCCGCTCGCGATGAGCCTGCTCATTTGAGTAGGCGGCGGTAGAGCACCCGGAGCGGGAGTTCACCTTTGTCCAGAAGCGGCCGGCTTCCCGGAGATCGAGGAGATCCACACCGTCGCCGGCGACACGGCCATGATCCTGAAGGTCCGCGCGGCGAACCCTTCGGCGCTTGAGGACCTGCTGGGGCGGCTCCACCAGATGGAGGGCTTCAACGCCGTGAAAACCTTCATCGCGCTGGGCACCTATCTCGAACGCGGCCCAAGACCGTGACGGCCGCGCGGAGACGGTCCTCCGGGCCGACGAGGCGTATTCACGAAGGCGGCGCCCCCGGGAGAACCCTCGAAAGATAGTCGTCGACGGGCTGGCCGCGCGCGCTGTCGAAGGTGGCGCCGACATAGCCGTCCGGCCGGATGAGCAGACTGCCGCCCTTCGCCAAACCAAGCTGGTTCGAGGCGTCGCGCAGCTCCGCGCCTTCGCCGACCGTGACGACCCGCAAACCCTCGCGGGACGATGTCGCTGTCGGGTAGTCCGGGCTGGACACAAGCAGGGTCCAATGCGGCCCCGTCAGCACGTCAAAGAGGCGGCGCGGCTGTCCCGCGGCGCCGGTCAGCGCCGCGTCTGGCATGCGCCGGCCGGCGACCGGGCCGCTGGATCGAGGCCCCTCGTCGTAGGAGAGGGCCGAGGCGACATAGTGGATGTCGAGTTGTTGGGTTTCGCGTCCGCGTCGCATCCCGGCCGGTCCGCCCTTGGTCTCGAGCAGTCTGGTCGAAAGCCCCAGCACGTCCGCCGCGACGGGACGCCGCTCCTCCTCATAGGTGTCGAGCAGGGTATCGGGAGCGCCGGCGAGAACGGCCGCGAGCTTCCAGCCGAGGTTATAGGCATCCTGAACACTGGTGTTGAGACCCTGCCCGCCTGTCGGGGGATGAACGTGAGCGGCGTCGCCGACAATGAACGTCCGGCCTGCCCGGTAGCGATCCGCCAGCCGGGCGTTCATGCCATAGGCCGACGCCCAGGCGACCGAGGCGATCTCCACATCGGTCCGACCGGTCCGCTCGCAGATCATACGCTCCAGGCCGTTGGCCGAAAGGTCGGGATCGCCATCCGGGGAGATCAGCGCCTGAACCTGGAACAGATCCGTTCCGGCGAGCGGACAGACCATGACAAGCCGCGCCATGTCGGCGCCGTTGAACTGATGCCACGCATCGCGTTCCAATCCGCTCAGCACGACATCAGCGACGATGGCCCGGACGCCGAGCGTCCTGCCGGGGAAGTCGATGCCGAGTTCTCCCCGGACGAAGCTTCGCCCCCCGTCGGCGCCCACGAGGAAGCGGGCGCGTATCCGGTCCTCCCGGCCGGCGCGCCTGACGCGCGCGGTCACGCCCTCCCCGTCCTCCTCGAACCCGACCAGTTCGCATCCGGATTCGACCTCCTGGCCGAGTTCGGCGAGCCGCTCGCGCATCACCTGCTCGGTGAGGAATTGGGGGATCATCAAATGAAAGAGATAGGGCTCGGCAGGGGTCGGCCTGTGCGCGTCTCCTATGGCGTTCTCGGCGTAGGCGCCGTCTTCGCCATATTCCCGCAGAGGCGGGTAGAGCCCGCCAGCCGCGACGATCCGGTCAACGATGCCGAGATCCTCGAAGACCTCCAGCGTACGCGGCTGGAGGCCCTTTCCTCGCGAACCCGCGAAGGGACGATCCATCTTCTCGATCAGTCGGAACGATACGCCCTGCCGCGCAAGATCGATGGCCAGGGTCAACCCCGCCGCACCGGCGCCGCAGATCAAGACCTCGAGTTCGCCGGGTTCTTCCATCGTCCACCTCAATGTGTATTATGCACACAATAGTGGAGGGCTCCGGCGTGTCAACGAACAAAGTGCATAATGCACATATCAGGAAGCTTCTGCCTGAGCTGCATCGATCGCTGGTCGACGTCATGATGATCATGAACCAGCCAGAGCGGGACACCGCCCTGCTCGACAAGGCGGGCCTGTCGCTGGAGCGCGCGCTCTTTCCTCTCCTTGTCCTGGTCGAACGGATGGGACCGATCGGCGTGGTCGACCTCGCCGGTCGGATCGGCCGCGACCACACCACGGTCAGTCGACAGGTCGCGCGGCTTGAGGAGCTGGGTCTCGTCGAGCGGCGCGCGGGCGCCACCGATAAACGAGTGCGCACCGCCGTCATCACCCCCCAGGGCAAGCAGGCCACAGATGCGTTGGACCGCGCCCGCGAGGAGATGGTCGTGGCCCTCTTCGGCGACTGGGCGAAGGCGGATTTCGATGATCTGGTCCGGCTGATGCGGATGTTCGTCGATACGATGCAGGACAGAAGGGCCTGAGTGCGCGCACCGGCACGGCATCGCCGTTTCACCACCCCGCCGCCAGGTCGATTCTTGTCTATCCCGCGCGGGGCGTGACGACCCGCGGAGAAAGCCTGACGAAAGGTTCGGCGCTCAAGGTTCCCTGACACCGCGCTTGCTCCCCCTCCCAAAGCTCCATCGCCCTGAAGGACGCTCATGCGGCCGTTGAAACCACAAGCCGGGCGTCGAGATCGGGATCGAACGCTGACGGTCTCCCACCATCCCTTTCACATCTTCGTCTGAGGCCGTCATGATCAACCGCATCTCCTTATTCTGGCCCGCACTCGGCGTCCTGGTGCTCGGCGGGTGTCAGACCGCGCCGACCGCGCCTTCGGGATTTCTGGCGTCCTATGAGGGTCTGTCGGCTCCAGGCAGGAGCCTGAGAGCGTCCGTAACGCAACGGCGGGATGACCAGGCCTCGGACAGCATCGACCGCGTTTTCCTCACGCCGGCTGTCTTCCTCGATGGCGTGGGTGAAAGCCTTTCCCCCAACGACCGCCACGCTCTGCTGTCCGAAGTGGATCGCCAGATCTGCTTCGAGGTCAGCGAACGTTTCACGGTGGTCCCGGCCGCCGATCCCGAGACGGCGATCATTCGCACCGCGATCGTCCGTATCGAAACCACGGACCCCGTCGCATCCGGATTGAGCGCGGCGATCGGTGTCGTGAACCCCCTGCCCTTGAACTTCCGGGTGCCCGGCATGATCGGCGGCATCGCCATCGAGAGCGAGATGCTGACGCCGCCTCCCAGGGAACAGATCGCCGCCATCGCCTGGGGACGGAACGCCAACGCGATCGGATCGGACTCCCCGTCCCTGTCCCGCATCGGCGATGCGCATCAGTTCGCCGAACCCATGGGCGATGCGGTCGGCGACGCTTTCGCCACCGAGGCGCGCGAGGTCCGCAAAATTCCGGATCCCGATCCCTGCGCCGCGTACGGCTCGCGACGGGATCTGCGCGGCGCGGTGATCGGCATGGCCACCGGTCTTCACGTCCCCGAAACCCGGCAGGACAAGGCTCCGCAGTAGCCGTCGCGTCCGTCGCGCGTCGCCGGACGCTTTGACGAACGCTCTCTCCGTTGGCCTCGCTTATCCTCGCGGTCAGCGGAGAAGATGCGGTCTCAAGAGCCTGCGGCTTCGGTCGCGCGCGTTCCCGCACTCAGTCTCCGGGCCGGGTGCCCCTGTCATCCTGCTCATCTGCGCGATCCGGAACTGAGAACCGGACCTCGTCGGCTCGCCCGGTTCGCCACGCCGACAGATGCGAGCGCAGCGTTCAACAGGCGCGAGGCGGCGTTGGAAAAAACCCGACGTCACGCCTGCTCGCCGCGACGTCCGGCGCCGGACAGGTCAGCGGCGTGCGCCCTATCGCAGCCCTGACCGCCAGCGCGTCAGCACAATCATCATCGCGTAGCGGGGCTTCACGGGCGAGCCGGTCGTCGCCTTTCCCCGTGGCGATCGCTTGCCCGTTTTTCTCCATTTCCCGGCTTCCGCTGAAAGAGCCGCGAAAGCTGGAGGGATCAGAGACCCCTGATGTCGATCGCAATGTCTCAGCCGTGTTCCGCACCTCCGAGGGTCGCGAGACTCAAAAGCCGATATCGTGTCCCCCTGGCGGCGGGCCTTGTCGCGCTGTCATTGCCCGGTTGCGCCATGCAGGGGCCGTACACGGCTCCGGCGATGAACGCCGAAGGCACCAGACTGGAGCCCACGCAACCGCCCGCCGAGACCGCGATCGGTCGTGGCCCCGTCTGGTGGACCGCGCTCGGCGATCCAGCCGTGAACGAACTCGCCGAGACGGCGCTGACGGCCAATCCTACGCTTGATCGCGCCGTCGCCGCCGTCGCGGAGGCCCGGGCGGCGACAGGACAGGATCGCGCCGCCCAGCTGCCGACCCTCAACTTCGAAGCCAGTGCGACGAAAGACTGGGCCGATACGTCCTCAGAACAGGACGGGGCCGATCAGACATCAGGCGACGCCGGCTTTTCGGTTGGATGGGAGATTGATCTGTTCGGCCGGCTTCGAAGCCGGACGACCGCCAGCGCGCGTCGGCTCGAAGCGCGAGTGGCGGACGCGGACGGGGCCCGGCTGTCGCTGATCGCCGATGTCGCTGACGGAACCCTCGCCTTGCGCGCCTGCGATCATTCACGCGCCGCCCTCGACTCGGAAATCGCCTCGCGCCGCCACGTCCTGGCCCTGACGGTCGAGCGCCGCGACGCCGGTCTGGATGCGGACATTGATGTCGCGCTTTCTGAAACGGGCCTGGCCACGGCCCGAACGACGCTGGCGTTGAGGCGTCAGCAATGCGCCGAACTGACCAACGCCCTCGTGGTCCTCACCGGGTCCTCCCGGGAGGCGGTCTCCGCGGTCCTCGCCGACGCCCCCGATCAACCCGTCCCGCCGCCCCTGCCCGTCTCGCTTCCAGCGGGCGTGCTGGCGTCCAACCCCGGCGTGGCGGCGGCGGAACGCGAGGTGGCGGCGTCCTGGGCGGATATCGAGGCGGCCCGCGCTGATCGGATGCCACGGCTGGACCTGGGCGCTGCGCTCGCCGGGCAATGGCTTAACGCGCTGGGCTCGACGACGGGCAGCGCGCCCGGCAGCCTCGGCGCCAGTCTGATCGCGCCGCTCTTTGACGGGGGGCAGGGCCGCGCCGCCGCTTCCGCCGCCCAGGCCCGCCACGAGGCCGCGCTCGCGGACCTGGACATGGCGCTCAGGGTCGCCGCGAGAGATGTGGAAAACGCCCTGGCTGCAGGCGTTTCGGCCAACACCCGCATCGCGTCGGCCCAGGACGCCTACCTGGCGGCCCGGCGGACGCTGCAGGCCCGCGAGGCCCAGCGGCAGGCGGGCGCGATCAGTGAGTTCGAGATCGAGGATGCGCGACGCCAGCTGGCCGCCGCGCTGGACAGTTTGATCGCCGCAGTTCGCGACGCCGGACAGGCGTGGATCTCGCTCGTTCGGAGCGCGGGTCCGGCTGTCCTCATTCAGGAAAACCCAGAGTCATGATCATCCCTCTGAACATGAAGTCCGATGCGAGCCGCCCGAACCGCTACCAGCGGCTGCGGCGCTTCCTCATCCCCGGCCTCATAGCGGGCGGCCTGGCGGCCGCGGCGATCGCCATCATCGCGTGGCTCTCGTTCGCGGATTCGGCTCCGGCCGAAGCGACCCCCCCGCCCTCGATGACGGTCACCCTGGGCGTGACCCGCGAACAGGCCTGGCCGGACACAATACAGGCCTCCGGCGCCGTCGCCGCCTGGCAGGAGGTTGTCATCGGGGCCCAGATCGGCGGTCTCCAGCTGAGGGAGGTCCGCGTCAATGTGGGGGACCGGGTCCGGCGGGGTCAGGTCCTCGCGACCTTCGACCCGGCCTCTCCCCGTGCGGAGCATGCGCGTCTCACGGCCGTTCTGGCTCAGACGCAAGCGCTTGAGGCGCAGGCGATGGCCGAGCAGCGCCGGGCTGAAAGCCTCACCGCAAGCGGGGCCGTCAGCGCCCAGGAGCTTCTGCGTCTTGTCACCGAAGCCGATAGCGCGCGGGCGAACAGGGCGGCGGCGCGCGCCGCGCTGGACGCTCAGAACGAACAACTCCGCTACGTGGAGGTTCGGGCGCCGGACGACGGGGTGATCACGGCCCGGGCGGCGACCCCGGGGTCGCTGGGGGGTCTCGGCCAGGAGCTTTTCAGAATGATCCGCCAGGGCCGCCTCGAGTGGCATGGCGAGTTGACGGCGGCGCAACTGTCGCGCGCGGCGCCTGGACAGGCTGTCGAGTTGACCCTGCCCGACGGCCGGGCCGCCCTCGGCAGGATCCGGCGGATCGCGCCAAGCCTCGACCCTCGGTCGCGCCTCGGTCTGGTCTACGCCGATCTGACCTGGCCGGGCGGCGCGCGCGCCGGCATGTACGCCCAAGGGCGCATCCTTCTTCCCGCCACGCCGGCGATGACCGCGCCCGCGGCCGGCGTCGTCCTGCGGGACGGACGTCATTACGTGTTCACCGTCCCACGGAGCGGCGAGCACCTTCGGGCCAGGGCCAATCCGGTGGCGGTGGGCCGACGCCAAGGCGGCGAGGTCGAAATCCTGAGCGGTCTTCCTGTCGGCTCCCGCATCGTCATCAACGGAGCAGGCTTCCTGAAGGACGGAGATCTGGTCCGCGAAGGGCGGGCGGGCCCTGCCCTGCCTGATGCCGCTCAGCAGGGGAGGCCGACGGCATGAACCTCGCAACCTGGTCCATCCGCAATCCCATTCCCGTGGTTCTGCTCTTCGTGATCCTCACGCTGGCCGGCGTGTGGGGATACCGTTCCCTGGCCATTCAGGACCTCCCTGATATGGATCTGCCCACGGTCTCGGTGAACCTGACACAGTCCGGCGCGGCCCCGGCCCAGCTCGAGACCGAGGTGGCGCGCAAGGCCGAGAACGCTGTCGCGGCCATCGCCGGGCTCAGGCATGTGACGACCACGATCACCGACGGCCAGGTCCGCATGGTCGTTCAGTTCGAAATGGGCAAACCCCTGCCCGCCGCTCTGGCGGAAACCAAGGACGCCATCGACAGCGTCCGGTCGGATCTTCCGCAGGACCTGGATCCGCCCGTGGTGATGGCGGAAAAGTTCGCCTACGGCGCCATTCTCGCCTACGCGGCCTCATCGCAAACCCGGGACGAGGAAGCGCTCTCCTGGTTCATCGACGATACGGTCGCACGCGCCATCCTGCAGGTCCCCGGGGTCGGCCGCTTTGAACGTGTCGGCGGGGTCGACCGCGAAGTCCGCGTCGAAGTCGATCCGGTGCGTCTGGCCAGCATGGGCGTCACCGCCGCTGACGTGTCGCGCGCCCTGCGGTCCATGCAGCAGGAGAACTCAGGCGGCGGCGGCGAGATCTCGGGCGGCAAACAGGCCGTCCGCGTCATTGCGACGGCTCATGACGCCTCCGAGCTCGCCGCCCTGCCGGTCGTCGTCGACGGGCGGAGCGTGCGCCTGGACCAGGTGGCCACTGTCTCGGACACGACGGCGGACCGAACCCAGGGGGCGCTTCTTGATGGCCGCATGGCGGTCGGTTTCAACATCTATCGGGCGCGGGACGCCGACGAGACAAAGGTCGCGGACGGCGTCGCCGAGGCCCTGAAGGCCATCGCCCGGGACGAAAACGTCGCCTTCACGCCGGTGCTCGACAATGCGGCCTATTCCCAGGAGCAGTTTGAAGGCTCCATGCACATGCTGATCGAGGGGGCGGTTCTGGCGGTCCTCGTCGTGTTCCTGTTCCTTCGCGACTGGCGCGCGACAGTGATCGCGGCCGTCGCCCTGCCGCTCTCCATACTCCCGACGTTCGCGGCCATGTCCCTGCTCGGGTTCTCGCTGAACACCCTCACCCTGCTGTCGCTGGCGGTCATCGTGGGCGTCCTTGTCGATGACGCCATTGTCGAGGTCGAGAACATCGCCCGCCATCGACAGATGGGAAAACCCCCGGCCCAGGCGGTGTCAGACGCGGTGAACGAGATCGCCCTGGCTGTGATGGCGACCACCCTGACGCTTGTTGCGGTCTTCCTGCCCACGGCGCTGATGCCCGGCATCGCGGGCATGCTGTTCAAGCAGTTCGGCTGGACCGCCGCGATCGCCGTGCTCGCCTCACTGCTCGTGGCCCGGCTGGCGACGCCGCTGATGGCGGCCCACATGCTCAAGGACCATCCGCTCAAGCCGCACAAGGACGGCCGGCTGATGTCGCGATACCTCGCCGGCGTGCGCTGGACGCTGGCGCACAGATGGATCACCGCCGGGGCGGCCACGGCGGTCTTCATCGCATCCGCAGCGGTGGTCCCCTTCCTTCCGACCGGCTTCATTCCTGCCTCCGATCTGGGCCGGACCGCTGTTCTGCTCGAGTTGCCGCCGAACAGTTCCTACGCCGACACCCGGGCCGCCGCCGAAGCCCTCCGCAGACGCATGGCAAACGTCGAGGGGGTTGAAACCGTCTTCGCCGCGATCGGGTCCGGCGGGGCGGACGGCGTGCCCGATGTCCGGCGCGCCACCGTCACCCTCGTCCTCGCCGAGAAGTCCGAGCGTCCGTCCGTGGGCGAGATCGAGGCTCAGGTCCGGGCCCAGATGCAGACGATTCCCGGGGTCCGGTATTCCATCGGCGCCGGCGGACCGGGGGAAGCGGTGTCCCTCATCCTGAGCAGCGACGACGCCGAGGTCCTCAAGCAGGCGGCCTGGCGGGTGGAGTCGGAGTTGCGCGGCGTGGGCAGCCTTTCGGGCGTCAACTCGACCGCCTCCCTGGAGCGCGCCGAGATCGTCGTCCGCCCCGACTTGCAACAGGCCGCCGAGCTGGGCGTATCCACGGCCGACATCGGAGACACCCTACGCATCGCCACCAGCGGCGACTATTTTCCCGCCCTGGCGCGGCTGAACCTCGAGAGCCGTCAGATACCCATTCGCGTGCGGATGTCCGACGCTGACCGCGCCGATCCCCAGGCGCTGGCCAATATCCGCGTCGGCGCCGGCGACGGGGGCGTGCCGCTCGCCAGCATAGCCTCCATCGGCATGGAGAATGGTCCAGCGCAGATCGACCGCTATGATCGCCAGCGGTTCGTCACCATCGCGGCCGATCTGAACGGCATGGCGCTGGGCGACGCGACGGCGCAGGCCATGGCCCTGCCGTCCGTGCAACAACTCCCCGCCTCGGTGCGGATCATCGAAACCGGATCGGCCGAGCTTTTTTCCGAACTCACATCCGGCTTCCTGTTCGCCGTGGTGATGGGTGTGGTCTGCATGTTCTGCGTTCTCGTCCTGCTGTTCAGGGACGCGCTTCAGCCCATCACCATCATGTCCGCTATCCCGCTCGCACTCGGGGGCGCCTTCGTGGCGCTTCTGGCGACGGGCTCCGAACTGAACCTGCCGGTCATGATCGGCCTGGTGCTGCTCATCGGCGTGGTCGTCAAGAACTCGATCCTGCTGGTGGAGCACGCCATCATGGGCATGCGGCGTGACGGCCTCGTCCTGACGGAGTCTCTGGTGGAGGCCTGCCGGGCCCGGGCCCGGCCGATCATCATGACGAGCGCGGCCATGATCGCGGGCATGACGCCGATCGCCCTGGGCCTCGGAGCCGACCCCAGCTTTCGCCAGCCCATGGCCATCGCGGTCATTGGCGGGCTCGTGACCTCCACCCTGCTGAGCCTCGTCTTCGTCCCGGCGGCCTTCAGCCTGATGGCCGGTTTCGAGCGCCGATCCTGGGCGCTCGCCCGGAAGGTGTGGCCTGGCTCCGGACGTCCCGCCACGGAGATCCCGTCATGACGTCCTCGCGAGACTACGGCCGGCCGATCGAGCAGGACGGCCATGTGCAACCCTCGGGCTACGGTTGCTACACCGTGCCGATCCTCTGGATCCTGCACGGGTGGATGGCGATGTTCTTCCTCGCAGCGGCCTACGCCAAACTGAGTGAGCCGATCGCCTTGCTGTCCATCCTCATGGACTGGCCGGGGGCGACCACGCCGCAAGTCGTACGGGCCGTGGGATGGATCGAACTGGGTCTTGCCCTGTTGCAGCTGGCGCCGTTCCTCTCCGCGGCCCCAGCGGCGCGCGCGGTGGCGCTGGCGTCCACCGCGGTCCTGGCGGCCAACGCCGTCGCGATGACGGCGCTCTACATCGTTCGGCCCGATCCGGGTCTTGTCGCCACGAACATCGCCCTGATCGTCCTGTCCGCCGGAATCTTCCTCGCCTATCGCACATCCCGCGCCCGGCGTGGCCGAGGCTGAAAGATCGGCGCAAGACTGCTATGCCAGATATTGCGATCGACATTCCTGACGGATCGACGGGCTCGGCCATGCGCGTGCTTCTTGTTGAAGACAATCCGACGCTGGCGGCCGCGACCGCCCGCTCGCTGACGACCGCAGGATTCGCCGTGGATGTCATGCACGACCTTGAGGATGGCTGGCACGCGTGGCGCTCGACCGCCTATGACGCGGCCGTTCTGGACATCATGCTTGGAGACGAGAGCGGGCTTGATCTCCTGGTGCGGGCCAGGCGCGACGGCTTCAGGACGCCCGTCCTGTTCCTGACCGCTCTCACTACGGTGGACGATCGGGTTCGCGGCCTCGATCGCGGAGCCGACGACTATCTCGTCAAACCGTTCGCGATCGAGGAGTTGATCGCTCGCCTCCGCGCCCTGGGTCGACGACCGGAAGCCCTTCAGGGCACGACGCTCGATCTCGGCGCGGCGACCTACGACACGATCGGCCAGACCCTGTCGGTCGGCGCCCGACACACGGCGCTGTCGCGGGCCGAGAGCATCATCATCGAGCGCTTCTTCCGAACGCCGGACGTGGTGGTCAGCAAATCCCAGCTCGGCGAGGCGCTTCATCCGCTGGAGAGCGAATACAGCGAGAATTCGGTCCATATCCTCGTCCACCGGGTTCGTCGCCGGTTGGGAGAGCTGGAGGCGGGCGTCACCATCCATACCGTGCGCGGGCTCGGTTATGTGGCCTCGGCCGAAGCGACGGCGGACGCAGCATGAAGTCGCGCCGCTACTCCCTATTCCAGGTCCTGTTCATCACCATGGCGGGGGTGGCGACGTTCGGGGTCGCCCTGCAAATGATCGAGACGGTCATCGGCGCCGAGCCGCTGAACGCCGAGGAATGGCTCGGCAAATTGTCCTCGGTAGTTATCGTGGTGGCCGTGACGATCGGCGCGATCTGGGTGTCGCTCCAACTCGCTCTTCGGCCCATACGCCGGCTCTCGGAACGGGCGGATTCGATCGGGCCCAACAGCCTCCACCAACGCCTTCCCATCGAGGACGCGCCGGCCGAGATCGCGCCGCTGGTCGGGTCCTTCAACGCCTCCCTGGACCGGCTGGAAGCGGCATGGGCCGCGCACCGCGCCTTCTCATCCAATGCGGCCCACGAGTTGCGCATGCCGCTCGCCGCGCTGCGCGCCCACGTCGAAAGCCTGCTGCCCGCCTCGGAAAGACGTGTGGCGACTGCGGAATTCGACCGTCTGGGGCGGGTGATCGAACAGCTTCTGTATCTGGCGGAAGCCGATCAGGATCATCTGGTCTGCAAGGAACCGTTCGATCTTGTGAGGGTGGCGCGCGAGACGGCCATGCTGGCGGCGCCCAAGATCATCGCGCGAGGTCACGACATCAGCTTCGACACCGCAATCCAGACCTACCGGTGCGAGGGAGACCCTCTGCTTGCCAGCATCGCGCTCCGGAATCTTCTGGAGAACGCCCAGAAGCACACGCCCCAGGGCACCCGGATCGCGGTCAGGGTCGCCGACGCCGGTGTCGTGACGGTCAGCGACAATGGACCGGGTGTTCCGGAGCAGTTCGAAAGCCGCCTGTTCGAACGGTTCTCGCGTTCCGATCCCCAGGGCGACGGCGCCGGCCTCGGACTGTCCATCGTGGCTCGGGTCATGGCGCTCCATTCCGGGCGGTCCTGGCATGAACGCCAGCGTGTCGGAGCGGCTTTTCACCTGGCGTTTCCCGCCGCTGCCGACGCCGTCGTCACAGCGTCTGTCCAGGCCGTCTGAGATCCGGAACGGCCGGCCCACGGCCCGGCCGCCTCCGCTGCTGACGCTTCACTCCCTCAGTGCCGACAGCCGTTGAAGGGCGACAGGTCCCTGACTGTCAGCGAGCATCCAGGAGGCATACTCCCCCCAATCCGCCACTGCGCCGGACGGTCCGCCCTCCAGTCGCCCGGCTTCGGCGCGGACGTGCTGAATAGCGGTCCGGAAGGCCTGCATCTCTTCACGCGACCGCTCAGGTCCGTCCACAAAGCCGTGTCCCGGGACGTAGAGGGCCGCGTTGAGATCGAGCGCACGCTGCAGGGTGTCTTCCCACTCCCTGGGGAAGGCCGACCGCATCGGCGGGAACACCCGGTTCATGAAGACCTCGCTCATGAAGACCAGATTCTCCTCCGGCACGCGGACAACCAGATCCGACGCGGTGTGGGCCCTGCCGAGAAACAGGATATCCACGGCCCGATCGCCCAGATCGATCGACTTGATCTCTCCGACCTCTCCGGGGCCGCGCTCCACCGGTCGGCCGCCGCTGTCGATCTCGGCCAGTCCGTCAGGATGCACCACCAGCACGGTGTCGGCCGGTAGCACTTCGTTCCCGCCGGTATGATCCTCGTGGATCGAACCGACCACCATCCAGCGGACCGGCTTGTCGCTCACCGTGGCGACGGCCGCCAGCATGGCGCGCGTCGCGTCCGGCGATTCCTGGCCGTCGGCGATCAGCACCCCCTCCGAGCCCACGACGATCATGGACACGGTCGTGAACCCCGGCGCCCTCAGCGCCTCATAGGCGTAGACGCCCCGGCCCAAGGGCAGGAGCCGGGGGAAATCGGCAGGGCTCAGGCCCCGCTCTGCGGGATAGGCGGTTCGAACCTGCGCATGGGCTGGAGATGACAGGCTGACAACCGCAGCGGCCAGGCCCAGAATGAAAAGGCGAAACATCAGGAAAGCATCCTTTGGTGAAGGTATGAGGTCGAGGCGCGACGCCGTACGGGACGCGCCGGAAAGACGGGTCAGGCGGATGATCGATGAGTGAGCCCGAGCTGGATGTCGGACTTCTGCGCGCGTTCGCGAGCCTGTACTCCCAGCGGAATGTGACGCGGGCGGCCGAACACTTGGGCATCGGTCAGCCCGCCCTGTCCGCACGACTGACGCGTTTGCGCGCCCTGTTCGGCGAACCTCTGTTCATCCCGTCGAGCACGGGGCGCGGGGTCGTTCCGACCGCCCGGGCGGACCAGCTCGATCCGATTATCAGGGACCTGATCACCCGGCTTGACAGCCTTGGCGAGCCCGTGGCGTTCGAGCCGACGACCAGCGAGCGCACCTTCAGACTCGCGCTGTACGAAAATCCCGCGGTCATGCTGATCCCGGACCTGGTTCGCAGGCTCCAGTCGACCGGTCCGAACATCCGGATTGCGGTCGTTGCTCCCGACCCCGAGCGGATGTCGGCGGGGATGGAAGACGGCTCGATCGATCTGTTCATCGGGTCCGGAAGAACGTCCAGTCTGTGGCTCAGCCGGACCCTGTTCGAGGAGCAGTTCGTCGTCGCCCAGAGAGCCGGCCACCCGCGCGGCCCGGGGCCTCTGACGCTCGACGAATTCTGTGCTCTGGATCACGTCCTGATCTCCGCTGAAGGGGGCGGCTTCTCCGGCGTCGTCGACGACGCATTGGCGGCGTTGAACCGACGCCGACGGGTCACGGTGTCGGTCCAGACCTACGCCTTGGCGCCGCTGGTGGTCGCCAACAGCGACTGCCTGTGCACCCTCCCGCGCCGTTTCCTGGCCAAGTACGCCGCCACCCTTGAGGTCATGGAGCCGCCGTTCGCGCTCGACGCCCTCAGTCTCACGGCCTTCTGGCATCCCCGCCACCAGGACGACGAAGCCCATGTCTGGCTTCGGGGGCAGATCTTCGCCGCCGCCCAGGAGCAGGGGCGCCGCTGACCCCCGCCCCTCCCGGGGTTCAGTCGCGATCGACATATTCGGCCGGAACCCAGGCGAAGCCGTCTCCGTCCCGTCGCAGGCGGCCGATCCCGGGGAACGGCAGATGGGGGGCGGCGACGAGGGTGCGCTCCTGTGCGAACCGATCGAAGGCTTGCCGACGCACGGCGCTCGCCTGATCCGGGACGACGTCGTAGACGATGGTCACTCCGGGCCGCGGAAGCTGGACCGTGTTCACATGTACGGCGTCGCCGATGAAGATGATGGCGTCCTCACCGTTGCGCACGGTGAAGAAGGCGGATCCGGGGGTATGGCCGGGATGGATGGCCGCCGTCACGCCCGGCAGGATCTCTTCGCCATCCTCGAAGGTCTTCAGCCGCCCCTGGTCCAGGTAGGGCCGCAGCGCGGTCTCGGCTTCAGCGAAGTATTGATCCGCATAGCCAAGCCGGTCCGCGCCTTTGGCGCCGAGGAAGAAGTCCACGTCCGGCTTGCCGACGTGAATCACGGCTTTGGGGAACAGAGGCCGTCCCCCGACGACCAGTCCGCCGGAATGGTCGGAATGGACATGGGTGATCAGGACATGGCGGATCTGCGACGGCTCGACCCCGGCCACGGCGAGGCTGTCGACGAGACGGCCGCCCATGCCCGGACCAAAGACCTCGCCCGCCCCGGTGTCGACCAGCGCCAGACCGTCAGCCGTCTCGAACAGATAGGCGTTGATGGACGCTTCGACAGGGTTTTTCAGGAAGGCGCGCCCGATAAGGTCGTCGACTTCCCGAGGGGTGATCCCCCGCAGCAACTCATGGAGATCCTGCGGAACGGTCCCGTCGGACAGGGCCGTGATGCGCAGGTCTCCCAGCTGGAATCTTTGAATGTCGCCCACCTGGGCTGCGGCCGCGGCAGGACGGTCGATGTGTTGGGCGGCGATGGGTGTGGAGGTGGCCGACAGGAGGAGGACGGCGGCGAGATCCTAAGTTAATTAGGAATTTACTCATCAGAAACATTCATTTTCAAAATTTGACCGTGACCTATAGTTTTCCCCAAAGATTCACCTATCAAATATGATTCTTCATTGAATTTAGC
>JAXHTU010000119.1:0-8964 GCA_034189955.1 Pseudomonadota bacterium | reverse complement strand
CGCGGAAGGGAGGGCGCCGACCGTGAACGGCCGTGCACACGACGTCATGCGGACGCACGTGGGACATCCCCGAGATGGGGCGCTCCTGGGTTTCCTGCCTCGAAGATCTCCGTCTTCTGACGAGAAGCTAAGCACAAGTTGAGAGCGTTCACAACGCCTCAGACTGGTTCAGCGGATGCTTATCCGCCACACCTTCGACGCAAAATTTGCTATTGCGCCGGGCAGTCGGCCGGGCCCACGTCCGGCTTCAGCTGGATTTCCGATACCGACACCGCCGCGGCTCCGCTCGCCTCGAGGACGAAGGGCGTTTCGATCACGTCGGCGCGCGGTTCCGCGAAGCACGACAGCCGCACCTTGTAGGCGCGCCACTCGCCGGCCGGCCCGGCCATGACCTCGTCGCCGAGACTGGTCCGGGCGGTTCCGAAGCCGATGGACAGCTCACCCGCGGGCGCCGCGTCGATCCGGTAGCGGAAGGTCAGGGCCAGATCGCCGTTCACCTCGCGGCGAAGGTCGACCGGCGGCCCCCAGATGATGGCGCGGGCGGGGCCGGTGAACGTCAGCTGCCGCGCGCTCTCCTGGGCGAGATCGTCGACCGGACGAACGGACACGCCGCCGCGCGGACTGTCGCCCGAGGTCTCGTGGCCCAGCCGGGTCTGGCCGCCGGCGTCCTCGAGGATCAGCGACCACGGCGGGTTGATGCGGCCGTTGACCAGATACCGGTCCGCGCCCCCGGCGGCGGACGCCACGCCCGACTCCTCGGACAGGACCGGCACGGACGCCGGACGCGCATAGGCCAGGCCATGGCCATAGGCGAACAGCGGATCATAGTCCGGCTGGCCCACATTCAGCGGCCGGCCGGTGGCGTCGTTCGGCCAGCTGAACGACAGGACGCCGGAGAAGTCGTGGCGCGGCGCCCCGTCCGCATCGCCGATCAGGATGTCGGCGATTCCGCCCCCTTCCGTGCCCGGCAACCAGGCGGCGACGAAGGCGTCGGAAGCGTTGATCTCGGGATTGACCCACATGG
The DNA here is from genome assembly GCA_034189955.1 of Pseudomonadota bacterium. Classification (GTDB taxonomy): domain Bacteria; phylum Pseudomonadota; class Alphaproteobacteria; order Caulobacterales; family Caulobacteraceae; genus Brevundimonas. The sequence continues at coordinate 7,940 of JAXHTU010000119.1, read as the reverse complement.
GGCGGCCGGACAGGAAGACGGAAACCGTCGGCACGCCGGCGGCCCTGAGCCGGCGCAGGATCGCCAGCGGCTCCTCCGGTTCGAAATCCAGGGTACGCAGGTCGCCGAGGAACTCGGCGTAGGGCATCTCGCCGAACACCACGATCGCCACGTCCGGTTTCTGCTCGAAGGATCCGTCCGGGCTCAGCGTCGCCGCACCGCCGGCGGCCGTCACGGCCTCGTTGATCCCGCCCCAGATCGACTGCCCGCCCGGGAAATGGTCGTTGGTGTTGCCCGTCCCCTGCCAGCTCAGGGTCCAGCCGCCGGCCGCCTGGCCGATGTCGTCGGCGGCCGCTCCCGCCACCAGCACCCGGGCGTCGCCGGCCACCGGCAGCACGCCGCCCTCGTTCTTCAGCAGCACCAGGGACTCCCGCACCGCCTGTCGGGCCAGCGCCCGGTGGGCCGGCGAGCCGAGGTGCTGCAGTTGACCCTCGACGGGTCGATCTTCGCGGAACACGCCCGTCTTGACCTTGGCGCGCAGGATCCGACGCACCGCTTCGTCCAGCCGCTCCATCGAGATCTCGCCCGACCGGACCTGGGCCAGGGTGTTCTCGTACAGCGGCTTCCAGCTGTCCGGCGCCATGAACATGTCGATGCCGGCGTTGAAGGCGGCGGCGCAGCTTTCGTTGGAGCAGCCCGGCAGCTGGCCATGGGCGTTCCAGTCCGAGACCACGAAGCCGTCGAAGCCGAGCGGCCCGCGCAGCACGTCGGTCAGCAGGCTGGCGTTGCCGGAATGTTTGACGCCGTTCCAGCCCGAGAAACTGGCCATGACCGACAGCACGCCGGCGTCGATGGCCTGGACATAGCCGCCCAGATGGACGTCGATCAGCTCCTGTTCCGTGCCGGTGAAATCGCCCTGGTCGCGACCGCCTTCCGTGCCGCCGTCAGCGAGGAAATGCTTGGCCGAACCGGCGATGCGCCCGGGCGCCAGCGGGCCGTCGGCGCTGAGCACGCCCTGCAGCCCGAGCGTCAGGGGGCCCGCATAGGCGCGCTGCACCTTGGGATCTTCCGAATAGCCCTCATAGGCCCGCCCCCAGCGGTCGTCCCGCGGGACCGCCAGCGTCGGCCCGAAGGTCCAGTCGGCGCCGGTGACCGCCACCTCCAGCGCCGTGGCCTCGCCGATCCGCCCGATCAGTTCGGGATTGCGCGCGGCGCCCAGGCCGATGTTGTGCGGAAAGATCGTCGCGCCCACGACATTGTTGTGCCCGTGCACGGCGTCGATGCCGAAGATCAGCGGCACCTTCGCCCCTGGCCGCGCCGCTGCGCTGGCCCTGAAGGCCCGGGCCAGATCGACCCAGCCCTGCGGATCGCCCCGCTCCTCGCCGCCGGGGCCGGAGTTGCCCCCTGCGAGGATCGATCCCAGCGGATACTGCAGCAGGTCGTCGGGCTGGATCGAGCCGATGTCCGCCTGGATGGTCTGACCGACCTTCTCCTCGACGGTCATGCGCCCCAGCAGGTCGGCGACGAAGGCTTCGGTCGCCGGATCGCTCATGGCGTCGGGCGAATGGGCCGCGGGCCAGATCGCCGGCGTCGCCTGCGCGGGCCCGCTGTCCGCGGCCTCGACGGGGGACCGGGACTGGGCCGCCGCCGGCGTGGCGAGGGCCAGTCCCGCCGAGATGAAAACGGCCAGGGCCGAGACTGATCCACGCATTTTTTTCGTCCTCCATTCGGCGGCGGAGCCCCAGGGGGCCGGGCGTCGACGGACAGACATTCACCCCGGGCTTTCGCCCCGATGAGATACGCCCTGCCTGCCGTCCGCCCTTGAGGTCTTCGCCTCTTGCGACGAACAAGAGCACAAATTGTGATCGTTCACAATCCGCCGCGAGAACAGCCGCGATGGCCGTTCCGGGGGCTAATGATTCGCCTTGATTGGGAGGCGGGTCGATCCCGCTGCGGCGCCCTGCCGATGCTTACCGCCGCCAGCCTCCGCCCCGGCTCCAGCGGTCGTCCCCGCGCCAGCGGCCGTCGTCGATGTAGCGGCCGTCGCGGTCGTACCAGCCCTGGCCGGCCTGATAGCGGTCGTACCCGTCGAGGATGTAGCCGTCGTCCTGGTATTCGAAGCCCAGCAGCCCGTCCTCGGCCCCCCACCAGTCGCGCGGATACGAGCCGAAGGCGCACTCCCATCCCTCTCCCGGCCGCCAATAGGGCTCGTAGCGGCCGCGATAACGGTCGCGGAACTGCGGCCGGCAGACGTGCTGCGAATAGACCCGGTTGCCGCGCGCCTGCACATTGGCGCGGTCCTCGGCGTAGATCACCTCCCGCACCCCGGCGAAGACGTTGTTGATCACCACCGCGCTGCCCGAGGCGGCGGCGACGCCGACCGTGGCGGCGCGGATGCGGCTGTCGGTCAGCCGCAGCTCGCCGTTGTACAGCACCACCCCCTTGTCCGAGCGGCCGACCCGGCTGCCGGCGATGTCGACCGAGGCCCCCTCGATGGCCACCCCCTCGACATAGCCGACGATGGCCGTGTTCTCGATCTCGACCCGGCCATAGTCCCGTCCCGAGCGGACGATGACGCCGATCGAGCGCGGACCGAAGGCGTTTGGCGCGCCCGTGCCCTTCAGCGTGGTCGAGGCGATGCGCGAGGTCTGGCCGGCTCCGGGGATCAGCTCCAGACCCGACTGGGCTCCGGTGACGACCATCTCCCAGGCGTTCAGCACGGCCCCGTCGGCGACGATGGCGGGCGCGATGGTCTGGGCCTCGATCACGGCGTTGCGCACGTCCAGCAGGCCGCCGTCGACATAGATCGCCGCCTCGTCGCCGGCGTGGCGGAAGCCGACGCGGTTCATGATGATCTCGGCGCCGTAGCCGACGACGCAGGCGGCGTCGCCGGCGCGCGGCGAGGCGAAGACCATGTCGCGGATCTCGACCCGCACGCCGGGGGCCGCTGTAAGGCAGGGCAGGCCGTCGGGAGCCTGCAGCACCGGATCGCCGGTGCGGGCCCAGTCGCGCGGATCGAAGCCGCTCTCGCCGATGATCGTCATTGGCTTGTCGATGTTCAGCCAGCCGACGCAGGCCCCGGCGCGGGCGCGGATCACCAGCGTCCCGCCCGGCCGCACCCGGCGCACGGCGTCCTCGACCGCGCCGCTGCCGGGATTGCCGCCGCAATCGACCAGCACGATCTCCTCGCCGCCGGGACGGTAACGGTCCGGCCGCCAGTCGGGGCGGTGGCGGCGATAGTCATAGCGCCGGTGATGCGAACCGCGGTTGCGATAGCTGCGTGTCGGCGGGTCCAGCAGGACGCCGAAATTCGGCCGTGTCTGGCTTTCGATCCTGGCCGCGACCTGGGCGTGGGCGACGGAGGCGGGCGACAGCGAGACAACGGCGGCGGCGGCGGCGGCGGCGATCACGCCGAGGCTGGCGACCGTGGCGCGGATCCGGGCGAAGGGAAAACGGGTCGACATGGGTCCACGCCCTCCTTAACGGCGCTGCTGCGAACGGGAGACCTGGGCCAGCACGGCCTGCAGGCGGGCGGCCGAGGGGCCGAAGCCGGCCAGGGCCGAGTCGATGCGCAGGGCCACGGCCTGGGCCTTGTCCTGATCGGCCACGCCCGAGACGCCGAGGGCGAAATAGCTCGACATCGCGAACTTGGCCTCGGGACTGCCCTGCCGCGCCGCCTCGTCGAACCATTTGAAGGCGCGGGCGTAATCGGCCGGCAGGCCGATGCCCTCGGCGTACATCACCGCCAGCACCAACTGGGCCTCGGACGATCCGTTGACGGCGGCCAGCTGGATGGCGCGGACTCGCTCCAGATGGGACAGCCGCCCCTCCATCGGATGGCCCAGCATCGCCTCCAGCGTCTCGATCTGCCGCTTTGACAGGTCCTCGGGACGCGCCGCCGCGGTCTCGAGGACGCCGAGATAACGCAGGGCCCGGCCGACTTGGATGAACGGCAGTTCGGCGGCCATCCGGCTCAGAGCGTATTCATAGGCGTCGCCCCGCGGCCGGCTCTCGTCCGAGAAGGGCACGCCCGAGGCCGGCGCCTCGTTGGGATAGAATTCGAACGGCGGCGTCCACTGCCGGGCCTTGGCCTCGACGAAACGGCTGTACTGGTCGCGGCTTGGGGCGGACTTCTCGAAATCCTTCATCAGCACATAGGCGCCGACGTCGCCGGTCTGCACCGCCAGATAGTTGTACAGATAGGCGTCGACGTCGTTTCGCGGGAACAGGCTGGTGGCCGCGCGATAGCCGCGCCGCCGCTGGTCGCGCCCGGCCGCCGGACCGCCGCCGGCGCCGCGCCCCCAGGCCTCCCGGGCCTCGCGATTGTCCTCCGGTTCGCCGAACGGGCCGTAGAGGCCGTCATGCAGCCGCGCCAGGGTGCGGAAGCCCTCGGCGTCCTGGGTCGACAGGATGTAGACGACGCGATCGCGCACCGACTCCTGCTCTTCGCGGGTCATCTGGCCCAGCTGGCGGTCCAGCCGTTGATAGGCGGTGTGCCGCTCGAAGGCCCGGCAGTCGTCGTATTTCGACAGCGGCCGCCAGTCGCCGAAGCCGCCGCGATCGACCCGGTTGATCGGGGCGTAACCCTCGTCGTTGGACAGCGCCATGGCGTACCAGGTGGCGCTCTCGATCGGGTCCTCGATATTCTTGTCGGTGGCCCGGACGGCGGCGTACCGCGAGCCCAGCTCAAGCTGGGCGAAGAAGTCGCCGCGGAAGGCGGCCCGGCGCAAGGCGCGCAGACCGGTCTCCTGGGCGTTGAACTCCGAGCCGGTCAGCGATGCCGGACGCGGGCAGGCGTTGGAGCTGGCGTCCGCCTTCTGCCAGAAACGGACCCCGCCGCCGCGGTCGCCGCACGAGGCCATGCCCAGGGCGGCGAGGGCGAGCACGCCGGCTGCCGCGGCGACGGCGACCGGCCCCCGTCGGGCGCCGTCGCGGGCCCGGCCGTCGTGATCCGATTGACCGTCGCGCATACGCCCCCCTCGATCAAAAGCGGTCAGCCCCGGGGCCCGCGCACCCACCGTTGCGCAAGCGTGACCGTTTCGTCCAGTTAACCATATGTCAAGGGTAACGCCGGTTTGCGACAAAGCGTTGCCGCAGGATCGCCATTTTGTGTACGACGCCGTACTTATCCCCAAATAACAGACGGTTGGTCACTCGCCTGCGAGGCGAAAAGCCGACGCTCGCCAGCCGGGGGTCACCTCCCTATATGCATCGGCCTGACCGACGGAGCCTTGCATGTCCTACCTCGCCCGCGATGACCGACCCGCCGACAAGGCCGCGCGCTACGCCGAGCTGGAGGACGAGATCCTCGCCGTGCTGGACGGCGAGCCCAACCGCGTGGCCCGCATGGCGACGGTCGCCTCCATGCTCGCCGACGCCTTCCCCGTCTTCTTCTGGACCGGCTTTTACGTCGTCGATCCGGACAAGGCCGACGAACTGGTGGTCGGCCCCTACCAGGGCACGCTGGGCTGCCTGCGCATCGCCTTCGGCCGCGGCGTCTGCGGAACGGCGGCGCGGGACAGGGCGACGCAGATCGTCGAGGACGTCCACGCCTTCGCCGGCCACATCGCCTGCGACCCCCGCTCCGCCAGCGAGATCGTCGTTCCGGTGTTCGACGCCGCGGGCGCCCTGATCGCCGTCTTCGACGTCGACGCCACCGAGAAGGCGGCCTTCGACGCCGTCGACGCCGGGGCTCTGGAGCGGCTCATGGCCCGGGTGTTCGCGGCCTGAGCCGGGTCTGCTAAGCCGTCCGTCAAACGGGAGAGAGACCATGTCGGAACGGGTGATCGCGATCACGGGCGGCCATGGCGCGCTGGGCCGCGCCGTCGTCGAGGCGGCGCTGGCCGAGGGGCTCAAGGTCGCCGTCATCGACCACGCCGCCGGCCAGACCGCGCCGGATGGCGTGCTGGAGCTGGGCGGCGTGGACCTGACCGATCCCGCCGCGGCGACCACGGCCATCGACGCCGTCGCCACGCATTTCGGCCGGCTGGACGCCCTGCTGAACATCGCCGGCGGCTTCGTCTGGCAGACCACCGACGACGCCGATCCGGCCTGGGCGAAGATGTTCGCCCTCAACCTGACCACCGCCCTGAACGCCAGCCGCGCCGCCCTGCCCCACCTCAAACGCTCGGACGAGGGCCGCATCGTCAACGTCGGGGCCAATGGCGCGGTGAAGAGCGCGGCCGGCATGGGCGCCTACGCCGCCTCCAAGGCCGCCGTCCACCGCCTGACCGAGAGCCTGGCCGAGGAACTGAAGCCGTCCTCCGTCACGGTCAACGCCGTCCTGCCCTCGATCCTCGACACGGCGCAGAACCGCAAGGACATGCCGGACGTCGATCCGGCGACATGGGTCCAGCCCGCCGACCTCGCCCGCGTCATGCTGTTCCTCGCCTCCCCGGACAGCCGCGCCGTCACCGGCGCCCTGATCCCGGTGGTCGGGCGGGTCTGATGGATCTGTTCCGCTCGGTCCTCTACCTGCCGGCCAGCAAACCCCGCGCCATCGAAAAGGCGCGCGGCCTGGACGCCGACGCGGTCATCCTCGACCTCGAGGACGCCGTCGCCCCCGACGCCAAGACGGACGCCCGCAACGCCGCCGTCGCGGCCCTGGCCGCGGGCGGTTTCGCCCCGCGCGTCGGCGTTCGGGTCAATGGCCTCGACACCCCCTGGGGCGCCGACGATCTGGCCGCCCTCGCCGGCCTCACGCCCGGTTTCGTCGTCGCGCCCAAGATCGAGAGCCCCGGGGCCGTGCGCGAGGTCGCCGCCCGCCTGCCCGCCGGCGTCGCCCTGTGGATCATGGTCGAGACGCCCCTGTCGGTGCTGCGGCTCGACGCCATCGCCGGCGCCGGCGCGCCGCTGGCCGCCCTGATGCTCGGGATCAACGATTTCGGCGAGCGCATGAACCTGGTCCTCGACGCCGACCGCGAGCCGCTCAAACCGTGGCTGGCCGCCGTGGTCGCCGCCGCCCGCGGTCACGGCCTGCTGGCCATCGACGGCGTGGTCAACGCCACCGACGACGCGGACCGCCTCGAGGCGGAGTGCCGGCAAGGCCGCGCCTTCGGCTTCGACGGCAAGAGCCTGATCCACCCGGCCCAGATCGCCGCCGCCAACGCCGCCTTCTCGCCCTCCCCCGAAGAGGTCGCCCGGGCCCGCGAGATCGTCGCCGCCTTCGCCTCGGCCGACGCCGCCGGCAAGGGCGCGATCCGGGTCGGCTACCGCATGGTCGAGCGCCTGCACCTCGACGCGGCCCGCCGTCTGCTGGACCGGCACGCCGCCGTCTCGACCTCGCCCCCGGACGGGCCTATCTAGTCCGTCCAGAAACAAGACGGGCGCTCCGACGGAGACGCCACGCCGAGCGACAGGAACGCCAGAGTGACCCAAGCCGTCATCGCCGCCACCGGCCTGTTCACCCCCGAACAGTCCATCTCGAACGAAGAGCTGGTGGCCGCCTACAACGCCTTCGCCGACCGCTTCAACGAACAGCACGCCGCCGAAATCCTCGAGGGTGACGTGGCCGCCCTGACCCCCTCCTCGGTCGAGTTCATCGAAAAGGCCTCGGGCATCAAATCGCGCTTCGTCGTCGACAAGGCCGGCATCCTCGACCCCGCCCGGATGACGCCCAACATCCCCGAGCGCGGCAATGACGAGCTGTCGCTGATGGCCGAGATGGCCGTCGCCGCCGCCCGCCAGGCGATCGCCGCCTGGGGCAAGCCGGTCAGCGAGATCGGCGCCGTCCTGTGCGCCGCCTCCAACATGCCCCGCCCCTATCCGGCCCTGTCGATCGAGGTGCAGCAGGCGCTCGGCATCGACGGCTTCGCCTTCGACATGAACGTGGCCTGCAGTTCGGCCACCTTCGGCATCAAGACCGCCGCCGACTTCATCGCCTCGGGCTCGGTCAAGGCCGTTCTGATGGTCAATCCCGAGATCTGTTCGGCGCATCTGAACTTCCGCGACCGCGACAGCCA
>JAXHTU010000118.1:0-9057 GCA_034189955.1 Pseudomonadota bacterium | reverse complement strand
CGCTGACCAGCTGGCTCACCCCCCGCTCCGGCATGGTCACGCCGTACAGCCGGTCCATCCGGCTCATGGTCACCGGATTGTGGGTGATGACGATGAAGCGGGTGTCCGTCCGCTTGCGCATCTCATCCAGCATGCGGCAGAAACGGTCGACATTGGCGTCGTCCAGCGGCGCGTCGACCTCGTCCAGCACGCAGACCGGGGCCGGGTTGGCGAGGAAGACGGCGAAGATCAGCGCCGCCGCCGTCAGGGCCTGCTCGCCGCCCGACATCAGGCTCATCACCGACAGCCGCTTGCCGGGCGGGCAGGCGTAGATCTCCAGCCCGGCCTCCAGCGGATCGTCGCTCTCGACCAGTTTCAGCTCGGCCTGGCCGCCGCCGAACAGGGCTTCGAACAGAGATTTGAAGTTGTCGTTGATGACGTCGAACGCCGCCACCAGCCGCTCGCGGCCCTCGGCGTTCAACTCGTCGATCCCGTCGCGCAATTTGGCGATGGCCGAGGTCAGGTCCGACCGCTCGACCTTCATGGTGTTCAGCCGGTCGCCGTACTCATTGGCCTCTTCCTCGGCCAGCAGATTGACCGCGCCCAAGGCCTCGCGCTCGCGCTCCAGGCCGTACAGCAGGCTTTCGGCCCCGGCGGCGTCGGGCGGGCGGGCGATGGCGTCGTCGGTCAGCTTTTGTCCCAGCGCCTCCGGCGACATCTGGGCGGTCTCGCGCAGATTGGCCTCGGTCTCCGCCAGCTTTTCCGCCGCCGCTTCGGCCCGTGCGGCCAGACCGGCCCGCGCCTCACGCGCTGACGAGGCCGCCGCCTCCGCCGCCCGCGCCGCCCGGTCCGCGTCCCCCGCCTGGCTTTCGGCGGTCGCCAGCGCATCCGCCGCCGCCTTGCGCCGCGTCTCGGCCGTCGTCAGGGCCTCCAGCAGCGATGACCGCTGCGCCGCCAACTGCTCCGGCGCATCGGCGGCCGCCTTCAGCCGCGCCGCCGTCTTCTCCGCGTCCTTTTCCAGCGCGGCGATCCGCGCCGTGGCGTCCTTCGCCCGCGCGGCCCAGCCGTCGCGCTCGCGGGTCAGACCTTCCAGCCGCGCCTGCCGGCCGGCGACCTCGCGCGCCTCCGCATCCCTCTCGACCCTTGCCGTCGCCGCCGCCCCGCGCGCCGCGTCCGCCGCCGTCCGCGCCGCCGTCAGCTCGGCCCGCAGGCCATCCAGCGTCTCGGACGGCGCCTCGGTCCCCTGCGCCTCCGCCAATGCGGCCCGCGCCGCCTCGACCTCGGTCGCCAGTCGCGCCAGCGTCTCGTCCAGCGCCTGGGCCCGGGCCTCCTTGCGCGCCTGATCGCGGCCCAGCGTCTCGGCCCGGTCTCGGGCGGCGGCGACCGTCTTGTCGAGTGCGAAGGGCGCGGCCCGGGCCGTCTTCACCGTCTCCTCGGCGGCGCGGAAGGCCTCGGTCGCCGCCTTCAGCGCGGCCTGGGCCGCCTCCAGCGCCGGCTTGCCCGCGTCGATCTCCGCCTCCAGTTCCGACAGCCGGGTCCGCTGCGCCAGCCGCACGGCCGCCGGGCGCGGGGCCTCGGCGCGCTGCACGAAACCGTCCCAGCGCCACAGGTCGCCCTCGCGGGTGACCAGGCGCGCGCCCACCGGCAGGGACTGCGCCAGCCGCTCGATCTCGCCGGCGGGCGCGACGCCGCACAGGGCCAGACGCGCCTGCAACGGGTCGGGGGCCGAGACATGATCGGCCAGCGGCGCGATCCCGTCCGGCCAGACCGGGGAGGGGACCTCCGCTCCGGCCCAGTAGGCCGCTGCCTTCCTGTCCAGCGCCGCGTCCAGATCGTCGCCCAGCGCCGCCGCCAGCGCCGCCTCATAGCCCTTGTCGGCCTTGACGCTGTCCAGCGCCGGCGCGTGCTCGCGCTTGCCCTGCACCAGCAGCTGGGCGAGTCCGCGCGCCTCGGTCTGCAGCCGGCCCAGCCGGTCTTCCGCCGCCCGGGCCGCCGTGCGCGCCTCCTGCTCGACCCGGGCCTTGTCGCCGCGATCCGCTTCCGCCGCCTCGACCGCCGCCCGCGCCGCTGCGAGTTCAGCCTGCGCCTGCTCCAGCGCCGCCTTCGCCGTCCCGATCTCCGGCGTCTCCAACGGACCCAGCGCCTCGCGCTCGCGCTGCGCCGACGTCAGCTGCGCCTCGGCCCGCGCCACCCGCGCCTCGGCGTCGCGCTTGCGCGCGTTTTCGGCCGAGACCCGGGCTTCCACCGCGGCGACCGCCCCGGCCACCCGCTCGACCTCGGCGTCGGCGGCCTTGCGCCCGTCCTCGGCGGCGGCCAGCGCGGCCTCCAGTTCCGGCCCCCGCGCCGGCGCCGCGGCCATCTCGGCCTGCAAGGCCCCCAGCGCCGCGTCCAGCCGCGCCAGCTCCTCTCCCGCGTCCCCGGCCATGGCCGTCTCGCGCTCGATGTCGGCGGCGATACGGGCGGCCTCGGCGGTCAGCCGCTCGACCTCGGCCCGCGCCGCCTGTTCGGCCATGTCCAGCCGGTCGCGCTCCAGCGAGGCCCGGTGCAGCAGCGCCCCGGCCACCGCATCCTCTTCCCGCGCCGGCTTCAGCGCCTCCTGGGCGTTCAGCGAGGCGGTCTGCGCCCGGCCCGAGGCGGTCGTGGCCTCCAGCACCGCCCGGTCGGCCTCGGCCAACTCCCTGGCCGCAGCTTCAGCCGCCAGCCGGGCGTCGTTCCAGCGCACGAACAACAACGCCGCCTGCAGGGCGCGGATCTCGGCCGAAATCTTCTTGTACTTCTCCGCCTGCCGCGCCTCGCGCTTCAGCCGCGTCAGGGTGGTTTCCAGCTCCCGGCCGATGTCGTCCAGCCGCTCCAGATTGGTCTCGGCCGCCTTGAGCCGCAGCTCGGCCTCGTGCCGCCGGGTGTGCAGGCCGGCGACCCCGCCGGCTTCCTCGAGGATGCGGCGGCGGTTCTGCGGCTTGGCGGCGATCAGCTCGCTGATCTGGCCCTGCCGGACCAGCGCCGGGCTGTTGGCGCCCGTCGAGGCGTCGGCGAACAGCAGCTGCACGTCCCGGGCCCGCACCTCCTTGCCGTTGATGCGGTAGGTCGAGCCCTGGCCCCGGTCGATGCGGCGCGAGACCTCGATCACGGCGCTGTCGGTGAAGGGCTGGGGCGCCCGGCGCTGGGCGTTGTCGATGGTCAGCGAGACCTCGGCGTGGCTGCGCGGCGGGCGGTTGGCGGCGCCGGCGAAGATGACGTCGTCCATCCCCTGGCCGCGCATGGCCTTGGCCGAATTGGCCCCCATGACCCAGCGCAGGCTCTCAAGCACATTGGATTTGCCGCAGCCGTTGGGGCCGACCACCCCGGTCAGGCCCGGCTCGATATGCACCTCGGCGGGGTCGACGAAGGATTTGAAACCGACGAGCCGGAGGCGCTGGAACTGCATCCTGCTAGCGGATCACCGGCCGTCGAGCAGCGGCTGGATCAGGGGTTCGAAGGCGTCGGCGTCCCATGCGGCGAGGCTGCCCGGAGGCACCAGTTCGCCGTTGATCATGAAGGCCGGGGTGCCTCTGACGCCATCGGCGAACGACTGGGCGGCGCGCGCCTCGACCTCGGCGAACGAGGCCTCGTTGGAGAAACAGGCGTTCATCTGGTCGGACGTCAGCCCGCCCGCCTGACCCGCCGTGGCCAGCCAGGTGGTCACTGCGGCCTGGGTCGCTTCGGTCAGCCCCGCCTGCCCGCGGAACAGGGCGTCCAGCACCTCATCATAGCGGTCTTCCGGGGCGCAGCGGGCCATCACGACCCCGGCGATGGCGACGGGCTGGGGCCGGGTCGGCAGGTCGCGGAAGGCCACACGGACCTTGCCGGTGTCGACGAACCGCGCCTTGAACGCCGGGAAATCCTGCGTGTGCCAATGGGCGCAGTGATCGCAGGTCGTCGAAAGATAGACCGTCAGGGTCACCGGCGCCGTGGCCGACCCCATCGTCCGGTCGCCCTCCCGGATCGGCTCCACCGTCTGGGCCAGCGCCATCGACGGCGCGGCGATCGCGACCGCCACGGTCAGCAGAAATCGCGAAAGCCGCGTCATCGGCGGATCAGCCCTTGGCCAGTTCGGCGTCGATCGCCTTGGACAGGTCGGCCAGGCTGGTGCCCGACTGCGACCCCGGGGTGATCACCTTGACGTCGTTGACGAAGAAGGTCGGGGTGCCTTCCACGCCGGCGGCGAAGGCGGCCTTGGCGCGCTCGTCGGCGGCGGCGATGGCGGCCTCGTCGGTGATGCACTCCTGGATGCGTTCGTTGCTCAGGCCGGCGCCGTTGCCGACGCGGAACAGGGTGGCGCGGGGATCGCCCTGCATCTCCGCCTGGCTGGCCAGCAGTTCATGGACGACGTCGAAATATTTGTCCTCGCCGGCGCAGCGGGCGATCAGGAAGCCGGCGATGGCGACCTCGGCGGGCGGCGTCGGGATTTCGCGGAACACATAGCGGACCTTGTCGGTGTCGACATAGCGGGTCTTGAAGCCCTCCCAGTTCTCGGACTGCCAGGCGGCGCAGACGTGGCAGGTGACCGAGGCGTATTCGACCACGGTGACCTTGGCCCCCTCGGGCGCGCCCATGGCCATGTCGCCGGCGGCGGCGCCGCCGGCCCCGCCGCTGTTGCAGCCGGCCAGGGCGACCATGGCGGTCAGGGCCGCGGCGGTCATCGCCGCGCGGCGGCTCATCGCGGCGTATCGGGTCGTGGCGCTCATGGGGTCGTCCTTATTGGCACGGGGATGGAAGCATCGCGCGATTCCCCTGAAAATGCGCGCGCAGGGGTTTTCGAGAACAGAAACGGCGAAGTTTTGTCAATCGCCCGCGCGGTCGCGCCCCTTCTGCGGATCGCCCAGCACCGCGCGTCCCAGACGCTCCAGCGGGCCCCTCAGTGGATCGGGCGCGTCGGCGACGGAGGCCTTCAGCTCGGCCTCCTGATGCGCGGGCAGAGGGCGGGGCGCGGCGCGTGGCCGGGCCGGCGGGGCCAGGCCGACCGGCGGCTTGACCGGCCCCTGGGCGATCCTCAGCTTTTCCACGCTGCCCGGACCGAGGAACAGATTGACCCGCTGCAGTATGTCCTCCGACTGGTGCTGCACCAGCAGGGCGGCCGGGCCGGCCACGCGCAGCTCCAGCGTCCCGCCGGCGCCGGCGCGGCCCCTGGTCAGCTTCTGCGGCCGCGTCACCCGGGCCAGCCGCTCGCCGACGATCTCGGTCCAGCGCGGCTCGAGCGCCGAGGCGCCGCGCCCGAATTTCGCGTCCAGGTCCTTGATCAGCCCCTGCAGGGCCCGCCCGGCCTTCGGCGCCGGCCGCGGAGCCGGGCGCGTGCGCCGTCGCGACAGGATTTCGCGGACCTCGGCGTCGGTGGGCAGCATGCGGGCCATTTCCGGTTTATAGCGCGGGGAATGCCCCCCGTCCCGGTTCACGTCCCCGCGCCTGTCGCCGCTCCGGTCGCCGCCGTGCGGACGGCCCTGCTGAACTGGTACGACGCGAACCGCCGCGCCCTCGTCTGGCGGCCGCAGCCGGGCGCCGATCCCCCCGACCCGTACCGCGTCTGGCTGTCCGAGGTGATGCTGCAGCAGACCACCACGCCGCACGCCACGCCCTATTTCCTCGCCTTCACCGCCCGCTGGCCGACCGTGACGGACCTCGCCGCCGCCCCCGACGCCGAGGTCATGGCCGCGTGGGCCGGCCTCGGCTACTACGCCCGCGCCCGCAACCTGCTGGCCTGCGCCCGCGCCGTCGCGGGTCAGCACGGCGGCGTCTTTCCCGATACAGAGGCCGACCTGCTGGCCCTGCCGGGGGTCGGCGCCTATACCGCCGCCGCCGTCGCCGCCATCGCCTTCGGCCGCCCCGCCAATGTCGTCGACGGCAATGTAGAGCGGGTCATGGCCCGGCTGTTCGCGGTCGGGTCCCCGCTGCCAGAGGCGAAGCCGGAGCTCAGACGGCTGGCGGGCACCCTGGTCGCGGACGACCGGCCCGGAGACTGGGCCCAGGCCCTGATGGACCTCGGCGCGACGGTCTGCCGCCCCGGCCGACCGTTGTGCGAGCGCTGTCCCCTGACCGACTGGTGCGCGGCTTTCCAGTCCGGCGCGCCGGAGCGATATCCGTTGAAGACGAAGAAGGCCGACCGTCCGCGTCGCCGGGGCGTAGCCTGGGTGCTGCGCGACGACGCCGGCCGGGTGGCCCTGGTCCAGCGGCCGCAGAAGGGATTGCTGGGCGGCATGCTGGGCCTGCCGACCTCGGACTGGTCCGTCGATCCCGTCGAGGCGCCCCCGCCCGCGCCCGCGGCATGGCGCGAGGCTGGCGCCGTCGAGCACGTCTTCACCCATTTCGCCCTGACGCTCGAGGTGCGGGCGGGGGAGGGGGCCGGACCTTTCGTCTGGACGCCGGTGGAGGAGGCCATGGCCTCCCTGCCCACCGTCTTTCGCAAGGCGCTGGAGCGCGGGCTGCCGGACTGACCGCTACTGCATCCCGGCGCGGACCTCGGCCCGCAGCGTGTCGATCGACTTCAGGCCTTGGTCCGACTTGAAGCGCCAGTAGGTCCAGCCGTTGCAGGCCGGGGCGTTCTCGAACAGCGCGCCCATCTTGTGGATCGAGCCGCTCAGCGTTCCCGAGACCAGCGAACCGTCGGCCCGCACCCGCGCCTCGCGGTCCCCCTTGGGGCAGTACAGCTTGTCACCCGGCGACAGTAGGCCCGCCTCGACCAAAGCCCCGAACGGCACCTTGGGCTCGGCCCGCTTCGAGCCCATGACGGCCAGGTCCTCCGGCGCCGCCGGGATCACCGCCTTGATCCGCTTCTCGGCCACCTTGGCATAGGTCTCGTCGCGCTCGATGCCGATGAAATGCCGCCCCAGCCGCTTGGCCGCCGCGCCGGTCGTGCCGGTGCCGAAGAAGGGATCCAGCACCACGTCGCCGGGCCGGGTCGCGGCCAGCATCACCCGGTGCAGCAGGGCCTCGGGCTTCTGGGTCGGATGCGCCTTCTTGCCGTCGGCATCCTTGATCCGCTCCTCGCCGGTGCACAGGGCGAAGGTCCAGTCCGACCGCATCTGGGTGTCTTCGTTGAAGGCCTTCAGCGCGTCGTAGTTGAAGGTGTAGCGCTTCTGCTCGCGGCTGCGCGCCGCCCAGATCAGCGTCTCATGGGCGTTGGTGAACCGCGTGCCCTTGAAGTTCGGCATGGGGTTCGACTTGCGCCAGATGATGTCGTTCAGCACCCAGAAGCCCAGGTCCTGGATCGCCGTGCCCAGGCGGAAGACATTGTGATAGCTGCCGATCACCCAGATTGAGCCCTCCGGCTTCAGCACGCGGCGACACTCGGCCAGCCAGGCGCGGGTGAAGGCGTCATAGGCAGCGAAGCTGTCGAACTTGTCCCAGTCGTCGTCCACCGCATCGACCAGGCTGTTGTCGGGGCGCAGCAGGTCGCCGCCCAGCTGCAGATTATAGGGCGGGTCGGCGAAGACCATGTCGACGCTGGCGTCGGGCAGGCCTTTCAGCACCTCGATGCAGTCGCCCCTCAGAACGACGTCGGTCTTTAACCCGGACATATCCACTCGGCCCCGTGCAGCTTGAAGAGCGAGTGGTGAATCATCGCGGTTAAGGGCGGGTTAGCTTGCCGCCCCTTTCGGAACGAACAAGGGTCGGCCCGTGTTGGGCAGGCTCCTCCGCGAAAGTCTTTCCATGATCCTGCTCGTCCTTCTCCAGCGGCTCTTCTCCCTTGTCTCGCTGGCCGTTCTCGGCGTGGCCGGCTGGCTGCTGTGGCGCTGGTATGACGCCTGGCACGTGGCCCAAACCCTCGGTATCGAGGAACCGTCGAACGCCCCGCTGTGGTGGGGCGCGGGCCTGCTGGCCTTCAGCCTGCTGGGTCGCTTCCCGATCCTGATGCTGCTGGGCCGCGGCGGATCCGCCCCTCTGGCAAGCCAGGTCGAAGGCCGCGAGGCGCCCGGCGCCGACGGCGCTGTCCTGCACGTCGAGATCGACGGCGCGGCTCATGGGCCTATCCTGTTGTTCACCCACGGTTGGGGTCTTTCGAGCCGCATCTGGGCCGAAGCCCGGTCCACCCTTGGCGCGCGTTTCGGGCTCGTCTTCTGGGACCTGCCGGGGCTCGGCCGCTCCGGTCGCCCGCCGGCGGGCTATTCGATCGAGGGCTTCGCCGAGGACCTGTACGCCGTCATCGACAGCCTGCCCGGGGATCGGCCGCTGATCCTCGTCGGTCACAGCATCGGCGGCATGACGGTGCAGACCTTCTGCGCCCGCCATCCTGAATTGCTGAACCGGCGGGTGGCCGCCATCGTGCTGGAAAACACCACCCACACCAATCCGCTGGAGACGATGCTCTTCTCGCGGGTGCTCAGGCCGTTGCAGCCGGTCATTGAAGCGTTGTCCCATGTCTCGACGGTCCTCTCGCCGCTGATCTGGCTGGTGAATTGGCAGTCGTGGCTCAGCGGTTCGACCCATCTGGCGACCCGCATCGCCGGCTTCGGCGCCCGCCCGACGCGCGAACAGCTGGACCGCACCGCCCTGCTGATCACCAGAAGCTCGCCGGCGGTTCAGGCGCGCGGCAACCTCGCCATGCTGCGCTGGTCGATCACCGACGACCTGCCCCTGATCGATGTGCCGGCCCTCGTCTTCGCCGGCGGGCGCGACCTGATCACCAAGGACCACGCGGGCGAGGCCATCGCCGCCGCCCTGCCGCAGGGCCGACTGGTCCGGGTCGAGGACGCGGGCCACATGGGTCCGGTCGAGAAGGCGGCCTTCTACAACGAGCAGATCGAGGACTTCGCCGGCTTTGTCCATCTGCTGGCCAGCCGCGCCCCCGCGCCCGCGGGACGGTCCTTCCTCTCGCCCGACGCCCATCTCGCCCCGCCGGCGCCCGTGGGCGAGGAACCGGAAGTCCGTGACGCTCCGATCGTTTCCGCGACGACCGCGCCGCGCCCGATCTGAGGTCGGCTCATCCAAAATTTTGCGGTCCGTCATCCTCGGGCTTGACCCGAGGATCAGATGTGGGGCCGGACTGTGCGCCGGGAACGACCCCACGATTGCAACCGCAGCCCCGTAACCGAGCACTGGTAGGTCTGA
>JAXHTU010000117.1:0-9396 GCA_034189955.1 Pseudomonadota bacterium | reverse complement strand
CGTGACCATGGCCCGCGCCAGCTTGGTCGCCTGCTGGATGTCGGAGCTGGCGCCCGAGGTGATGTTCTCCTTGCCGAAGATCTTCTCCTCGGCGACGCGGCCGCCGGCGAGGATGGCGATGCGGTCAACCATCTGCTGGAAGCTGGTCGAATAGCGGTCGCCTTCCGGCAGCTGCATGACCATGCCGAGGGCGCGGCCGCGCGGGACGATGGTCGCCTTGTGCACCGGGTCGGCCATCTTGACGTTCATGGCGACGATGGCGTGGCCGGCCTCGTGATAGGCGGTCATGCGCTTCTCTTCGTCGTTCATGGCCATCGACTTGCGCTCGGCGCCCATCATGACCTTGTCCTTGGCGTCCTCGAAGTCGCGATGGGTGACCATGCGACGGTCCTTGCGGGCCGCCATCAGCGCCGCCTCGTTGACCAGATTGGCCAGATCGGCGCCGGAGAAGCCGGGGGTGCCGCGGGCGATGGTCTTGACGTTGACGTCGGCGGCGAGGGGCACGTCCTTCATGTGGACGCGGAGGATCTTCTCGCGGCCGTTGACGTCGGGGTTGGGCACCACGACCTGGCGGTCGAAGCGGCCGGGACGCAGCAGGGCCGGGTCCAGCACGTCGGGACGGTTGGTGGCGGCGATCAGGATGATGCCCTCGTTGGCCTCGAAGCCGTCCATCTCGACCAGCAGCTGGTTGAGGGTCTGTTCGCGCTCGTCATTGCCGCCGCCGAGGCCGGCGCCGCGGTGACGACCGACGGCGTCGATCTCGTCGATGAAGATGATGCACGGCGCGTTCTTCTTGGCCTGTTCGAACATGTCGCGAACCCGCGACGCGCCGACGCCGACGAACATCTCGACGAAATCGGAACCCGAGATCGAGAAGAAGGGCACGCCCGCCTCGCCCGCAACGGCGCGGGCCAGCAGGGTCTTGCCGGTGCCGGGAGGGCCCACCAGCAGGGCGCCCTTGGGGATCTTGCCGCCGAGGCGCTGGAATTTGGCCGGGTCCTTGAGGAAGTCGACGACCTCCTGGAGTTCTTCCTTGGCCTCGTCGACGCCGGCGACGTCGTCGAAGGTCTTGCGGCCCTTGTGCTCGGTCAGCAGCTTGGCCTTGGACTTGCCGAAGCCCATGGCCCCGCGGGCGCCGCCCTGCATCTGGCGCATGATCAGGATCCACAGGCCGATGATCAGCAGGAAGGGCAGCAGGCCGATCAGGGCGCTGACCCAGATCGACTGGCGGGTGTTCTTGACGTCGATCTGGGCCCCCGAGGCCTGGAGGCTCTCGATCAGGTCGCCGTTGGGCACGGGGGTGACGACGGTGTAGCGCTTGTCGTCCCGGGTCTGGACCAGCAGGGTTTCGTTGCGGACCTCGACCGTGGCGATGGCCGCGGCGTCGCGCGCCTTGATCAGGTCGGAATAGCTCATCTCGGCGGGGCGTTCGGAGGCCGCCTGCTGTCCGGGGGTGGCGATGGCGCCGCCGCGGTCGACCGCGACATAGAAGGCCAGGGCCCCCAGGATGATCGCGCCCGCGATGGCCAGATTGCGAAGGTTCATTCTCGTCTCGATCCCTGGAAGCGCGAGGCGCTTCGCTATTCGATGATGTCAGCGTCAGAAAATAGGGGGTTCCGGAGCGTTGCGCCATGTGCGCGCGACTTCAGTTGCGTCTCATGCGTCATTCGGTCCAGCGCGAGGGCCAGTCTCTCCTCGACCAGCGACCGCGTCCTGACGTCGTCGCCTGCAAGAACCGGGGCAGTCGCGTCGTTCCGGATCAGCACAGGGACGCCGCCCCGGACCGCGGGGGGAAGGCCGTCGAGGCGGACGCGGTCGGCCTTTGACAGCTTGGCCATAAGACCGGCGGCGGGACAGACGGTCCAGCCAGGTCCGGCGGCGGTCAGGGCCCAGCGGCCGTCCCAGACGGTCTCCTCGCCGGGCGGCAGCGGCAGGGGCGCTAACGGGCGGCGGGCGAACTCGCCGGCCTCGCGGGTCACGAGGACTTGATCGGGTGAAGCCTCGATCCGGGCGCCGCACAGGGCGGCGGTGAAGGTCTCGCCGCTCCGGAGCCGGCTGAGCAGGCGCTGGAGGCGGTCGCCGCGCGGTGGGCGGTCGCCGCCGCCGGCGCAGACGAGGGCGGCGGCGAGGGTGTGGGCATCCACATCTCGTCCAAGCTCCAGCGTCCCCTCTCCCATTGGGAGAGGGCTTGAGCGCACGGCGGCGCGGCCGTCGTCCTTGCGCGAAAGGGTGAGGGGCGGCTGTCCCGGGGCGGCTTCGCCGCTCGAGCCGTCGACCCTCATCCGACGGGGCTCCGCCCCACCCGTCGACGGATCGCAATGCGATCCGTCTCCACCCATTGGGAGAAGGAACGCGCGCGCGCGGCTCCGGGCGTATTTCGGGTCGTCGTTGGCGGGGTCTTCGATCCAGCCCAGCCCCTGCCCCTTCAGCCACTCGCGCAGCTCCTCGCGCCCGACGTCGAGCATCGGGCGCAGCAGCATCAGCCCCCTGCCCTGCGGCCAGGCCGGGGACGGCGACCAGTCGCGCAGATGGCCGAGGGTCGAGCCCTCGGCGCGCATCCAGTCCGCCTCGGCGACGTCGCCGGCGGTGTGGGCGAACAGGACGACGCGGGCCCCGGCGGCGCGGGCGGCGTCGGCGATCAGGCGGTGGCGGGCGGCGCGGGCGGCGGCGGGCAGGCCGGCGGCGGGCTTCGGCCCCAACCATGTCAGACCGCGCCAGTCGGCGCCGGCGGCATGGGCGGCGTCGCGGGCGAAGACGGTCCAGCGCGGGCTGTCGGGGTCGAGGCCGTGGTCGAGGGTCAGGGCCAGCAGCGGGCGGCCGTGGGCGCGGGCCCAGTCGGCGGCGACGGCCAGCAGGGCGATGGAATCGCCGCCGCCGGACAGGGCGAGGGCCAGCGGCCGGTCGGCGTGCGCCTCAAGCCGCGCGGTCAGCCGTTCGCGAACCCGGTCCAGCCAGGCCGGGCCGGCCGGACTCAGCCCGCTCTCCGGGCCGGACAGGCGAAGCGGGTGCGCAGACCGGCGGCGCGGGTGCGCAGGGCCGCGGTCCCGGCCTCGGCGTAGCGGCGGTCGAACTCGCCCAGGGCGGTGCAAGCCTGGGTCTTGCGGTCGGTGGCGTCGAGGGCCGTGGCCAGCTCCAGCACGGTGGCCCCGGCCCAGGGGGCGGTGGGCCAGCCCTGCAGGGCGGCGGCGTAGAAGGCCACGGCGCCGGTCTGATCGCCGGCGGACACCCGCAGGTCGCCGAGCCGGGCGTTGGCCTCGCGCGCCTGGGGCGTGTCGGGCCAGGCCAGGGTCACGGTCTGCAGGGCGCGGTCGCCCAGCGCCGGATCGGAGGCGGCGAGACGGACGGCGGCGGCGAGGTCGCGGGCGGCGTCGCCGGTCGGCGAGGTCGAACCGATCGGGGCGTCGAGCTCGGCCTCGCGCCGGGCGGCGGATTCGAAGGTCTCGAGCCGGCCCTCGGCGTCGCGCAGCCGGGTTCCGAGAGCGGCGTTGTCGCGCGTGGCCTCGTCCAGCTGGAAGGTCAGCCGCTCGAGGTCGCCGTTGACCCGCTGAAGCGTGGCCTCGAGATCGTTGAGGCGGCGATCCATGATGCCGACCCGGCCGGTCAGGGCGACGACCTCGGGGTCCGGCTCGACCAGCACCGGCTGGCCGGCGGCGTTGCGCTGGGTCACGGCGCGTTCGAGACGACGGACGTTGCGGTCCAGCTGTTCCAGCCGGCGCTTGTCCCACTGGATCGGCTCCATCGGCGCGGTCTGGGCCACGACCGTGGTCGTGCCGGCGATCAGGATGACGCCCAGCACGGTGATCAGGGCGTTGCGGGAACGGAGGGCGGGGGGCAGCTTCAGCATGGTTGTTTTCGTCCCACCGATTTGAGGCCGCCGCAAGGCGTCACCCCGTGAGGCCGAGCATGATGATGGCCACGACGAAGAAGCTGAAGGCCAGCACGCAGAACACCAGCAGGAAGAAGGTACGCCACGCGGCCGAGAACCACGACAGGCCGTAGGCGCCTTTCAGCTGGGCGAACATGTGAACCGGGACGCCGAAGGTGACCAGCAGGGAGCCGACGATGGCGAAGCCGCTCCACAGCGGGCCGAGGATGGAGATGAACATGGCGAGGATCGACATCGCCGTCAGCGAATAGAGCACGAAGACGCCGTGATCGTAGAAGGTCGACCCCCGCCGCCAGAGGAACAGCAGCGCCACGAAGGGGATCGAGATGGGGATCAGCAGGAAGCTGAATTTATAGGCCGTCTGCTGGATCTTGTAGAGGGCGAGGTCCGGGTTGAGCAGCTTCTTCTCGATCTTCTTGTTCAGCGCCCCATTGCCCATGTTGACCTTCAGGTCGCCGGAGGCGGCGGCGTCATGGACCTGGGCCTGCCAACTGCCGGGGGTCAGGCCGTCGGGGCGCGAGGCGGCCGACGGGGCCTGGCCGAGCTGGGCCTCCATGACGCTGATCGCGTTCTCCTGGGCGCGCTCGCCGATGGCCAGCCCCGCGGCGCCGGGCGTCCCTTCGGCGGCCTCGCGCGCCGCCGCCAATTCGGCGCGGGCGGCCTCGAGATCCTCGATCACCTCGGCCCGGGCGGCGGGCGTCATCGGGGGGGTGCCGACGGTCGGCTCCAGCCCGCCGGTGAAGCTGAAGGCGAAGAACATCAGGAAGACGGTGAACAGGAACATCGCCAGCGGCGAGACGTAGCGGGTGCGGCGGCCCTCGATCCATTCGCGGGTCAGGCGGCCCGGATTGATCGCCAGCAGCGGCAGGGTGCGCCAGATGCGGGCGTCGAAATGCAGCACGCCGTGCAGCATCTCCTCGCCGAGGTGCAGCAGCGAGCGGTGGACGTGGGTCGGCTGGCCGCAGTTTGAGCAGAACCGCCCTTCGACCGGCTGGCCGCAGTCGGTGCAGTTGCCCTCGGCGTCGCCGGCGTGGCCGGTCGGCCGCTCCATGGCCCCCGCGAGGATGCCGGCCGAGGCCGCGCCGCCCGCCGCGTCGATGTCCACCATGTTCGTCCCCCGACTGTGCGGCCGGGATTTAGCCGTGCGTCGGCGGGGCGGTCAAAAGGAAAGGGGCGGCCGAAGACCGGCCGCCCCTTTTGACGTTCGGCGCCGTGGCCGGATCAGCGCGTCGCCCCGCTGACGATGGCGGTGTGGGCGTTGCGGTTGCGGGCCCAGGCCTCTTCGTTTGAACCGGCCGCGATCGGCCGTTCCTTGCCGTAGCTGATGGTGTCGATGCGGGCCGCCGAGACGCCGCGGCTGACCAGATAGGTGCGCACCGATTCGGCGCGTCGGGCGCCGAGGGCGAGGTTGTACTCGCGGGTGCCGCGTTCGTCGGCATTGCCCTCGATCCGCACGGTGACCTGTGGATAGCGCTGCAGCCAGGCGACCTGGGCGTCGAGACGCGGATAGGCGTCGGGGCGGACCTCATAGCTGTCGAGGTCGAAATAGATGCGGTCGCCGACGTTGACGACGAAATCCTGCTCCGAGCCGGGGGCGCCGGCGCCGAGGCCGCCGCCGTCGACGGGGCCGGTCGGCGCGGTCGGATACTGCGGGCCGCTGACGGGCGGCGGGGCTTCGCCGGCGGCGCTGTCGACCGGACGGCGCGGGGTGCAGGCGGCGATGGCCGTGACGGCCACGCCGACGGCGGCGAGACGCAAGAGGGTCGAGGTCTTCATCATCGGTCGTCTCCTTGGTGCGAGGCCTCGGCCTCCAGCTTTGCTATAAATCGGGGTTACTGTCGCGCCAGCGGTTTCGCCAGTCGCGATAACGCGGAATTGAGCCCGGAGGCTCCGTCGGCCTCAGGTCGAACAGCTGTCGGGGCCGCCGCTTCCGAGGTTGGTGGGTTGCTCGTCCAGCAGCGGCGACCAGGCGGGGTCGGAGCCGCGGCCGTTGTAGCCGGCCTGGCTGACCACCCGGCCGGACAGGTCGACAGTCCACAGCCGGGTGTCGCCGCCCGGGCTCTGCCGCGCGAACATGATGTAGCGGCCGTTCGGGGCCCAGGACGGCCCCTCCTCGAAATAGCTGGACGACAGGATGCGCTCGCCGGTGCCGTCGGGCTTCATCACGCCGGTCGAGAAGCGGCCGCCGCCCTGTTTGGTGAAGGCGATCAGGTCGCCGCGCGGGCTCCAGTTGGGGGCGGTGTAGAGGCCGCCGCCGCGCGAGATCGGTCGCTGGCCCGAGCCGTCGGCGCGCATGACGTAGAGGCGGGCCGAGCCGGAGCGGTCGGAGGTGAAGACGATCTGGCTGTTGTCGGGGCTGAACGAGGGCGAGGTGTCGATGGCCGGGTCGTTGGTCAGGCGCCGCACCTGGCGGCTGGCGAGGTCCATCACATAGACGTCGGTGTTGCCGCCGCGGATGATCGAGAAGGCCATCTTCGAGCCGTCGTTCGAGAAGCGCGGGGCCAGCACCTGGCCGTCGAACTCGCCCAGCGACTCGCGCCGGCCGGTCGACAGGTTGAACAGATAGATGCGGCTGTAGTCCTTGCCCAGCGCGACATAGGTGATCTCGTTGGGATCGTTCAGCGAGAAGCGCGGCGACATGATGATCTCGTCGCCCTGGGTCAGATAGACGGGATTGAAGCCGTCCTGGTCCGAGATGGCGAGGCGCGACAGGCGGTTCAGCTGGGTGCCGCTCTCGGACACGAACAGCACGCGGCTGTCGAACAGGCCGGCCTCGCCGGTCATGCGCTGATAGACCAGGTCGGCGATCTTGTGGCCGATGCGGCGCCACTGCTCGGGCGTGGCGGTGAAGCGGTAGGAGGCCAGCTGGCACTGGCGATAGGGGTCGTACAGACGGAAGCCGAAGTCGTTGCGGCCGTCGGGTCGGGGCGTCACCGAGCCGTACAGCACCGCCTGGGCCCCGATCGAGGTCCACTGCGGGAAGTTGGGGGCATTGGCGAGGGTCAGGCCGGTCTCGACGAAGCTGGCCGGGTCGAGCGGCTCGAAATAGCCGGAGCGGCGCAGGTCGGCGCGGATCACCTGCGACAGGTCGGAGCCGTTCTGGCCGTCGAAGGTGGCGACGGCGATCTGGAACGGACGCAGCACGCCCTGGTCGATGATGACTTCCTCGGGCTCCTGCGAACGGGGCTGACCGGCAGGCGTCTGGGCCGTCGCGGCGGTCACCGTCATCGCAAGGACGGCGACGCTCGCCAGAAGTCGGTTCAGTCGCATAGAGGGCTCCAGCAGTTTGAGACGTCCGCCGGTCCTTGTCGCCGAACCGGTCGCAGAAGGCCAGCATGGCCGCGATTGGGGCGACTTTCGGGCGTCGTCAGATGTCGTCAGCGTCCGCTGCAGGCGCGGGCTGTGAGGAAGGTCGGTCGGTAGCGGCCGCCGGTGAAGCCCCGGGGGACGTCGAACGGGGCCGTGGCGCGCAGGGCGCGGACCGCCTCGGCCGTGGCGGCCTGCTGGACCGAATTGCCGCGCGCGCCGACGAGCGTGGGGCCGTCGGTGATGCGGCCATCGGGCGAGAGGGTGACGTCGAACTGGATGCGCAGGTCGTCGCCGCCCTCCATGTCGCAGACCACGAAGACGTTCCAGTTGGGATAGACCTGTTCGAACATCGACGAGATCACCGGCCCGCTGGTCTGGCCGGCCGTTCCGGCAGCCCGCTGGCCGGAGGGCGGCGCGGCGCCCCGATTGGGCGAGCGGTTGGGGCGGTCGGCGGCGAGGGCGCCGAGGTCGAGCGATTCCTCGCGCGGCGGACGGGGCGTGGGGGCTTTCTTCGCCGGAGGCGGCGCGGCGGCGGGGCGCGGGGGCGGCGTCGGGCGGGGCGTGGGACGCGGGGTCGGAGCCTTTTCCGGTGGACGCGGCGTCGGCACGGGCGCGGGCTCGGGCGTCGGCGGCGGGGGCTCGACCGCCTCGACCGGCGGGGCGGCGGCATTGTCGGCGGCGGGCTCTTCCGAAGGCGCGTCGGCGGGACCGGCGAGGACGATGTCCTCGGACAGGATCGAGACCGGGATGGTTGTCAGAACCTCGCGCCGGGGCCGTTCGCCGCCCAGCGACAGGGCGAGCAGCACGGCGCCGACGATCGCCCCATGGACGACCAGCGATCCGATCAGGCCCGCACCAGGACGCTCCAAGGCCTCAGCCCTCCTCGCCCGGCCCGGCGGCGGTGTCGGTGACCAGATTCAGCTTGGTGTAGCCGGCGGCCGAGAGGCGGGCCATGACCCGGGCAACGGCCTGGTAGGGGGCCCGGCCGTCGCCGCGCACCGAGACCGGGTTGTCGCGCGCCTCGGGACCGCCGGCCTCGGCGACGCGGCTCAGCAGGTCGTCCCAGACGACGGCGCTCTCGCCGACGAAGATCTCGCCGTCGCGGCCGATGGTGACGACCACCGGCTGGTCGACCGAGTTCATCGCGCTGGCCTCGGTCTTGGGCAGCTCGACCGGCACGGCGACGTTGAGCAGCGGGGCCGAGATCATGAAGATGATCAGCAGCACCAGCATGACGTCGACCAGCGGGGTGACGTTGATCTCGCTCAGCGGCCGTTTGCGGGCCCGTCTGCGGCCGCGAACGTGTCCGCCCGCGCCGCCGCCGCCTCCCATCGCCATGCTCAGAACTCCCGGCGGGCGCGGTCGGCGGGCGGCGCCGGCGGCGGGCTGGACGGGGCGCCGAGACGGCGGGCGACGGCGGCCTGCAGGTCGTCGGCGAAGCTCTCAAGCCGGCCGGTGAACTTGCCCGCGTCGATCGAGAAGGCGTTGTAGGCCATGTAGGCGGGGATGGCGGCGGCGAGGCCGAGGGCCGTGGCGAACAGGGCCTCGGAGATGGCCGGGGCGACGGTGGCCAGGTTGGTGTTGCCCGAGGCGGCGATGGCCCCGAAGGCGTTCATGATGCCCCAGACCGTGCCGAACAGGCCGATGAAGGGCGAGGAGGTGGCGACCACCGACAGCACGCCGAGGCCGTTCTCGACGCGCTGGCTCTCGCGGGCGATCAGGCTGTCCAGCGCCCGGTCGGTGCGGGCCATCAGCATATTGCCCTGGCTCTCGGTCAGCGGGCCGCGGGTGCGCGCCTCGCGCCAGTCGGAGAGGGTGATGACCAGCATGCGCGGCAGCGGGTGATCGGGCTCGGGGCCGGCTTGGGCGGCGATATCCTCGAGCGAGCGGCCGGAGCCGACGGCCTTTTCGAACGCCGCGGCCTGACGGTTCAGGGCGGCGAGGCGGATGGCCTTGTCGATGATCACGGCCCACGACCACAGCGAGGCGACGACCAGGCCGATCATGATCGCCTTGACGACGGGATCGGCCTCCATGAACAGGGCCACGGGGTTCAGCATCATCGATGCGTCGGCGGCGGTGGTCATTCGGTCGTCCTCTTTCGTCCGGCCGTCCCTGTGCACCGGACCGGCGTGGCGGATGTGTGGCGATTTCCGCCGGGTCTAACGGGGTGTGGCCGCTTCGTCACCCGATGACGTCTG
>JAXHTU010000116.1:0-9436 GCA_034189955.1 Pseudomonadota bacterium | reverse complement strand
CGCGCATCGCCCCCAACACCGTGCCCTCGGGGGCCAAGGCGGGCGGCAACTATCTGTCCTCCTATCTGATCGGCCGCGAGGCCCGGGTCGGCGGCTTCGGCGAGGGCATCGCCCTGGGCACCGACGGCCGACTGTCGGAAGGCGCCGGCGAGAACCTGTTCCTCGTCAAGGACGGCGAGATCATCACCCCGCCGGCGGCGGCCTCCATCCTGATGGGCATCACCCGCGACAGCGTACTCAAGCTCGCGCGCGGTCTCGGCTACGAGACCCGCGAACAGATCCTGCCGCGCGAGGCCCTGTACGTCGCCGACGAGATCTTCATGACCGGCACGGCGGCCGAGATCACTCCGGTTCGTTCGGTCGACGGCATCGCCACGCGCTGCGCCGGCCCGGGGCCGGTGACGAAGGCGGTCAACGCGGCTTTCCGCGGTCTGTTCGACGGGACCACGCCCGACCGGTTCGGCTGGCTGGAGCCGATCGCCGCGCCCGCCGCCGCGCCGAAGAGAGAGGTCGAGCATGCCTGAGACCCTGTTCGACAAGGTGTGGAACCGTCACGTCGTCACGCCCGAGACGGTGGACACGCCGGGCGTCCTCTATGTCGACCTGCATCTGGTGCATGAGGTCACCAGCCCGCAGGCCTTCAGCGAGATCGAGGCGCGCGGCCTGCCCGTGCGCCGGCCCGACCGCACCTTCGCCACCCTCGACCACTCGACCCCGACCCTGCCCGCCGGCACCGACGGCGAGCGGCCCTATGTCACCCCGGCGGCGCGGTCCCAGGTCGAGCGGCTGGAGGCCAATTGCGCCCGTCACGGCGTTCGGCTGGCCGGATGGGATAGCGACGATCGCGGCGTGGTCCATGTCATGGGGCCTGAGCTGGGCCTGACCCGGCCCGGCATGACGGTCGTCTGCGGCGACAGCCACACGGCGACCCACGGCGCGTTCGGAGCCCTGGCCTTCGGCATCGGCACGTCGGAGGTCGGTCACGTGCTGGCCACCCAGTGCCTGCTGCAGCGCAAGCCGAAGGCCATGCGGGTCACCGTCACGGGCCGGTTGCAGCCCGGCGTCTCCGGCAAGGACGTGGCCCTGGCCGTCATCGCCCGCCTCGGCTTCGGCGGTGGGACCGGCCATGTGATCGAGTACGCCGGCGAGGCCATCCGCTCGCTGGACATGGAAGGGCGGATGACAGTCTGCAACATGTCCATCGAGGCGGGCGCCCGGGCCGGGATGATCGCCCCGGACGCCGTCACCGTCGCCTGGCTGCAGGGCCGCCGCTACGTGCCCACGGGCGAGGCCTTCGGACGCGCCGCGGCCGACTGGCTGACCCTGAAAAGCGATCCCGGGGCGGTGTTCGATTCCGAGGTCGAGATCGACGGGGCGGCGATCCGGCCGATGGCCACCTGGGGCACGACGCCCGACGCCGGCTCGCCGATCGGGGCGCTCGTGCCGGCGCCGCGCGACGCCTCGGACGAAAAGGCCCTCGCCTATATGGGCTTCGCCGCCGGTGCGGCGACGACCGGCCATCCGGTGGATGTCGTCTTCGTGGGAAGCTGCACCAACGGCCGCCTGCCCGACCTGCGCGCCGCCGCCGAGGTGCTGCGCGGCCGCAAGGTCAGCCATGGGGTGCGCATGCTCGTGGTGCCGGGGTCCGAGGCCGTGCGCCGCGACGCCGAGGCCGAGGGTCTGGACCGGGTCTTCATCGAGGCCGGGGCCGAATGGCGCCTGCCCGGCTGCTCCATGTGCATCGCCATGAACGGAGACTTCGTCGGGCCCGGACAACTCGCCGTATCGACCTCGAACCGCAATTTCGAGGGCCGGCAGGGCAAGGGCGCGCGCACCATCCTCGCCAGCCCGGCCACGGCCGCCGCCAGCGCCGTCGCCGGGGTGCTGACCGACCCGCGAATCTATTTGAAGGAGGCGGTCGATGCCTGAGCCCCTGCAGGTTCTGACCTCGCAATGCGTGGTCCTCAGCCAGGCCAATATCGACACCGACCAGATCATTCCCGCGCGCTTCCTGACCACCACCTCGCGCGAGGGGCTGGGCAAGGCGGCGTTTTACGACTGGCGCTACGAGACCGACGGCTCGCCCAAGCCGGAGGCGGTGCTGAACCGGATCGATCCGACCGAGCGGCGCATCCTGCTGGCGGGGCCGAATTTCGCCTGCGGATCGTCGCGGGAACACGCGCCCTGGGCGCTGGTCGACTACGGCTTTCGGGCGGTGATCTCGACCTCGATCGCCGACATCTTCACCTCCAACGCCCTCAAGACTGGCCTGCTGCCGATCGAGGTCGATCAGGCGACGTGGGACGACCTCGCCGCCTTCCCCGACCAGCCGGTTACGATCGATCTGGAGGCCGGGGAAATCCGCCGGGGCAACGCGACGCCGACGCCCTTCACGGTCGAGCGGTTCGCGCGCCGCTGCCTGCTGGACGGCGTCGACACCCTGGGCTGGCTGCAAACCCGCCTGCCCGACATCGCGGCCTATGAGGCCGCTCACGAAATGGAAACCGCCTGATGCCCGCTCCCCGCACCTATGAGATCGTCGTCCTGCCGGGTGACGGCGTCGGCCCGGAGGTGACCCACGCGGCCCAGGCCGTGCTGACCGTGGTCGGCGACTTCTTCGGCCATAAATTCCGCTTCAGGGAGCATCTGATCGGCGGGGCCGCGATCGACGCGACCGGCGACCCGCTGCCGCCGGAAACCGTCACGGCCTGTCTGGCCGCCGACGCCGTGCTGCTGGGCGCGGTCGGCGGCCCCAAATGGGACGGCGGCGCGCGCCGGCCCGAGGAGGGCCTGCTGGGCCTGCGCAAGGCGATGGGCCTGTTCGCCAACCTGCGGCCCCTGCAGGTCTCGCCGGTGCTGGCCCACCGTTCGCCGCTGAAGCAGGAGATCGTCGAGGGCGTCGATCTGATCGTGTTTCGCGAGCTGACCGGGGGCATCTATTTCGGCGAAAAGACCCGCACCGCCGACCGCGCCACGGACCTGTGCGAGTACACCGTTCCCGAGATCGAACGCATCGCCCGCGCCGCCTTCAGGACCGCCCAGCTGCGGCGCGGCAAGGTGACCTCGGTCGACAAGGCCAATGTGATGGAAACCAGTCGCCTGTGGCGCGAGGTCGTGACCCGCGTCCACGCCGAGGAATTCCCGCGCGTCGAACTGGAGCACGCCCTGGTCGACTCCATGGCCATGCACCTGATCCGCAAGCCGCGCGAATACGACGTCATCCTGACCGAGAACATGTTCGGCGACATTCTGTCGGACGAGATCTCGGTGCTGGGCGGCTCGATCGGCCTGCTGCCCTCGGCCTCGCTGGGCGAGAGCGGTCCCGGCCTGTTCGAACCCATCCACGGCTCGGCCCCCGACATCGCCGGTCAGGACAGGGCGAACCCGGTCGGAACCATCCTGTCGGCGGCGCTGATGCTGCGCCACAGCCTGGGACTGGAGGACGAGGCCGGCTCGGTCGAGGCGGCCGTCGCCGCCGTGCTGTCGGCCGGCGCGGTGACCCAGGATCTGGGCGGAACCCTGGGCACGCGCGCGGCGGCCAACGCCGTGATCGACGGTCTGCGCGCGATCCACTGGGCCGCGGCGCACCGCATCCAGATGCACTGGGCCTAGGCGGATGGGTGAAAGCGTGTCCTGTGAAGCGCACCCGGGCCGGCCCGGCCTGCCGCAGCGCCCATTCCGCGCCTTTCAAGGCAAGAAACGTGCAGCGCGACTTGACGTTTGCCGTTTCCGTCCGCAGCCTGTCGTCCGACTTCAACGTGAGCCCGGTCCCTTGAACCGTTCCGCCGCCCTCTTCCCCGTCCGTCCGTCCGCCTCGCGCGGCGGTGCGGTCGTGCGCGCCAGCGGCCTCGGTATGACCACCTCGATCACCACCATCACCACGCTCATGGCGGGGACAGGTTAGCGCGCACCACACCCAGGATCGCTCCAACCCAACCCCGCCCGG
The DNA here is from genome assembly GCA_034189955.1 of Pseudomonadota bacterium. Classification (GTDB taxonomy): domain Bacteria; phylum Pseudomonadota; class Alphaproteobacteria; order Caulobacterales; family Caulobacteraceae; genus Brevundimonas. Next base: position 5,490 of record JAXHTU010000116.1, on the reverse strand, counting down.
ACCCCCGGGCGGGGTTTTTCATTTCCGCCTTCCCCCATCCAGCCTCATCCGAAAGCCCCGACCATGCCCAGCCTCGCCCTCCTCCGCCCCCAACCGGCGCCCGTCGCGGCCCTCCCCCTCCCCGGCGCGCCCGTGGTGGTGATGAAGTTCGGCAGTTCGGTGCTGGCCAGCCCGGCCGATGCGCCCGCCGTCGCCTCCGACATCTATGCGGAGGTTCGTCGCGGCCGCCGGGTCGTCGCCGTCGTCTCGGCCTTCGCCGGCGAAACCGACCGGCTGCTGGCCGAGGCGCGCCTGCTCGGCCTCGCCCACGACAACCCCCTGCTGCCCGCCTATGTCGTGCAGGGCGAAGAGCGGTCGGCGGCCCTGACGGCCCTGGCCTGCGACCGGATCGGACTGGACGCCGCGACCCTGACGGTGCGCGAGCTCGGCATCCTGGCCGAGGGGCCGTGCGAGCACGCCCGCCCCGTGGCCCTCGACCGCGCCGCGCTGGCGCGGGCGCTGGAGCGGCACGAGGTGGTGGTGGTCCCCGGCTTCGGCGCCCTCGGTCCCGAGGGCCGGGCCGTGCTGCTGGGCCGCGGCGGTTCGGACCTGACGGCCCTGTTCCTCGCCGCCGAGCTGGGCCTCGACCACGTCCAGCTGGTGAAGGACGTCGACGGCCTCTACGACCGCGACCCCAACGCCGACCCGGATGCGCGCCGCTACGACCAGGCCAGCTGGGCCGAGGCCAAGGCCCTCGGGGGCGGCCTGGTCCAGCCGGACGCGCTCGACCTGGCCGAGGCGCGCGGGCTCTGCGTCGAGGTGCGCAACCACGCCGACGGTCACCGGACGGCCATCGGGGCCGAGGGCGCGCCGCCGCGGCGCGTGCCGCCGCGTCGGCGGTTGAAGGTCGCCGTCGCCGGCTGCGGCGTCGTCGGCGGCGGGGCCCTGTCGCGCCTGCTGGGCGACGCCCGCGTCGAGGTGGTGGGCGTGCTGGTGCGCGACCCGGCCAAGGCCCGCGACATCCCGGGCTTCCCCGCCGGGACGCTCGCGCCGCTGCTGGTGGACAGCGCCGACGCCCTGCTGGACCGCGGCCCGGATATCCTGCTGGAAGCCCTGTCCGAGGCCGAGGCCGGGCACGCCGTGATCCGCGCGGCGCTGGCGCGCGGCGTCGATGTCGCCAGCGCCAACAAACAGGCGGTCAGCCGGGACCCGGTCGGCCTGCTGGCCCTGGCCGAGGCGCACGAGGCGAAACTGCTGTGGTCGGCCTCGATCGGCGGCGGCGCGCCGATGGTCGAGACCCTGCGCGCGGCCCGCGCCGACGGCCCGGTCGCGGGCTTCGAGGCGGTGTTGAACGGCACCGTCAACTTCATGCTCGAGCGTCTCGGCGACGGCGCCGCTTTCGACCAGGCCCTGGCCGAGGCGCGCGCCGCCGGCTTCGCCGAGGAGGATCCGTCCTCCGATCTCGAAGGCCTGGACGCCGCCGCCAAGGTGCGTCTGCTGGCCTTCGAAGCCTTCGGCCGGATGCCGGACGAGGCCGACATCCCGCGCGACGTGCTGTCGGCGGACGCTCCGCCGGCCCTCGGCGCGCGCCAGCTATGTCGTTGCCGTCTGGACAACGGCCGTGTCGTCGCCGAGGTTCGTCTCGTCGCCGGCACGCTGGATCCGATGTTCGCCGCGCTGAACGGAGAGCGAAACGCCTTGAAGGTCATCGGCGAGGATGGATCGGTGGTGCGTTGCCGCGGTCGTGGCGCCGGCCGCTGGGCCACGGCCGAGAGCCTGCTGGCCGACCTCGCCGAGCTCGCCGCCCGCCGATTCGCGCTGCAGGACGCCTGAGATGGCGGTGTTCACCCCCGTCGGTGAGGCCGAGGCCGAACCCTTCATTAGTCGCTTCGGCCTCGGGCCCCTGCGCGCCCTGACGCCGATCGCCGAAGGGGTGGAGAACACCAACTACCGTCTGGACACGGATCAGGGACGGTTCGTCCTGACCCTGTTCGAGGGACGGACGGACGAGACCGCCCTGCCCTTCTGCCTGGGACTGACCCGGCACGCGGCGGAGCGCGGCATGCCCTGCGCCCGTCCCCTTGTCGATGAGGCCGGGAAGGCGATCGGACGGCTGAACGGCCGGCCGGCCGCCATTCTCGACTGGCTGCCCGGCGTCGCGAGGACGGAGCCGACGCCCGCCGATCAGGCGGCCGCCGGGGCCCTGCTCGCCCGGCTCCATCTGGCGACGGCCGACTACCCGGGAATGCGGGCCAATCCCGTAGGCCCCGCCGCCCGGCAGGCGCTGTTTGAGCGTTGCGACACGCGTGCGGTCGGCGCCGACCGACGGCTGCTGGAGCGGCTGGCGCCGTGGGTTGCGGAGGGCGCGCCGGATCTGGCCGCCGGCCTGCCGCGCGGGCCGATCCACGCCGACTATTTCCCCGACAACCTGCTGTTCGAGGGCGGGACGCCCAGCGGACTGATCGACTTCTATTTCGCCTGCGTCGACACCCTGGCCTACGATCTCGCCATCGCTCTTTCGGCGTGGGGCTTCGACGCCGGCGGCGGCCCGTTGCCGGCCGCGCTCAAGGCTTTCCAGTCGGGTTATGAATCGGTCCGGCCACTTTCGGCCGCCGAGCGGGCGGCCCTGCCGGAGCTGGGCGCGATCGCCGCCGTGCGTTTCACCCTGACCCGCCTGCACGACCGATTGTTTCACGATCCCGCGGCCCTCGTCACGCCCAAGGACCCCACGCCCTTCCTGCGCCGGCTCGACTGGTGGACCGGCGCGGCGCTGGCCGCCTGATCAGCGCGAGCCGATCGCGGCCAGCACGGCGTCCAGCGTCGGCTCGACCGTCTCGAACCGCTCGGCGCGGCCCTCCAGCCCCTCGAGCTGCGGCGGCCGTTCGGGGGCGAAGCCGAGGGCCGCCTCGACGGCTTCCGGGAATTTGGCCGGATGGGCCGTGGACAGGGCCACCACCGGGCCAGCCGAACGGTCGAGCGCCCGGGCGGCGTGCAGGGCCACGGCGGTGTGCGGACAGATCACCCGGCCGTGGTCGGCCCAGGTCCGGGCGATCTCCTGCGCCGTCTCCGCCTCGCTGACCGACACCGCCGACACCTCGCGCCGCAGCGCCGCCAGCAGATCGTCCGGCAGGGTCACGCGACCGTCCCGGGCGAAATCCTCGAACAGGCCGCGCGTCAGATCGGCGTCGCGGCCGGAGGCTTCGAACACCAGCCGCTCGAAATTGGAGGGCGCCTGGACATCCATGCTGACGCTGGCGGTCGGGCGGGCCCGGACCTGCTCATAGACGCCCGTCTCCAGCGCCCGCACCAGCGCATCGTTGCGGTTCGTCGCCGCCACGAGTCCGGCCATCGGCAGGCCCATCCGCCGCGCGCCCCAGCCGGCGAAGGCGTCGCCGAAATTGCCGGTCGGCACGACATAGGTCGCCTTGCCTGCTTCGGAACCGAGCGCCAGGGCGGCGCTGGCGTAATAGGGGATCTGACCGGCCAGTCGGGCCCAGTTGATGGAGTTCACCGAGCTCAACCGCCGCGCCGCACGCAGCCCCGGATCCTTGAGCAGGGCCTTCACCAGCCGCTGGCAGTCGTCGAAATCGCCCCGGACGGCGAGGTTCAGGACATTGTCGGCGCCGGTGGTGGTCATTTGCAGCCGCTGCACCGGCGACACCCGCCCCAGCGGATGCAGCACCACCAGATCGATCCGATCGACGCCGCCGAAGGCCCGCACGGCGGCGGCCCCCGTATCGCCGCTGGTCGCCGTCACCAGCAGCAGCCGTTCGTCGCGCACGGACAGGGCGGCCTCGGCCAGCACCGCCGCCATCTGCATGGCGTAATCCTTGAAGGCGGCGGTTGGGCCGTGGAACAGCTCCAGCACGAACAGGCCGGGGGCCAGTTCGACAAGCGGCGTCGCCTCGGGTTGGGGGAACTGGTCCGACAGTCGCGCCGTGGCCCGGGCCAGCGCGCCGGCCGGCAAGGCCTCGCCGATGAACGGCGCCAGCACGGCCGAGGCGATGGCGGCGGCGTCGATCTCCGCCGGCATCTGCGGCAGCCGGGGCCAGTCGCGCGGCACATACAGCCCGCCGTCCGGCGCGACTCCGGCCAGCAGGGCGCCTGCGAAATCCACCTCCGGCGAGGTTCCGCGCGTGCTGATGTAGGCGGGCGAGGATGACACGGCCATCGGCGTTCCAGCGGCCGGGAATGGCCACCGGCATTTGACCGTCCCGGCGAAGGCTATGCAACAGCTGCCGACGGCGTTTCAGCGGTCGGACCGTCCTTGGCAGCAACGGCGCGGACCGCCATGGTGACGCCATGCTCCCCGCGGCTCGCTCCGACACCGACGATCTCCACGACGCGAACCGCGCGCTTGCGAACGCGCGTCGCGTCGTCATCAAGATCGGCTCATCCCTGCTGATCGACGCTGACGCCGGGGACGTGGACGCTGGCTGGCTGGAGGCCATGGCCGGCGAAGTCGCGCGGCTCCGGGCCGGGGGCAAGGCGGTGATCGTCGTCTCGTCAGGCGCCGTCGCCCTCGGCCGTCGCCGCCTCGACCTGCCGTCAGGCGCGCAGCTGGACCGGAAACAGGCCGCGGCCGCCGTCGGCCAGTCGATGCTGATGCAGGCCTGGACCGCCGCCCTGGCCGGCCACGGCCTCGTCGCCGGCCAGATCCTTCTGACCCGCGAGGACACCGAACGGCGGCGGCGCTGGCTCAACGCCCGGGCCACGATCGAGGCCTTGCTGGCGCTCGGCGTCGTGCCGGTGGTCAACGAGAACGACACCGTGGCGACCGAGGAAATCCGCTACGGCGACAACGACCGGCTGGCCGCGCGCACCGCCCAGCTGGCGAGGGCCGATGTGCTGGTGCTGCTGTCCGATGTGGACGGACTCTACACCGCCGATCCGCGCCGCGCCCCGGCGGCCGTCCACATCCCCTTCCTCGCCGACGTGACGCCCGAGGCCGTGGCGGCGGCGGAGGGGCCCAATCTGCAGACCGGAGTCGGCTCGGGCGGCATGGCCACCAAGCTGATGGCGGCTCGGATCGCCCGCTCGGCCGGCTGCTCGACCCTGATCCTGTCGGGCGTGGGCCACGGGCCCATGGCCGCCCTTGCGCGCGGCGCGAAAGCGACCCTCATCGCCGCGCCCGCCACGCCCATGACCGCCTACAAACAGTGGATCGCCGGCAGTCTCGAGCCCGCCGGGGCTCTGGTGGTGGACGCGGGCGCGGCGACCGCCCTGGCGGGCGGCAACAGCCTGCTGGCGTCGGGGGTGGCGGAGGTTCAGGGCGACTTCGACGCGGGAGACTGCGTTCGGGTCGTCGGGCCGTCGGGCCCGCTGGGAGTCGGCCTGACCGCCTACGCCGCCGCCGACTGCCGCCGCATCCAGGGTCGGCACAGTCGCGAGTTCGAGACCCTGCTGGGCTGGAAAGGCCCCGGGGTGGCCAACCAGCTGGCGCTCGACATCCGGCCGTTCAGCTTGGTCGAGACCATCGAGGACGTGGCGACGCTGATGTCGTCCCGGGTG
>JAXHTU010000115.1:0-9458 GCA_034189955.1 Pseudomonadota bacterium | reverse complement strand
AGGGGGACCACGCGAAGCGTGGTGGAGGGGTCTCAGCCGCACCGCTCCCGGGCGACCCGGGCAATGAAGTCGAGGACGCCGTCAAGCTCTGTCCTGACGCTCTCGGCCGCAAGCCGGATCACCCGGATGTTCCGTTCCCGCAGCCAGGCGGTTCGGCGCCGGTCATGCGCGATCCTGTCCGGGCGATCGTGACTCCGGCCGTCAACCTCAACAGCCAGCCGGGCGGGGGGACAGTAGAAGTCCAGAATATACGGGCCAATCGGATGCTGTCGGCGGAACTTCAACCCCGCCAGGCGCTTGCCGCGCAAACTGCCCCATAGCCGCGTCTCCGGCGGGGTCATGCGCCGGCGAAATTCGCGGGCCCGCTCGACTGTCAGGAGCGCTGTCACCCCTCCACCATGCTTCGCATGGTCCCCCTCCCCATGGCTTCGCCACAGGGAGGAGACGGTAGGCCTGCGCGTCCGCCGGGTCCAGCGGTTGCAACCGCAAGTAGCTGATCACCCCCGCTCCGCCGCCTTGGCCGCGTCCCACAGCTCGTCCATCTCGGCCAGATCGCTGTGCTCCGGCGACCGCCCGTCCCTCGCCAGTTCGGCCTCGATAAAGCCGAACCGCCGCACGAATTTGGCGTTCGCCCCGCGCAGCGCGTCCTCCGGCTCGACCCCCAGCTTGCGCGCCAGATTGGCGACCACGAACAGCAGGTCGCCGACCTCTCCGCGCGCCTTGTCCAGATCCCCTGCGGCGATCTCGACGCGCAGTTCGGCGACCTCTTCGTCCAGCTTGTCGAACACCTCGTCGGTCGAGGGCCAGTCGAAGCCCACCCGGGCCGCCCGCTTCGTCAGCTTCGCCGCCCGCGCCAGCGCCGGCAGGCCGACCGGGACATCGTCCAGCGCGCCGTGCTGGGCCTTCGCCTTGCGCTCCCCGGCCTTGATGTCTTCCCAGCGGGCCTTCTGGGCCACGCCGTCCGGCTTCGCCGTCTCGTCGCCGAACACGTGCGGGTGACGCCGCTCCAGCTTGTCGGCGATGGCGTCAGCCACGTCGTCGAACACGAACAGCCCCTGTTCCTCGGCCATGCGCGCGTGGAAGACGACCTGGAACAGCAGGTCGCCCAGCTCGGATTTCAACTCGTCCATGTCGCCGCGCTCGATCGCGTCGGCGACCTCATAGGCCTCCTCGATCGTATAGGGGGCGATGGTGGCGAAGGTCTGCTCCACGTCCCACGGACAGCCGCCGACGGGGTCGCGCAGCCGGGCCATGATCGCGTTGAGGCGGTCGACGGGGGTCATGCCGGCTCCGCCGCCGCCCCGTCGCGAGCCTCGAGCGCCTTGCGGATCTCGTCGTGTCGCGCCGGCGTCAGCGGATAGCCCCTCAGCACAAGGGCCGCGGCCGCCAGCAGCAGGCCAGGCACGAGGATGAACAGGACCTGCAGCGTCAGCAACGCGCTCTCGCTGTTGCCCGCCACGCCCGGAATGGCGCGGAAGCCGACCCACTGCAGGATCAGATAGGGGATCAGAGCCACGACGTGGCCGATCTTGGTGGTGGCCGACAGGATGGAAAACATCAGGCCGGTCCGGTCGACGCCCGTGTCCAGCCGGATCTCGTCGCCGGCGTCGGCCATCATCGCCCGCAACAGGAACAGGCCGGCGGCGTAGGGCAGGCCGGCGATGAACATGGCCACGGCCGTCAGGGCGAAATTGCCGCCGGGCACAAGGGTCGCGCCTATGTAGAAGGCGGCGAACACAAGACTGGCGACGGCCAGCGCCCTGTCCTTGCCGATCTTCGTCGCCAGCCAGGCCCAGAACGGGGCCCCGACCAGACCGGCGACGAAATAGAACAGCATGAACAGCGACGCCTCGGTGTGATCGTAACCCTTGATCTGGCCGAAGAAGAAGAAGAGCAGCGAGCCGGTGATGCCGGGCGCCACGCCCAGCAGCAGGTCGGCGAACAGCAGCTTGCGCACCGTGGTCTTGCCGAACAGGCCCAGATAGGCCTTTGGCCCGCCGTGCGGGGCGGCTCCGGCGTTGACCGGCTCGGGCACGACGAACAGGGCCAGGCCGATGGTGACCGGCAGGGCGATCATGATGGCCCAGCCCATGATGCGGACGCCGTCGGCGTAGTCGCCGAGGCCGGTTCTCACGACGATGGTCGGCAGCACGAGGATCAGGATGACGCCGATGATGTTGAACACCTGCCACCAGCCGTAGACGCGACTGCGCTGGTCGTACTGCGGCGCCAGCACCGAGGCCCAGCCGAGCTGGCCCAAGGTCCCGATCGAAAAGCCGAGGTAGAGCACCAGCAGCCAGCCGAAAAGATAGGCCGCGTCCGCGCCGGGCTGGACCAGGACGAACATCATCAGGGCCGACAGCATCAGAATCGGCGTCGAGATCGCCATCCATGGGCGGTAGCGGCCGAAGCGGGTCTTCGTCCGGTCCATGCCCCAGCCGATGAAGGGGTCGAAGACGATGTCGATCAGGCGCACGGCCATGAACACCGCGGCGACCACGCCCAGCTCCAGGCCGACATAGGTGGCGTAGAACTCCGGCAGGGTGACGGGCAGGGCGACGCCGAAGGCCGCCAGCGGCAGGCACGGCCCGGAGAAGGCCGCCAGGATGGCGTTGGATCGGCGCGGAACGCTGGCGGTCGCGTTGCTGGCGGTCGGGGCGGCGTCGGTCATGGACGGGTCCGAAGGCGTCGGCCCTGAGTCGGCCGCAGCGTCACCATGCCGCTTTTTGCGGTCCGGCGCATGGTCCTCGAACCGTGTCCCGGAAGTGTCGTCTGTCGCCCAGGTCCCGGGACACGGTGTCCTTCTTGTCCCGGGCAAATTGTCCCTGTCGGAGCCGGCTTTCGGCTGCGCCCCCTTGCCCTTGGCCGCGGGCTCGGGCTTGCTTCGATCATGACCCTGACCCGTATACTTCTGAGTCTGGTCCTCCTGTCGGCGGCGGCCGTCGCGGTCCCCGAACGGGCCGTCGCCCAGGCCCTTGGCGCCGAGGTCTGTGACGCCGACGAGATCGAATGGAACGCTCCGGCCCTCGCCAACGCCCTCTCCCACGGCGCCCTGCAGTGGGCCCCGTTCGGCCCGACGGAGTCCGGCTGGGAAACCTATCTGCCGCTGATGCAGCAGGAGCTGGGCACCGGCTGCGCCCCCGGCTCGCCGCGCTTCGCCCGGGCGCTGGCGGACTTTCAGTACGCCAACGGCCTGCCCGCCACCGGCTGGTTCGACCCCGCGACCTTCCAGGTGTTCCGCGGCCTGTGGCAGGAGCGGCGGCCGTTCATCATGGAGCGGGTCCGCGAACAGCCGTGTCCGGACCCGCCGCCGCTGTATCAGCTCGGCTACCTCGTCGAGTCCGAGGAGCACGCCGACCGGCTGACGCGCCTGCTGCGGCGCGACGTGCTGGCCGCCTACCGGCTGATGGTGGCCGCGGCGCGCCAGGAGGTTCCCGAAGTCGCGGCCAATCCGGAGTTGCTGCAGATATTCTCCGGCTTCCGCGACCCCGAGGCCGACGCCGCCCGCTGCGCCGCCCAGGGCAATTGCGACGGCCTGCGCCGCGCCGTCTGCTCGCCGCACCGCACCGGCACCGCGGTCGATCTTTATGTCGGCCAGCTCGCGGGGCTCGGCGTCGACAACACCTCTCCCGCCAGCCGCCTGCACATGAGCCGGACCGCCACCTACCGCTGGCTGGTCCGCAACGCGCGCCGCTTCGGCTTCGTCCCCTACGTCTATGAGCCCTGGCACTGGGAATGGGTCAGCCCGACCGGCGGCTATGCGGCGGCCGCGGCGCCGTGATCCGGGCGCTGACGACCGGCGAGCAAAACCTCGCCCGCGAGGCCTTTGGCGACGACCTGCGCAGCGACACCGTCCGGTTTCTGCCCGCGCCGTGGCCGTTCAACCGCGCCTTCGTGCCCGGACGCTGGTTCGGGCTGGAGTGGATCGTCTGGCCCGCCCGGTCCCTGCCGCCGGATATCGCAGCGGCGCCGCTGGGGCTCCAGGCGCTGCTGATCCACGAACTCACCCACGTCTGGCAGGCCCAGCAGGGCGTCAATCTCCTGACCGGCAAGTTGCGGGCGGGCGACCGCCCCGCGTCCTACGCCTATCCGACCGGGATGGACTGCGACTGGGGCGGGCTGAACATCGAGCAGCAGGCGATGGTGGTGGAGCACCGGTTCCGCTTGCGGCGCGGATGCGCGGTTCCGGCGCCGGTCGAGTTCTATGACCGCGTTTGCCCGCTGGGGTCCCGGATCGAACGCTGACCGCGAGGGTTGTCTCTGGCAGGCCGGGCGCCTATCTGATACAGTACCGGTTGCTATTACAATCCTTCACCAGCGGAGAGACTGATGCCCAAGATTCTGGTTCTGTATCATTCCACCTACGGACACGTCGAAGCGATGGCCGAAGCCGTCGCTGCGGGTGCGCGGGATGTCGAAGGCGCCGTCGTCGACATCAAACGCGTTCCCGAGCTGGTGCCCGAGGAACTGGCCCGCCAGAGCGGCTACAAGATGGATCAGGCCGCGCCGATCGCCACAGTCGATGACCTGGCCGACTACGACGCCGTCATCGTCGGGGCAGGGACCCGCTACGGCACGGCGGCCTCGCAGATGCGCAACTTCCTCGACCAGACCGGCGGCGTCTGGATGAAGGGCGGACTGGTCGGCAAGGTCGGCTCGGCCTTCACCTCGACCGCCACCCAGCACGGCGGCCAGGAGACGACCCTGATCGGCCTGATCCAGACCTTGTTGCACCATGGCATGCTGATCGCCGGCTTGCCCTACGCCTGGGCCGGCCAGTCGCGCATCGACGAGATGACCGGCGGCTCGCCCTATGGCGCCACCACCATCACCGGCGGCGACGGCTCGCGCATGCCAAGTGAAAACGAGCTTGAAGGCGCCCGCTGGCAGGGCCGCTATGTCGCTGAAACATCGAAAAAGCTGGTCGGCTAGTGCGCCAGCCGGCCGTCTTCTTTGGACACGGTTCGCCGATGAACGCGCTGGGCGGTCCCCATGCGGACGGCTGGCGCGTGGTCGGTCAGGCGATCGGCAAGCCCGCCGCCGTGGTCATGGTCTCGGCCCACTGGGAGACCGAAGGACCGCAGGTCACGGCGCAGTCCCGTCCCGAAACCATCCATGATTTCGGCGCGTTCCCGGACGAACTCCATGCGATGCAATATCCCGCCCCGGGCTCGCCCGGGCTGGCCCGGCGGGTGGCGGACCTGACCGGCGCCGCGCCGACCGATGCATGGGGGCTCGATCACGGGACCTGGTCGGTCCTGACCCATGTCTGGCCCGAGGCGGACGTGCCGGTCGTCCAGCTCTCGCTGGATCGGCGGCTGGACGCCCGGAGTCATTTCGATCTCGCGCGTCGGCTGGCGCCGCTGCGCGACGAAGGCGTGGTCATCGCCGGGTCCGGGGACTTCGTGCACAATCTGCGCGCCTGGAAGCGAGCGGGCGGCGAGCCCTACGACTGGGCGACCCGGTTCAACGAGGCGGTCAAGGCGGCGCTGGTCCGCGGCGACGACGCGGCGTTGACCGCCTGGGTCGATCTCGCCGAGGACGCCCAGATGAGCGTCCCGACCGACGAGCATTTCCTGCCCTTGCTGTATGTCGCCGCCCAGCGCCAGCCGGGCGACGACGTCAGTTTCTTCAACGACGTCGTCGAGGGCGGATCGATCTCGATGACCGGCGTGCGGATCGGCTGATCAGGCGCGCTTCATGGCGGCGTCGACCGACCACGGCCCCGGGCCGGCGGCGACGAAATACAGCCAGACAAAGCAGTAGAGGGCGATGAGCTCGCCGCCGTTTGCGAGCGGTATCGCCCCCTGACCGGCGTGCACCGCCCAATAGCCAACCGCGCTGAAGCCCGCGGCGAGGAAGGCGACCGGTCGGGTAAACAGGCCCAGCGTCAGCAGGGCGCCGAACAGCAGCTCCAGTGGTCCCGACAGGCCGGCCAGGCTGAGTCCGGGCGCTGGCAGACCTTCCATGGCGGGGAATCCCAGCACCTTGGCCGTGCCGTGGGTGACGAACAGAAGTCCGGCGACGATACGCAGCAGGCTGAGCAGCTGCGGCTGATAAGATGAGACCTGGTTGAACATGGAACCCTCCCTTTGACAGGCAGGGACTGTGAACCCGAATCGGCGTTCGTTCAAAACGCCGTCACGCCGCCTTGTCCAGGTCGACCATCTGCTGGATCGCGACATAGTCGGTCTTGCCGGTGCCCAGCACCGGCAGCTCGCCGACGCGCAGGATTTTCTTCGGCACCGCCAGTTCCGGCGCGCCGTGGCTGCGGGCCCATTCGGCGAGGCGGGCGACATCGGCGTCCACGCGGTCGGTGACCAGCACCAGCTTCTCGCCCTTGCGGGTGTCGGGGATGGAGACGACGGCGTGGCGCGCGTCCGGCCAGACGGCGCTGGCCAGACCCTCGACCGCGGCCAGCGAGACCATCTCGCCGCCGATCTTGGCGAACCGTTTCACCCGCCCGAGGATGCAGATATAGCCCTCGTCGTCGATCGCGACGATGTCGCCGGTGTCGTGCCAGCCGCCCTCGAGCGGTTCGATGACGTCGGGATCGTCAGGCGACAGATAGCCCTTCATCACATTGGGGCCGCGCAGATACAGGCGGCCGCCCTCGTCGATGCCATCGACGGAGTCGAGTCGCCACTCCATGCCCGGCATGACCTGGCCGACGGTCCCGGGCCGGTTCCGGTCGGGGTGGTTGACCGCGACCACGGGCGCGGCCTCGGTGGCGCCGTAGCCCTCCAGCAGCTTCAGGCCATGGAAGCGGGTGTTGAACAGGTGGTGGGTCTCGTCGCGCACCCTCTCGGCCCCGGCGACGACGAAACGCACGGTGGAGAAGTCGTCCGGTCCGGCCACGCGGGCGTACTGGTTCAGGAAGGTGTCTGTCGCGAACAGCACCGAGGCCTTCACCTCGGGCAGCAGTTCGACGATCTGTTTGGCGTGCAGCGGCGAGGGGTACTGGAAAGCCTTGAGGCCCTGCAACAGCGGCAGCAGCACGCCGCCGGTCAGTCCGAAACAGTGGAAGGTCGGCAGCGGGTTGAACATCACCCAGGCCGGATCGAGGGCGATGTGCTGCGCCACCTGGCGGCAGTTGGCCACCAGGTTCCACTGGCTCAGCACCACGCCCTTCGGCGCGCCGAAACTGCCCGAGGTGAACAGCACCACGCCCGGCGACGACGGCTCGGTCTTCACCCGGAACCGCTTCGGCGCCATCCCCGCCAACAGGCCGTACAGCTTGTCCGGCAGGCCGATCGACTGGCGCACGTCGTCCAGCCACACGACCTCGGCCACCGATTCGATATGGCCGATCAGATCGTCCAGCTTGGCCTGGTCGATGAAGCGGCGCGCCGTCAGCACCTTGTCGACGCCGGCCGCCTTGATCGCCGCCTTCACATTGAGCTCGCCCGAGGTGAAATTGATCATCACCGGCACCCGGCCGTGAGCGTGCAGACCGTAGAAGGTCACCACCACCCCCATGCTGGCCGGCAGGAGGACGCCGACCCGCTCGCCCGGTCGGGTCATGGCGGCGATCTTGCGGCCCAGCACGAAGGCGGCGCGGATCAGCCCCGTATAGGTCAGCGGCTTGCGGTCCTGGTCTTCCAGGATCTCCTTGTCGCCATAGGTGTCGCGGGCCGCGATCAGGGCGTCGAAGACCGTCTCTTCGACGACCGTGGGGTCCAGGGGTACGCGCAAAGACATCCTCCGTGACGCGTTGGCCGCGCCTTGGTCTGAACGCACAAACTAGAGGGCGGGGAGGGCGTTGAAAAGATACGTTACCTTGCGTGAGCCTTGCCCTCGCCTTGCCTTCGCCCTCCGGAAGGACGACATAGCGGTCTCGCACAGCCCGGAGCCCGCGACGCCTTGGTCACGCTGATCGACACCCTGAGGAAGACGCCGGCCGAGTTGCGTCACCCGGAAAAGCAGAACCGGCCCGAGACCGCCGTGCTGAAAAAGCCCGACTGGCTGCGCGTCAAGGCGCCCGGCTCGGGCCAGTACAACGCCACCAAAGCCATCGTGAAGGACAAGGGTCTGGTCACGGTCTGCGAGGAGGCGGCCTGCCCGAACATCGGCGAGTGCTGGAGCCAGAAGCACGCCACCCTGATGATCATGGGCGACACCTGCACCCGCGCCTGCGCCTTCTGCAACGTCAAGACCGGCCTGCCCCAGCCGCTGGATCCCGAAGAGCCCGGCAAGGTCGGCCTCGCCGTCGCCCAGCTGGGCCTCAACCACGTCGTCATCACCAGCGTCGATCGGGACGACGTGGCCGACGGCGGCGCCGCCCATTTCGCCGAGGTCGTGCGCCAGATCCGCCTGCAGGCGCCGAACACGACCATCGAGATCCTGACCCCCGACTTCCTGCGCAAGGACGGGGCGGCCGAGGTGATGATCGACGCCACGCCGGACGTCTTCAACCACAACCTCGAGACCGTGCCGCGGCTGTATCTGAAGATCCGGCCCGGGGCCCGCTACTTCCACTCCCTGCGCCTGCTGCAGATGGTCAAGGAGCGCGACCCCAACCAGTTCACCAAATCCGGCATCATGGTCGGCCTGGGCGAGACCCGCGAAGAGGTCATGCAGGTGATGGACGACATGCGCTCCGCCGGCGTCGACTTCATCACCATTGGCCAGTATCTCCAGCCGACGCGCAAACACGCCGCCATCGACCGCTTCGTCACCCCGGACGAGTTCAAGGCCTATGAGGCCATCGCCCGGGCCAAGGGCTTCCTGATGGTGTCGTCCTCGCCCCTGACCCGCAGCTCGCACCACGCCGGCGACGACTTCGCGCGCCTCCGGGCCGCCCGTCTGGCGCAGACCGGACGCTGAGCCGCGTTTGGCCGTCCACCGCGTCACCCGGATCCTGCCGTACCAGCCCGCCCAGCTCGCCGCGCTGGTCGCCGACGTGCGCGCCTATCCCGAGTTCGTGCCGTGGGTGACCGCCATGCGGACCTGGAGCCCGCGCGAGGAAGCCCCTGGCGTCACGGTCCTCGACGCCGAGGCCGCCGTCGGCTTCTCCTTCCTCAAGGAGCGGTTCTCGACCTGGGTGCGGCATGACCGCAACCGCGACAGGGTCGAGGTCGGCCTGCTGCGCGGCCCGTTCAAACACCTGAACAACCGCTGGGAATTCTTCCCCGACCCGGCCGGAACCCGCGTCGAGTTCTTCATCGACTTCGCCTTCAAGTCGCGGCTGCTCGACGGCGTCCTGCACGCCAATTTCGACCGCGCGGTCGGCAAGTTGATGCACTGCTTCGAGGCCCGCGCGGCCAGCCTCTACGGCCCGAAAGCATGAGCTTCGACTTCGACGCGACGGTCGTGGGCGCCGGCGCGGTCGGTCTTGCCTGCGGCCGGGCGCTGGCCCAGCGCGGCCTGTCGGTGCTGGTGCTGGAGAAGGAGCCCCACATCGGCCAGGGCGTGTCCTCGCGCAATTCCGAGGTCATCCACGGCGGCCTCTACTATCC
>JAXHTU010000114.1:0-9648 GCA_034189955.1 Pseudomonadota bacterium | reverse complement strand
AGCCAGGCGACCCAGCCGCGCGTGGTGCGCTCGCGCAGGGCCTCGCCCGTGGCGCGGTCGATGGTCAGCCAGCCGTCGCCGCCGGGCTCGGCGAGGGCGACATAGATCTCGTCGGCGGTGGTCTCGGTGGGACGGCCGGCGATGGCGACCTTGAAGGCGTCCGAGGCCCAGCGGGCGACGGCGTCGGGGACCGGATCGGTGGTCTCTTCAGGGAAGGCGGCAAGCCGTTCCGTCAAAGGCGCGGGCAGGGTCGCGGTCTGTTCGACCGTGACCGGCTCGGCCGGGATCTGGGCGGCGTGGTTGAGGGTGATGCCGGTGACGGCGAACAGCAGCAGGCCGATCAGGCTGAGGGCGGCGGAAATCCAGTGCCACTGGTGCAGTTGTTTGAGCCAGAACGAACGTCTGGCGTTGAGGGCCTTCGAGGGCCGGGCGGGCGTCGCGGCGTCGGTCACGCACGGCTTGTGCCGAAGTTGCGAACGGTTTGCAATAGCGACTTGCGCGGACTCAGCGTGACAGTCTGACGCCGAGGCTCAGGGTGCGCGGCGGGCCGAAGCCGGCGACGCCGGTCCCGGTCTCGGCGACCTCGACCTCGGCGTCGAACAGATTGTCGGCGGCGACCCAGATCGTGGTCGAGGGCGTCAGGGCCCAGTCGGCGCGCAGGTCGACCGTGGCGGCGGCGTCGAGCCCCCGGCTGTTCAGGTCGTCGTCGAAACGACGACTCTCCCAGCGCAGGTCGGCGGCGAGGGTGAGGCGGTCGACCGGTCGCCAGTCCACGCCGGCGGTCGCGCTCCAGATCGGCGCCTGGGCCGGGCGCAGGCCGGTCAGCTGCGGCGCCATGGCGCCGCCGTCGACGCGGGCGTCGGTGGCCGACAGGGCCGCGCGGAGGGTCAGGGCCGGGGTGAACTCGAAGCGGCCGTCCAGCTCAAGCCCTGCCGCCTCGATGGTCCCCGCGTTCTGGCGCTGGCGCAGGACGTCGCCGGCGGGGACGAAGCCGGCGCGGGGGAAGGTTCCGGGGCCCTCGCCGAGGGTGACGTTGACGATGGCGTCCTCGATCTGCGTCCAGAAGGCGGTGGCGGTCAGGGAGGCCCGCTGCCCGGTCCAGGCCCAGCCGGCCTCGACGCCGGCCAGCCGCTCGGGCTCAAGCGCGGCGTTGGCCTCGGTGATGTCGTTGCCGACGCGGAAGGGGCGGTGCAGTTCATTGAGGGTGGCGGGGCGGAAGCCGCTGTAAGCGGCGAGGCGCACGGTCTGGTCGCCGCCGATCTCGCGCCGGACCGCGAGGCGGGCGCTGACCACCTCGCCGGAGCGGTCGGGATCGGCCTCGTCGAGGGTCGGCAGACCGGTGGCGAGGTCGCGTTCGAGGCGGCGGCCCTCGCTGTTCGACCAGGCGTCGTAGCGCAGGCCGCCGGCGGCGAGCCACGGGCCGGAGCTCCAGGAGGCCTCGCCGTAGAGGCCGGCGACGGCGTTCTCGCCCCCGGCGACGCGGCTGCGGGTGAAGCCGGCGCCGAGATTGCGGAAGCGCTCGCGGGTCTCGCCCTCGTTGAAGCGGGCGTCGGCGCCCAATTCCCATTCGACGCGGGCGACGCCGCTGACGATGATCCGGCGAAGGGCGGCGTTGGCGCCCCAGCCGGTCGCGGGGGTTTCGTCCTGGGACGCCGCGAGGCTGGCCGACGACCGGTCGTCGGCGATGGACACGAAGGTGTTGGACAGGTCGCTCTCGCGCCGCCAGGCCTGAAGCCGCCAGCCGGGGCGGTCGGCGCGCGGCTGGAGGGCGGCGGTGGCCGAGAGGACATTGCCGCTGGCGGCGGCGCGGCTGTTCTCGACGCCGGAGCCGCGCTCCTCCTCGAAGGCCGCTGCGCGCAGGGAGAGGGCGGCCTCGCCCAGCGGGAGGTCGGCGCGCAGGGCGGCGGCGCGGACCTCGAGGTCCAGCGGCTGGTCGGCGGCGCCCGCGTCGGGACCGCGTACAGGGATATAGCCCTCGCTGGTCTCATAGAGGCCGGAGGCGACGAGGCGCGCCGCGCCGAGGTCGGACGCACCGGAGGCGCCGATACGGGCGCCGCCGCGCTCGCTGACGGAAGCGTCCAGAACGCCCCCCGAGTCGCGCTCGCGTAGCTGGATGACGCCGGTCAGGGCGCCTGCGCCGTAGGGACCCGCGCCGGAGCCGCGCACCAGGTCCAGGCCGGACAGGCTCTCGGTCGGAACCTGGGACCAGATGACCCAGCCGCCGAACGGATCGTTCAGGGGCACACCGTCGAGGGTGACGAGGGTGCGGCCGGCGCCAGAGGGGGCGATGGCGCGCAGGCTGATGCCCTGGGTCGTCGGATTGGCGGCCTGGCTGGAGGTGCGGCGGAACAGGGAGACGGCGGGGACCGTCGCCAGCGCCTCGTCCAGCCGCTGCTGGTCGCGCAGGTCGCGGTCGTCGAGGCGGATGACGGAAAAGGCGGCCTCGCCGGCGGCGGGCGGAAGGCGGGCGCCGGTGACGACGACGTCGGGGAGCGGGGGAGGGGGAATCTGCAGCATGAGGCGCTACAATACCTGCGGGCCCGGGCGGTTGCGTCCTCAGGCGGCGACAGACAGCCGGTCGAGGGCCATGACCCGGCGAATGGCGTCCAGCAGGCGGTCCGGCTGGATCGGCTTCTGCGCCACCCCGTCCATGCCCGCGGCGAGATAGTCGACCTCGTCGCGCGGATCGGCATTGGCGGTCAGCGCCAGAATCGGGAGGTTGGCGACCGGACCGGTCAGGGCGCGGATGGCGCGGGAGGCGGCGATCCCGTCCATGACGGGCATCTTGATGTCCATCAGCACGAGGTCGTAGCGAACGAGCTGAACCTGCTCGACCGCCTCGGCGCCGTTTTCCACGACATCGGTGGTGCAGCCGAACAGCTCCAGCACCCGGGCGGCGACGAAGCGGTTTGTGGCGTTGTCGTCGACGACGAGCACATGGAGCGTGTCATGCGGCGTCGGCTCGGCCATTCTGGCGGCCTGTTCACGCATCTCGGCGCCGGCGCATTCCAGGCCAAGGTCGAGACGGAAACGGGCCCCGCCTCGCGGCGAGCGCTCGACAGCGAGGCGACCGTCCATCCGGTCGACGATCTGGCGGCAGATGGCGAGGCCGAGGCCGGCGCCCGCGCCTTCGCGGCCGGCGCGACCGGTGTTGAACGGCTCGAAGATGGTGGCGGCGACCTCATCCGGGACGCCGGGACCGCTGTCATCCACGGTGGCGGCGACGCCGACCCGGCCGTCGCGTCCGTCGGCGGCGATATGCACGGCGACGCCGCCGGCCAGGGTGAATTTCAGGGCGTTGCCGATGAGGTTGTTGAACAGCTGCTTGAGCCGCATCTCGTCGGCGAGGACCCAATCGTGACCGGCCGTGTCGCAGGTCACGTCGAGGCTCAGCCCCCGCTCCTGGGCGCGCGGGCTCCACAGAGCCTGAAGGTCGGCGGCGAGCGCTTCGAGCCGGACCGGGGCGGTCTCGAAATTCATCACGCCGGACTCGGCGCGGCTCATGTCGAGGGCGTCGGTGAGCAGGCGCAGCAGGCTCTCGCCGGAGTCGAGGATGGTGCGGACGTAGGGCTTCATGGCGTCCTGGGTCAGCTCGCGCTCCATCAGGGCGGCGACACCGAGCACGCCATTCAGCGGTGTGCGGATTTCGTGACTCATCACGGCGAGGAACTCGGACTTGGCGCGGCTGGAGGCGCGGGCCTCAGCCTCGGCGCGGGCGAGGTCGCGGGCGAGGGCGCTCATCGCCTCGGCGCGGCGCTGGTGGATGGCGCTGCCGGCCCGCAGCAGGTGCACCCCCGCGCCGACTCCGACATAGCGCCCGGCGTCGGCGACGATGAAGCCGTTCAGCAGAGCCCCGAGGTTGGAGCCGTCGACCGACTGGAACAGGCTTTCGGCGTCCGCATCGGCTTCGAGAATGCGCGGGCTGGCATTCATGAAGGTCGCCGCCGGCCGGCGGGCGTAGAGGGCGCGGCCGAACTCGGCGGCCATCTTCAGGGTGAAGGCGTTGCGTTCGATCAGGCCGACGGGCCGCCCCTCGTCGTCGACGACGGCGATGACCAGGGTGTCGGGCTCGTCCTGGAATCGGTCGAACACCTCGGCGCCGGGCGTATTCGGCCCGATCGGCGCCGCCGCGCTCGCAAAATCCCCGATCCTCGCCATGCCCGCCCTCTGTGTCGCTGCGGGAGGCGATAGGCCGGACCGGCTTAACGCCAGCTTTGCCGTTCGTGAATGTTTTGCGAGATTGTCTTGTAAATCAATCCGTAACCGGAGCTAAAGTCGGTCGAGAAGCGCGGCGGCGAAGGTCGACAGCGTGTCGTCGCGAGCGCCCATGACGACGATGCGGTCGCCAGGGCGGGCGAGATCGACGAGGCGGTCGCCGCAGGCCTCGCGGGTCGGCAGGGCCTCGGCCCGGCGACCGGCGGCCCGGACGCCTTCGGCGATATCCCCACTGCCGACGCTGCGGTCGGTCGTGCCGCCGTAGTAGACGGGTTCGGGCATCAGCAGGACGTCGTCCCCGCGCAGCAGGCCGGCGAAGCCGTCGATGAACTCGTCCTTCATCAGCCGCAGGGGGCCGAAGCCGTGCGGCTGAAACAGGATCAGCAGCCGTCCGTCGAAGGCGTGCAGGGTCTTGAGCGTGGCGGCGATCTTGTCCGGGTTGTGGGCGAAGTCGTCGAGGACGGTGACGCCGTTGGCGGTCCCGACCACCTCCATGCGGCGGCGGATGCCGGCGAAGGTCGCCAACGCGGCCACGGCCTGGTCGAGCGGCACGCCCACGGCGCGCACGGCGCCGAGGGCGGCGAGGGCGTTGGCGACGTTATGGGCGCCGGGGACATTGAGGGTGACCGCGCGCTTCGGTCCGCCGGCCTCGGTCAGGGTGAAGCGCATGCCCGTCGGCTCGGGATCCAGGTCGTGGGCGTTGAGCGTCGCGGCCTCCTCGCCCAGGGCGAAGGTGACGACCCGCTCCGGCGACAGGGATTGGGCGAGGGCGGCGGTCTCGGGGTTGTCGAGATTGAGCACGGCGGTGGTGGAGCGGGCGGTGAAGCCGCCGAACAGCTCGCGCAGTTCCTCCATCGACTTGTGGTCGAGCGAGATGTTGGAGACCACGGCCACGGTCGGGTCGTAGCGGGCGATGGAGCCGTCGGACTCGTCGACCTCGGCGACGAACAGGTCCGGGCCGCCGATCAGGGCGCTGGCGAACGGATGGTCGGCGTCGGCGAAATTCTTCATCACCGCGCCGTTCATGACGGTGGGTGCGCGGCCGGCCTCATGCAGGATCCAGGCGATCATGCCGGTGATCGTCGACTTGCCGCTGGTGCCGGCGACGCCGATCGAGGTCGGGGCGGCGTTGAAGATCCGGCTGAGCAACTCGGGGCGGGTGACGATGCGGGCGCCGGCGCGTCGGGCCGCGCCGATGTCGGGGACCGTGTCCTCGATGGCCCCGGTGGCGACGACGATCTGGCACGGGCGGGTGACGCCCGAACCGTCCTGCGGATGCAGGGTCACGCCGTGGGCTTCGAGCCAGGCGAATTTCTCCGGCGTGCGGCCCTGGTCGCGGGAGCGGTCGGAGCCCTCGATGCGGCCGCTCCCCGATGCCCGCAGTTGCGCCTGGACGATCATCGCCAGGGGCAGCATGCCGGACCCGCCGATGCCGCAGAAGAAATAGTCGTCTTGATTCATGAGGGCGAAACCGGGGAATGTCCGGCGGCCTGACTAGCACGGTCGGGCGGGGAGGCCAGCGGCCCAATGAAGATCGGCATCGTCAACGCCAGTTCGCGCTTCAGCCGGGAGCGGGCCGATGCTGTCCATGCGTGGTTCGCGGCCCATGTGCCCGACGGCTCGATCAAGGCCGTGTTCCACCCGGCCAGCTTCGGCAAGCACGGGCATTTCGGCGGCGACGACCCCAGCCGGGCGGCGGCCTTCGTCGAATACGCCAATGATCCCCGGCTGGACGCGGTGTGGTTCGCGCGGGGCGGATACGGCTCGTGCCGGATCGCCGAGGCGGTGCTGCCGCAACTGACCGACGTGGCGCGCAAGAAGCGGTATCTGGGCTATTCGGACGCCGGGACGCTGCTGGCGGGCCTGTACAAGGCGGGCTTTCCCCATGTCGCCCACGGGCCGATGGCTTCGGATGCGGTGCGTAGCGACGCGACGGCGTGGCGGGCGCTGAATTGGCTGAAGCGGGGCGACGCCGCCTCGTGGGAGCCGTCGCTGCACGAGGATCCGCGTCCGGCGGTCGCCTTCAATCTGAGTATTCTCGACGCGCTGGTCGGGACGGCGCTGGAACCGGACCTGACGGGCCACGTGCTTATGCTGGAGGATGTGTCGGAGCCGCTGTACCGGGTCGACCGGATGATGTTCCACCTGACCGGCCAGGCCTCGATCCGCAAGACAGCGGGCATCCGGCTGGGGCGGGTGTCGGACATCGTCGAGAACGATCCGGACTTCGGCATGACCCCGCAAGAGATCGTCCGCTACTGGTGCCAGCGCTCCGGCATCCCGTATCTGGGGACCGCCGACATCGGCCACGACCGTGAGAACAAGGTCGTGCCGTTCGGCGCGCGATAGTCCGCGACAGCGGCGACGCTGGCGCGGGGACGCCGACCACGCCATGTTCGGGGCGCATGAACCGCCGCAATCTCCTTTTCCGCGCCGCAGGACTGGCCGCCGTCGTCGGCGGGGCATGGTGGGCGCGCGAGACCCTGTTCTGGCCGGCGCCGGACCTGACGTTCGCCGGGGGCGGGGCGACGCCGTGGCTGCCCTATGCGCGGCGGGCCAGCGTGCCGACCGTGAAGGTGCGGCTTGAAGGCCGCGAGGTCATCGCCCTGATCGACACCGGCGCCCAGTATTCGGTCATCGACCGGGGGCTGGTCGAGTCCCTGCCCGAGCAGCAGCGCTCGCTGTTCGACATGCCGCTGGTCGCCTATGGCGTCGGCGGCGGGACGCAGATGGGGCGGGGAACGACCGTCGATGTCGACCTGCCCGGCCTGGCCATCGGCAAGCTGCGGGCCGCGATTCTGGATCTTGGGCCGCTGGCCTCGGCCGAGGGGCTGAACACGCCGCTGATCCTCGGCCGCGACGTGCTGGAGCATCTGGTGCTGGCGCTGGATCCGGCGCGGCGGCATGTCCGGTTGATCGCCCGGGAGGCCTTCGTGCGGCCGACCGATCTGGCGCCCGCGACCGTCGAACGCTCCGGCGGCGGGCTGATCGCCGAGGTCACGGTCGAGGGCGCGGTCGTCAGGGCGGTGGTCGATACCGGCGCTTCGTCGCTTCTGGCGCTGGACAAGGCGACGGCGCAGGCCGCTGGCCTGCTGGACGGTCGACCGCAGCGGATCGGAACCAGTCTGGTGCTGGGCGGCGCCATGCAGGCCGCGGTGATCGAGGCGCGCACCGTGACCTTCGCCAACCACCTGTACCGGCGCGTACAGGTCGGCGTGTTCGATCAGCCGCCGTTGCCGAATTTCCCGGGCGCCCTCGTGGGCATGGAAGCCTTTGGCGGGCGGCGGGTGGCCTTCGATCTTGGCCTCGGCGCCCTGCATGTGTCGCAGCCGCTGGACCTGACCGTCGGGTGAAGTCGCGGTCAGAGGGCCGCGAAGGTGTCGCAGGCGGCCGGATCGCCGGACCGATAGCCGCGCTGCAGCCATTCGACGCGCTGGGCCGACGAGCCGTGGGTGAAGCCGTCCGGCTGCACCTGCCCGCCCTGACGGCGCTGCATGGTGTCGTCGCCGATGGCGGCGGCCGTCTGCATTCCGGCCTCCAGGTCCGCCGCGCTGACCGCGACCTCGCCCCCTGAGACGGCGGCGGCGTTGGCGGCCCAGACTCCGGCGTAGCAGTCGGCCTGCAACTCGAGGGCGACGGAATAGCGATTGGCCTCGGCCTGGCCCGAGGCGCGTTGCTGGGCCTCGCGAACCTGCTGCGAGGCGCCGGTCAGGGTCTGGACGTGGTGGCCGTATTCGTGGGCGATGACATAGGCGCGGGCGAAGTCGGCGCCGGAGCCGCCCAGCTGGTCTTCCAGCTGCTGCCAGAACGAGAGATCGAGATACACCTGACGGTCGGCGGGGCAGTAGAACGGGCCCATGGCCGCCTGTCCGAAGCCGCAGCCGGTCGAGGTGCCCTGTTCGTAGAGGACGACGGTGGGCGGCTGGTAGCCCTCCAGCTTGGTCTGCCAGACGTCGTCGACGTTGGAGCCTATGACATTGACGAAGTCGCCGGCCTGGTCCTCGGGGCTGCCCTGGACGCCCTGTTCGGCGCTGCCGACGCCGCCCAGCTGGCTGGTGATCTGCTGGGTGGTCTGCGGGTCGATGCCGAAGACGAAATAGCCGATCGCGGCGAGGACCAGAGCCCCGATGCCGCCGCCGGCGATGCCGGCGCCGCCCATGCCGCGCCGGTCCTCGATGTTGCCGCCGCGTCGTCCACCCTGCCAGCGCATGTTCGTTCCCTCATCCCCGGATTACAGCCAAGCAGGAACGCGGCCGGGGGGGAAGGGATGCAGGCTCGCGTCTAGTCGGCGGGTCGGTCCAGCCAGGCGTCGATCTCGCCGACCCCGGCGGCGGTGGCGCGGCGCCGTTCCGTGGCCGATTCCCGCAGGGCCCGTTCTTCTTCCGGCGAGCGCAGGGCGCGGTATGGCGCGGGCTGGAGCGGCGCCGGCTGACGGGCGGCCTCGATCTCGAGCCGGTTGAGGCGGGTCTCGAGCTGGAGCTGGCGCGCGACGGCTTCGCGCTGGTCGGCCCGGGCGCGGAGGCGGTCGATCTCGTAGCGGTGCTGGTCGGCCTGATAGCGGTGGAGGCTGGCGCCCGGCGCGACGTAAGACGGCGGGATCTGGGCCTGGGCCGAGCTGGCGAGGGCGACGAAGGCAAGAGACACGGGGATCAGGACTCGGGTCATGGCTGCAAGATGGTTCCGGCCGGGCGGTCAGGCAAGCGTGGCCGATGTCGGGCCGACCGCCCCAGCGACCAGACGCGGGTGCGTTTGACGGCGGAGTCTTCCAGTTCGCGGGTGGTCGGGACTTCATATTCGGCCAGCAGTTCGAGGCCGGATTTGGGGAAGTAGGTCCGCAGCGGGTCGCCGACGAGGACGCGGACCCCGCGGTCGGCCGCTGCGGTCAGCCAGCAGAGCACCCGTTCCGCCATCGGTCTTTCGTAGAAGACGTCGCCGGCGCAGATCACCTCGACGTCGGGGGGCGGGAGCTCCAGCAGGTCGGAGTCGGTGAAGGCGAGGCTGACCCCGTTGGCTTCGCTGTTCAGGGTCACGGCGGCGGCGCAGAACGGGTCGATGTCGGCGCACAGGACCGAGGCGGCGCCGGCCCGCATGGCGGCCACGCCGACGAGGCCGGAGCCGGCGGCGAAATCGAGCACGCGCCGGCCGGCGACCTCGTGCGGATGGTCCAGCAGCCAGCGGGCGAGTCCCTGGCCGCCAGCCCAGGCGAAGGCCCAGAAGGGCGGCGGCAGGCCCAGTTCGCCGAGTTCTTCCTCGGTCAGCCGCCAGATCGGGGTGATCTCGTCGGCGAGCCACAGCGTGATCTCCGGTGCGTGGGGCACGGGCTGGAGGCGGGTGTTGGCGAGGATGAAGGCGGCGGGGTCGACGATGCGGGTCATGTTCGATCTCGCCGACGGGATGAGGCCTGGGCACCGTTATCCAGCCTCGATGAAGGGG
>JAXHTU010000113.1:0-9696 GCA_034189955.1 Pseudomonadota bacterium | reverse complement strand
GCGACCTTCATCGCCAACCGTCTGCGCGGCAAGCACCGCGGCGACTACACCCCGCACGTCGATTGCGGCGACTATGTCGTCGTCACCAACGTCGACAAGGTGGTGTTCACCGGCAAGAAGCTGACCGACAAGATCTACTACCGCCACACCGGCCACCCGGGCGGCGTCAAGTCGACCAGCCCCGAGAAGGTGCTGAACGGCCGCTTCCCCGAGCGCGTGCTCGAGAAGGCCGTCGAGCGCATGCTGCCCAAGGAGAGCCCGCTGGCCCGCCTGCAGATGACGCACCTGCGCCTGTTCGCCGGCGCCGCGCACAGCCACGAAGCCCAACAGCCGGAAACGATCGACTTCAAGTCGGCCAACTCCAAGAACACCCGGAGCGCCTGAGCATGACCGACGTGACCGCTGAAACCGCCGCCCCGACCAACGACGCCCCCGCCGCGACCGGCTTCGACGCCCTGAAGGGCCTCGGCACCGTGTCCTCGGACAACGACGCCCCGGTCTATACGCAGAAGCTGGACGCCCAGGGCCGCGCCTATTCGACCGGCAAGCGCAAGAACGCGATCGCCCGCGTGTGGATCAAGCCCGGCTCGGGCAAGATCACCATCAACGGCAAGGATCAGATGCAGTATTTCGCCCGCGAAATCCTGCGCATGATGATCGCCCAGCCGCTGGAAGTAACCGACCGTCTGACCCAGTTCGATGTCGACTGCACCGTGCAGGGCTCGGGCCTGTCGGGCCAGGCCGGCGCCATCCGCCACGGCCTGTCGCACGCCCTGACCCACTACGAGCCGGCGCTGCGCCCGGTCCTGAAGCCGCACGGCTTCCTGACCCGCGACAGCCGCGTCGTCGAGCGCAAGAAGTACGGCCGGGCCAAGGCCCGCAAGTCCTTCCAGTTCTCGAAGCGCTAGGCCGTTTCACCTACGGTTTGGAATGGGGCGCTTCGGGAAACCGGAGCGCCCTTTTCTTTTGGAGGTCATGTGACCCACACCATCTTCATCGACGGCGAGGCCGGGACCACGGGGCTGGAGATCCGCGAGCGGCTGGAGGCGCGCGGGGATCTGGAGCTGATCCTGCTGGGCGACCGGCGGCGCGACGTCGGGGCGCGGCGGGAGGCGCTGAACGCGGCGGACGCGGTGATCCTGTGCCTGCCGGACGACGCCGCGAAAGAGGCCGTGGCGATGATCGACAGTCCCGCCGTGCGGGTGATCGACGCCTCGACGGCCTATCGGATCGATCCGGCCTGGACCTATGGCTTCGCCGAGATGGCGCCCGGACAGCGGGAGAAGATCGCCGGGGCGACGCGGGTGTCGAACCCGGGCTGCTATCCGACCGGGTTCATCGGCCTGGCAAGGCCGCTGGTCAGCGCCGGGATCGTTCCGGCGGGCTGGCCGGTGACGGTCAATGCGGTGTCGGGCTATTCCGGCGGCGGCAAGGCGATGATCGCCGAGTTCGAGGCGGGGGGAGCCGAGGCGTTCCGCGCCTATGGCCTTTCGCTGAAGCACAAGCATGTGCCGGAGATGACGTTGCATACCGGGCTGGAGCGGCCGGTGCTGTTCGCCCCGGCGGTGGGGGCGTACCGGCAGGGGATGCTGGTCGAGGTTCCGCTGCAGCTGGGCGCGTTGCCGGGGTCGCCCTCGGTCGAGGTGGTGCACGGGGCGCTGGCCGAGGCCTATGCCGACTGCCGGTTCGTCGAGGTGGCGGAGCTGGAGGAGACCGAGGCCCTGACCGGAATCGATCCGGAGGGGCTGAACGGGACCAACCGGATGCGGCTGCATGTGTTCGGCGACCGGGGCGGGGATCAGGTGCGGCTGGTCGCGCTGCTGGACAATCTCGGCAAGGGCGCCTCGGGGGCGGCGGTGCAGAATCTGAACCTGATGCTGGGGCTGGACGAGGGCGCCGGGCTGAACTGAGGCCCGGACGCTCTGCCCCACGGTCCGCGCCGCCCCCTCCTGACCGCTGCGCGGTCTGTCCTCCCCATTCGCCTTCGCTCATGGAGAGGTGAACGGCGCCACTCACCTCTCCACGAAGTGGGGAGGGGGACCGCCGGAACGGCGGTGGAGGGGTCGCCGGGAGAAGGGATTGAAAACCGTATGGCCGCTCCCGACGTATCATCGGTCATGACCCATGCCCTGTCCCGCCGCCATCTGTTGCTGACCGCCGGCGCGGTCGCCGTCGGCGGCTGTTCGCCCGGCCCGGCCGACGCCTCCGAGCGGCAGTACGCCAACTCCCCGTTCCGGCGCCTCACCGACGCCCAGTGGCGCGCCCGCCTGCCGCGGGCCAGCTATGACGTGCTGCGCCACGAGGCGACCGAGCGGCCTTACACCAGCCCGCTGAACGAGGAGAGCCGGACCGGAACCTATGTCTGCCGAGGCTGCGACCTGCCGCTGTTCCGCTCGCAGTGGAAGTTCGACAGCGGCACCGGCTGGCCCAGCTTCTACGAGGTCATCGCCGCCAATATCGGCACCAAGACCGACTATGGCATCGGCATTCCGCGCACCGAATACCACTGCGCCCGCTGCCTCGGGCATCAGGGGCATCTGTTCATGGACGGGCCGCGCCCGACCGGAAAACGCTATTGCAACAACGGCGTGGCGCTGACTTTCAAGGCTGCGTGACGACCGGCACCGCATCGACGGCGGCGACGATGCGGGCGACGAAGGCCTCGCGGGCGGCGCTGTGAGCGCGGCCGGTGGCGTTGGGCCAGGCCGACAGCAGGACGATGACCAGACGGCGTTCGGGATCGACGCGGATCATCTGGCCGAAGATGCCGTAGGCGGCGAAGACCCCGCTGTCCTCGGTCCACCACTGGTAGCCATAGCCCTCGCCGGCCTCGCCGGTCTCGGCCTGTTTGACCCCGGCCTCGGCGAACCAGCCTTCGGGCACGATGCGGGTTCCGCCGACCTCGCCGTCCTCCAGCGCCATCAGCCCGATCCGGCCCCAGTCGCGCAGGGTGGCCGAGACGCAGCAGCCGCCCATTTCGCGGCCGGCCTGGTCGAGGGCCCAAAGCCCGTCCGCCTCCATGCCGGCGCGGGACCAGATGCGGTCGGCCAGCAGTTCGGCCAGCGGGCGGCCCTCGGCGGCGGCGACGAGGCTGCCGACCAGATTGGTTTCGCCGGTGGAATAGTT
Organism: Pseudomonadota bacterium; assembly: GCA_034189955.1. Classification (GTDB taxonomy): domain Bacteria; phylum Pseudomonadota; class Alphaproteobacteria; order Caulobacterales; family Caulobacteraceae; genus Brevundimonas. Next base: position 6,570 of record JAXHTU010000113.1, on the reverse strand, counting down.
CCAGGTCGTGCCCGGCTCGGCGGCGCGGGGCAGGCGTTTCATATAGGCGACGACGGCGTCCTCGCCGGGTCTGGCCGGCTCGGACAGGAAGCGGGCGACATCGGAACTGGGGTCGGTGTAGCTCTCGTCCCAGCGCACTCCCGAGGTCATGGTCAGCAGCTGGCGGACGGTGACCCCGTCATAGCCGCCGCCGGCGAGGTCCGGCAGGTAGCGGGTGACCGGGTCCTCCAGCGAGCCGATGGCGCCGTCGGCGAGGGCCGCCCCGACCAGGGTCGAGGTCAGGCTCTTGGTCATCGAGAAGGACACCCAGCGGTCCGACGGATCGACGCCCAGGCCGTAACGCTCGAGCCGCACCCGGCCATCCTGCACCACCAGAACCCCGGCGACCCGCTGGGCCTGCATATAGTCGGTCGGATCGGCGGCCAGCGGCTCGCCCGCAGGCAGGGCGCGCACCGGGCCGTCGCCACGGCTGACGGGGGCGTGGGGCATGACGCTCTGCATCTGCCGGAAGGCCTGTTCGCGCCGCTCGGGCGGCCAGAACAGGACGCCGGGATCGTCCTGGGCGGATGCCGGGATGGCGGCGAGGCCCGACAGGAGCAGGGCGGCGGCGAGACAGGCGCGGAGCTGGGTCATGCCGAAAAGCCTAGCAGCCACGGCCCTGGCGCTCCACTGTCCGCCCGACACGATCAGCCCAGCCGCCGGGCCTTGAGCGCCGACTCGATGGCGGCGCCGGTCCAGACGGCGGCGATGATGACCAGCAGACCGTAGTCGTGGCCGGGCCAGAACACCGGCACGGCGGCGGCGAAGATGACTCCCAGCGGGAAAAGGCCGGCCCAGACCGCCGTGTCCGGCGCGTCGGGGTGGATCATCGGCGGACGCGGGGTGATGCGCATCATCTTCAGCAACGGCGGGTTCAGCAGCACGAAGCCCCCCGCGCAGGCGATCGCCAGAAGAGCGTTGCGCAGGAGTTGGGGGACGGCGCCGTAGAAGCTGCTGGTCACGACGACGAGCACGAGGGCCAGGCTGGTGGACAGGGCCAGCAGCAGATTGGGTTCGAAACGCTTCAAGACTTCACCTTCACATAGGACCCCGGGGCCGGTTCCAGCGCGGGCAGGGGACCGTTTTTGGGGTCGCGCGCCGGGACCCAGTCGCCGGAGCGGGCGTGCAGCCACCCGGCCCAGTGATTCCACCAGCTGCCGGGATGCTCTTCGGCCTTCGCCTGCCATTCGCCAAGGGTTTCGGGCAGGTCCGGGTTGATCCAGTGCTGGTATTTGTTGGCCGCGGGCGGATTGACCACCCCGGCGATATGACCCGACCCCGAGAGGGTCAGGGTGACGTCGGCGTTCGAGAAGGCGCGGGCCGACCGGTAGACCGAATTCATCGGCGCGATATGGTCCTCGCGGCTGGCCTGGAAATAGAGCGGGATGGTCACCTTCGACAGGTCGACGCGGACTCCGCCGATCTCGAACTCGCCCTGCGAAAGGGCGTTTCGGCCGTACATGGAGCGCAGATAGTCCATGTGCAGGGCCTTGGGCATGCGGGTCTGGTCGGCGTTCCAGAACAGCAGGTCGAAGGCGGGCGGGTCCTTGCCCATCAGATAGTTGCTGACGAAGAAGGACCAGATCAGGTCGTTGGCGCGCAGGGCGTTGAAGGTCTCGGCCATGGCCGCCCCGGGCAGGACGCCGCCGGCCGCGTCCATCTGCTGCTCGATCTCGTTGAGCCAGTGTTCGTCCGTGAACAACAGCAGGTCGCCGGCCTCGGCGAAGTCGTGCTGGGCGGCGAAGAAGGTGTTGGCGGAGACGCGGGTGTCGCCGTTCGCCGCCATATGGGCGAGGGCCGCGCCCATCAGGGTGCCGCCGATGCAGTAGCCGACGGTGTTGATGTGGTCGGACTTCGACTGCTCCAGCGCCTTTTCGACGGCGCGGTAGACGCCTTTTTCCAGATAGTCGCCGAAGCCGTAGCCGGCCTTGTCGACGTCCGGATTGACCCACGAACAGACGAAGACGGTGAAGCCCTGGGCGGACAGCCAGCGGATCATCGAGTTTCCGGGCTGGAGATCCAGCACATAGTATTTGTTGATCCACGGCGGGAAGATCAGCAGGGGGATGGCGCGCTGTTTGTCGGTCGCCGGATCGAACTGGATCAGTTCGAACAGCTCGTCGCGCCAGACGACCTGGCCGGGGGCGGTGGCGACGTTCTGGCCGACGACGAACTTGCCGTAGTCGGCCTGGCTGATCTTCAGCTTGCCGGCGCCGCGCTCCATGTCGGCGGCGAAATTCTGCATCCCCTTGACCAGCGACTCGCCGTTGCTCTCGGCCAGGGCCTTGAGGGCGGCGGGGTTGGAGGCGAGGAAGTTGGACGGAGAGAAGGCGTCGGTCAGCAGCCGGGTGAAGAACGCGGCGCGGCGTTTGGTGAGCGGATCGACGTCCTCGACGCTGGAGACGAGGCCGTTCATCCAGTCGGCGGTGACGAGATAGGACTGGCGCATGACGTCGAACATCGGGTTCTCGGACCAGGCCGGGTCCTTGAAGCGCTTGTCCTTCGAGGGCGCGGCGGGAACGTCCTCGCCGGCGGCGCGGCGGGTCGTCGAGGCCCACAGGTCCATGTAGCGATTGAACAGATCGGCCTGGGCGGCGAACAACCTGTCCGGCCGCGAGGCCAGGCCGCTCATCACCTGGGTCATGGCCGGACCGACATTGAACGGATCGGGCGACAGGGCGGCCGGGCGGTCGGCCTGCGACAGGGCCGCCTCGGCGATGGCGGCCTGGGCGGTCATGGCGGCCCTGGCCAGGTTCATCGACAGCGCTTCGAGCATCTGGCGCTGGTCGGCGCCGGGCAAGGGGAAGGCGGCCCCGGGCGTCGTGGGCGAATCGGGCGCGGCGGCGGGTTGCGCGGCGGACGCGGGCTGTTCCGGCGCGGCCTTTGGTTTGGCCGCTCGCGGCCGCGGCGGCTTGGCCGAGGTCGGCCGGCCGGACTTGCGCGGCTTCGGCGCGGCGGCCGGTTCCGGAGCTTGGGACGGGGCGGTCGGACGCTTGGCCATGCGGGAAGGCTCCGGAAGGACGTCAGGATCGGTCGCAAGGGCTGCCGCGCCCTTCCGCCGGTGGCGATCATGGCATATGACCGCCCCTGACATGAACGCGCCGATCCGGAAATTCGCAGCGGTCCTCGCCGCCGCCGCCGCCGCGGCCGGTTTGACGGCCTGTGTCGGGGCGTTCAACCCCGAGACCGACCCGACCTCGCCGGTCGCGCCGCGGGTTCAGGCGCTGGTCGAGGCGAATCGCCACTATCCGCGCTGGGCCGACTTTCCGAAGGCGACCGAGCCGCCGGAAGCGAGCCAGATCGCCGGCCGGGTGGCGACGCTGACGACGACCGGCGATGACCTGAACGCCGCCGCGGCGCGGCTGGAATGGTCGGCCTCCGGCGATCCGGTCGCCTTCGCGGAAGCCGTGCGCGCCCGGGTCGCGGCCGTCACCGTCGCGCCGGTGACGCAGGAAACCGCCGCCGAGATCGAGGAATACGCCCGCCGCATTCGCGAGCGGGGTCGGGCGCCGCCGCCGCTCCCGCGCCGCTAACACACAGATTCGGTCGCCGGGACGACAGAATCCCGGGATCATCGTCCTCAGGAGAACGCCCATGGCCGGAACGGCCCCCTACGCATCCACGCTCGCCGCCGACGCCGCGCGGGTCGCCGAACTGGCGGCCATCGCCAGCTACGCCCAGATCGGCCGCGGCGACGAGAAGGCCGCCGACCAGCTGGCCGTCGACGCCATGCGCACGGCGCTGAACGCGCTCGATATCGACGGCAAGATCGTCATCGGCGAGGGCGAGCGGGACGAGGCGCCCATGCTCTACATCGGCGAGAAGGTCGGCACCGGGAAGGGTCCGGCCATCGACATCGCCCTGGATCCGCTGGAAGGGACGACCCTGACGGCGAAGGCCATGGCCAACGCCCTGACCGTGCTGGCCATGTCGCCGGGCGGCGGCATGCTGCACGCGCCCGACACCTATATGGACAAGATCGCCATCGGCCCGGGCTTCGCTCCCGGCACGGTCGATCTGGACATGAGCCCGCAGGACAATGTCCGCTCGCTGGCCTCGGCCAAGGGCGTCGATCCGCGCGACATCACCGTGTGCGTCATGGACCGGCCGCGTCACGCCGAACTGATCGCGGCGCTGCGGGAGGTCGGGGCCAGGGTGCTGCTGATCACCGACGGCGACGTGGCCGGGGTGATCCACACGGCGGAGCCGGAGACCGGCATCGACCTGTATCTGGGTTCGGGCGGGGCGCCGGAAGGCGTGCTGGCGGCCAGCGCGCTGAAATGCGTCGGCGGCCATTTCCAGGGCCGGCTGATTTTCCGCAACGACGACGAGCGCGAACGGGCGCGCAAGACCGGCGTGACCGATTTCGACCGCAAATACGATCTGCACGAACTGGTGTCGAAGGACGCCATCTTCGCCGCCACGGGCGTGACCAAGGGCGCCATGCTGGACGGGGTCAAGGTCGCCGACGGCTTCGTCTCGACCCATACGCTGGTCATGGATTCCTCGACGCGGACCGTCCAGCGCATCCGCACGATACGGCCGCTCTGATGGCCGACGGGGGTGCGGTCCCGGGGTTCGGGCCGGCCTTCCTCGGCGTGTCCCGCTCCCTGTCCGGCCGGGCCTGGCGGCAGAGGCCGGCCGAGGCCGGGCTGATCCGCAGCCATATGCAGACGCTGGGGCTGGACGAACCGTTGGCCCGTGCGCTGGCGGCGCGGGGCGTGGCGGCGGATCAGGGGGCGGACTTCCTGCGGCCGACGCTGAAGGCGCTGTTCCCCGATCCGTCCAGCTTCATGGACATGGACGCGGCGGCGGACGCGATCCTCGATGCGCTGCAGGCGAAGGCCTCGATCCATGTCTTCGCCGACTACGATGTCGACGGGGCATCCAGCGCGGCCCTTCTGGTGCGCTGGTTCCGGGCCGTCGGCGCGGAGCTGCCGATCTATGTGCCGGACCGGATGACCGAGGGCTATGGCCCCAGCGCGCGGGCCTTCGACACGCTGAAGGCTTCAGGCGCGGAACTGGTGATCACGGTCGACTGCGGCGCGGCGGCCAACGAGGCGGTGGCCCATGCGGCCGCGATCGGGCTGAAGGTCGTGGTCATCGACCATCACATGATGCGCGAACATCCGCCGGTCTGCGCCGCCGTGGTCAATCCCAACCGGCCGGGCTGCAACTCGGGGCAGGGCAATCTGGCGGCCGCGGGGGTGGTGTTCGTCCTGCTGGCGGCGCTGAACCGCGAGGCGCGGCGGCGCGGCATGTTCGCGGAGCTCAAGGAGCCGGATATCCGCCAGTGGCTGGATCTGGCGGCCATGGGGGCGATCTGCGACGTCACCGGCCTGACGGGCTTCAATCGGGCGCTGACCAGTCTGGGCCTGCGGCGGATGTCGGACTGGAGCAATCCGGGCCTGAGGGCGCTGCTGGCGGCGGCGGGGACCGAGCCGGGACCGGCCAAGTCGAATCACGCCGGCTTTATTCTGGGTCCGCGGATCAACGCCGGCGGGCGGATCGGCAAGTCGGACCTCGGCGCGCGCCTGCTGTCGACCGACGACCCCGACGAGGCGATGAATCTGGCGCAGGAGCTGGACGCCTTGAACATCGCCCGGCGTGAGGTCGAGCGGCAGGTGACCGAACAGGCGACGCGCATGGTCGAGGCGACCGGCGCCCATGCCGACGGCTCGGCCGTGGTGGTGATCGAGGGCGACGACTGGCACCCGGGCGTGGTCGGCATCGTCGCCGGGCGGCTGCGCGAACGCTGGCGCAAGCCCGTGGTGGTGATCGGAGTCGATGCGGTCAACGGGGTGGGCAAGGGCTCGGGCCGGTCGCAGCCGGGCATGAATCTGGGCCGGGCGGTGCAGGCGGCCTGGGAGGTGGGCGTGCTGATGGCCGGCGGCGGACACGCCATGGCCGCGGGCCTGACCGTCAAGGTCGGCGACATCGGGCGGCTGCGCGACTTCCTCAACGAGCGGATGGCCGGCGAACAGGCCGCCGCCGACGCCCTCGATCACGTCGAGATCGACGCCCTGATCGAGCCGGGGGCGGCGTCGCGGGCCCTGTTCGACCAATTCGAGCAACTGGCCCCGTTCGGACCGGCCAATCCGGAGCCTTTGTTCGCGCTTGAGCACGTCAGCGTGCGCGAGCCCGTCGCCATGACCGGCGGCCATGTGCGCTGTCGTCTCGTCGGCGCCGACGGGGCCTCGGTCAAGGCCATCGCATGGCGCTGCGCCGACCTGCCGGCGGGCAAGGCGCTGCTGGCGGGGCAGGGCGGTCTGAGCGTGGTCGGACGGCTGAAGGCCGACGACTGGAACGGGCGGCGCGGCGTTCAGCTGGAGATCGAGGACGTCGCCGATCCCCGCATGGCGTAACCGTTCCGCCTGCGGGCATTTTCTGGACCATGGCCGCTTGCACCCTGCGGAATCGGCGGCTATATCGCCGCTTCCCCGCGCCGCGGTCCCTTCGTCTATCGGTTAGGACGTCAGGTTTTCAACCTGAAAAGAGGGGTTCGATTCCCCTAGGGACTGCCACGCGGGG
>JAXHTU010000112.1:0-9699 GCA_034189955.1 Pseudomonadota bacterium | reverse complement strand
CTGGAAGAGCTGTTCGCCAATATCTCGAAGGCGCCCAAGGCGGTGCGCAACAACGGCGGCGGGCACTGGAACCACAGCCTGTTCTGGGAGCTGCTGGCCCCCGTCGGCGACACCGGCGAACCCTCGGCCGAGCTGGCCGCCGCCATCGACCGCGACCTCGGCGGGATGGACAGCTTCAAGGAGGCGTTCAACGCCGCCGGCGCCGGCCAGTTCGGCTCGGGCTGGGCCTGGCTGATCGTCCAGGACGGCAAGCTGAAGGTCACCTCGACGCCGAACCAGGACAATCCGCTGATGGACGTGGCCGACGAAAAGGGCGCCGTGGTGCTGGCCGCCGACGTCTGGGAGCACGCCTATTATCTGAAATACCAGAACCGCCGGCCCGACTATCTGAAGGCGTTCTGGACGGTGGTGAACTGGAACAAGGCCAACGAACTGTTCGCCGCCGCCGCGTAAGGTCGGCCCGTCGGTCCAAACGGTTGGAGAGGCGTCGCCGCAGGGTGACGCCTTTCTTGTATCTGGAAATGATAGCGCTACCATCTGCTCAAAGGGAAAACGCCGGGGAGGGTGGACGTGGGGAAGTGGACGGAACGCGCCATGCGCGGGGCGGCGGCGGCGATGGCCGTCTGGGCGGTGTGCGGCGGCGCGGCGGCGGCGCAGACCCCGACAGAGCCGCGCTTGATCGTGGCCGATGCGACGGCGCAGAGCCGGCCGCGCGACCGGATGGCCGACTTCTCAGTCGGGGCGGACTATCCCGGCGTCACCGGCCGGGAGGATGCCCTGGCGCAGTTGCGGATCGCGCGCGAGGAGCTGGGTTTTCGCTATATCCGCTTCCACGCCATCTTCCATGACGAGACCGGGGTCTATCGCGAGGTCGACGGGCGGCCGGTCTATGACTTCACCCGCATCGACGCCCTGTACGACAGCCTGCTGGGTATGGGGATCAAGCCGTTCGTCGAGCTGGGCTTCACCCCGCACGACATGCGGACGTCGGAGCAGACGATCTTCTACTGGAAGGGCAACACCTCGCATCCGCAGCCGGACAAGTGGGACGGCCTGGTCGACGCCTTCGTGCGCCATCTGATCGACCGCTATGGCGCGGAGGAGGTGCGGACCTGGTTCTTCGAGGTGTGGAACGAGCCCAATCTGGACGGTTTCTGGGAGGGCGCCGACCAGGCGGCCTATTTCGACCTCTATGTGCGCACGGCGCGGGTGATCAAGGCGATCGATCCGGCCCTGCCGGTGGGCGGGCCGTCGACGGCGGGCGCGGCCTGGGTTCCCGAACTGCTGTCCCATGCCCGGGCGCATGACGCCCCGGTCGATTTCGTCACCACCCACACCTATGGCGTCACCGGCGGCTTCCTCGACGAGAACGGGGAGGGGGACAACAAGCTGTCGCCCGATCCCGACGCGGTGATCGGCGACGTGCGGCGGGTGCGCGAGCAGATCGAGGCCTCGGCGACGCCGGGCCTGCCGCTGTACTTCACCGAGTGGAGCACCAGCTACAATCCGCGAGATCCGGTGCACGACAGCCATCTGAGCGCCTCGTACATCCTGAGCCGGCTGAAGCCGGTCGAGGGGCTGGTGCAGGGGATGAGCTACTGGACCTATTCCGACCTGTTCGAGGAGCCGGGACCGCAGGCCCGGCCTTTCGACGGCGGCTTCGGCCTGATGAACCCGCAGGGCATCCGCAAGCCGGCGTGGTTCGCCTACAAATACCTGGCCAGGCTGGGCGACCGGGAGCTGGCCAACGCCGACCCTCAAAGCGTGGCGACGCTGGACGACGGGGTGCTGAAGGTGTTGGCCTGGCACTATGAGGCGCCGAACCAGCCGGTCAGCAACCGGCCGTTCTTCCGGTCCGTGCAGCCGGCGCGGCGCGTCGAGCCGCTGGTGATCGAGGCGCGCGGCCTGACGCCCGGGCCCTATCGGGTGGAGATCCGTCGGGTCGGATTCCGCAGCAACGACGCCTACACCGCCTATCTGGAAATGGGCCGGCCGGAGTCGCTGGACGCCGCCGCGGTGGCGCGGCTGCAGGACCTGACGCGCGACGAACCGGAGGTGCGCGCCGTCGAGGTCGGGCCGGACGGGCGGGCGCGGCTGGAGACGCCGATGCGCGTTTATGACGTGGTGCTGGCGGAATTCCTGCCCGAAACGCCGTGACTCAGACCGGTTCAGACCGGCGGCGTCCTGCGCCCGTGGCCGAAAATCTCCCCGGGTCCGGCGAATTCTTGACCGCGACAGGGTGGCGGCGCCCAGATTTTGCCCTATCTAGGTCATCGAGTGTTGACTTGGGGAGGGCCCGCCGATGACGCCATTGTTCAAAACCGCCGCCGCGAGTCTGGTGCTGGCCGCCATGATCGGCGCCGCCGGCTGTTCGCAGGAGGCCCAGCCGCCCGCGGGCGAGCCCGCCGCGGCCGCCGCGCCGCCCGCCGCCGTCAGCCCCGATGTCAGCGCCGTCCGCATCGGCACGCTGGAAGCGACCGCCTTGCGGGACGGGACCATCAAGGTTCCCGTCGCCGACAAGATGAGCCCGTGGGCCAATGTCGCCGAGGTTGCCGCCCTGCTGACCTCCGCGGGCGTGACCGACGCGACGGTCCACCTGCCGATCCAGCCGCTGCTGGTGCGCGACGGCGAGCGGGTCGTGCTGATCGACGCCGGGGCCGGCGGCCAGATGGGCACCGAAGGCAAGCTGCTCGCCTCGCTGAGGGCGGCCGGGGTCGAGCCGGGGCAGGTCACCGACGTGCTGATCTCCCACGCCCATGGCGACCATGTCGGAGGTCTGGTCGGCGCCGACGGCCAGCTGAATTTTCCCAACGCCGTCATCCGCATGAGCGCGCCGGAGTGGGCCGCCGCCCGGGCCGGGGCCGACGCGGCCGGCGCCGGCGCCCTGCTGGCCGCCATCTCGCCGAAGGTCGAGCCGTTCGTGCCGGGAGCCCAGGTGACGCCGTCGATCAAGGCGGTCCCGCTGGCCGGGCACACCCCGGGGCACAGCGGCTATGAGATCGTCTCGGGCGACGACCGGCTGCTGTACATCGGCGACGCCATGCACAGCTCGATCATCTCGGTGCAACGGCCGGAGTGGACGAATGCCTGGGACAGCGACAGCCCGAAGGCCGTCGCCACGCGCCAGGACCTGCTGGAACGCGGCGTGACCGGGACCCGGCGGATCTACGGCGTCCACTTCCCCTTCCCGGGAGTCGGACGGTTCCAGCGCGTCGACGACGGGTTCACATGGATCCCGGAATCGTCGGGCCAGCCTTGACTCGCAGGGGGGCGGCCGTCATAAGCGCCGCCTTCACGCCACCGGCTCGCCGCGTTGCGTGATCCACTACGGACGATGCGTGGACCGCCGTTGAGATCGTCCCTCCAGTTGGGGAGGGACCGGGCCGCATCATATGAGAGTGACATATGTCCAAGCGCCATAGCGCCAAGTACAAACTCGACCGGGTGATGGGTGAGAACCTGTGGGGCCGGTCGAAATCCCCCGTCAACAAGCGCTCGTACGGCCCCGGCCAGCACGGTCAGCGCCGCAAGCAGAAGGTTTCGGACTTCGGCCTGCAGCTGAAGGCCAAGCAGAAGCTGAAGGGCTATTACGCCAACATCACCGAGAAGCAGTTCGCCGCGACCTATGAAGAGGCGTCGCGCCGCAAGGGCAACAGCTCCGAGAACCTGATCGGCCTGCTGGAGTCCCGCCTGGACGCCATCGTCTACCGCGCCAAATTCGTCCCGACCCCGTGGGCCGCGCGCCAGTTCGTCAGCCACGGCCACGTGACGGTCGACGGCAAGAAGGTCGACATCGCCTCGTACCGGGTCAAGCCGGGCCAGGTCATCGAGGTCAAGGAAAAGTCCCGCTCGATGGCCCTGGTGCTGGAAGCCCAGCAGTCGTCGGAGCGCGATGTGCCCGACTATCTGGAACTGGGCGACCGCGGCTTCTCGGTTCGCTACGTCCGCGTGCCGGAGCTGGCCGACGTGCCGTTCCCGGTCAAGATGGAGCCGAACCTGGTCGTGGAATACTATTCGTCCTGATCGCTTCGCGATCGCGACAACGATAACGAGGGCCCCGGAGCGATCCGGGGCCCTTCTGTTTTCAGCCGGGTTCCCCCGGCGGGCGAACAGGCGCACATTGCGGCTGTTGAGGGTATCGGCGGGAGGCCGGGAGATGAAACGGATCGTCACGCTCGTCGGCGTGTTCGTCGCGGCCGCGGCCGTTTCGGCCTGCGCCATGGCGGACCGGTTCATCGACCGATCCGCGACGCGCCAGGTCGCCGAGGCCGAGGCGCCGGGGCAGATCGAGCCGGTCCACGCCGCCGCCATCGTCCAGGACCAGGCGGTGTTCTGGGTCAGTTCGAACGGCTGCACGCGCAAGTCCGACCTGACGCCCGTGGTGCGCCGCGCCGGCGACGCCTCGGTCATCACCCTGCGCCGCATCAAGGAGGACCGCTGCCTCGAGCCGCGCGACGAGGGCGTGGAGATGCGCTGGAGCTTCCAGGAGATGGGGCTGGAGCCGGGCAGCCGGGTCTCGGTCGAGAATCCCTTCCAGCTGCCGCGCGGCTGATCCGTCAGCGCGCCTGGAACGTCGGCAGCATGTCGGCGGGGATGCGGTGCGGCCGCATCGTCACCGCATCGACCAGAACCCATTCGGAGACGCCCTGGGCGCACAGCCGGCCTTCGCCGTCCTCGATCCGGACATAGCGGTTGAAGCGCGGGCCCTGCGGTTCGCCGACCCAGGTGCGCGCCTTGACCCCGACCGCCCCGGGCGGCAGCGGGCGGAAATAGTCGACCTCGTGGCGGGTTCCGACCCACGACCAGCGCGCCCGGGTCGCTTCGTCGAAGCGGGCGTTCCAGTGCGCCATGCCGGCGTCCTGCAGCCAGCCGACGTAGACGACGTTGTTGACGTGGCCGTTGTCGTCGATGTGTTCGGCCCGGACCTCGAGCGGCAGGACGAAGATCTCGCGGTCGGGCCGGGGCTCGAGCTGCGCCCTCGCCATCAGGCGTCGGCGTCGCCGAGCGGCACGCCCTTGTCGGCCATCAGGGTCTGAAGCTCGCCGGCGTTGAACATCTCGCGCACGATATCGGATCCGCCGACGAATTCGCCCTTCACATACAGCTGGGGGATGGTCGGCCAGTCGCTGAAGGTCTTGATCCCGTCGCGCAGGCCCTCGTCCTGCAGCACGTCGACGCCGACGAACGGCGCGCCGAGATGATCGAGGATCTGCACCGCCAGCGAGGAGAAGCCACAGCGCGGGGCGTCGGGCGTGCCCTTCATGAACAGGACGACGTCGTGCTGCTTCACCGTATCGGCGATGAAGGCGTGAACGGGATTGGCGACGGCTTGATCGGTCACGGAGCGGGCCTTTCAGTGAAGGCCGTCAGCTAGGCGCCCAAAGGGGCGGGGTCAAGGCGCCCCAAGGTCCCAGGCCGGTCGGTTCAGGCCGGATGCAGGCCGGACTCAGGCCGCTTTGGCGCCCGCGACCCGGGCCATTTCGATCTGGGCGGCGAGGCCCGGCGGCATGTCGCGATCGGGCACCATGGCCAGCATGTTCAGGCGCTCCGTGTCGCTGGCGCGGATCAGCACGCTGGAAACGGAAGGATCGGTCAGGGTGTAGGCGAGGCAGATGGCCTCGGCCGGCCAGTTGTTGGTGCGGTGCAGGAAGGCGAAGGTGCCGGCGTGGGCCAGCGGATTGCTCTTTTCCCTTGGGGCGCCGAAGCCGAACAGGCCCTTCTTCGGTGCATGCACGGCCGCGGCTTTTTTCGCCGTGTCGAGGCTCTCGGGAAAATAGTCGTAGACGAAGATGGCCATGTCCGCCTCGCGCGCGACACGGAGGCGCGAGCGGATCTGCCACGCCGAATTGACGTGGAAGGGCGTCGCCAGGACATCGAAGGCGCCGGTCGAGACATAGGTGTCCATCACCTCGCCCTCGCCGGAAATGCCCAGGAGGCGGACCCGTTCGGTGGCGCGCAGGGCCTTGAGAGCGCTGAGGGTCGACTGCGGCAGTTCGTGATCGGCGGGTTCGTCGAGGATGGCGAGGTCGAACCAGCCGAGGCCGGAAATGCTGAGCGCCCGGTCGATGGCGGAGGTGATGCCTTCGGCCGAGAAGTCGCGGTCCGAGCCGCGGCGACCGTCGCCGGCGCCCAGCATCATGGAGACCTGCACCAGCTTTCGATCGACGTGCTTCAGCGCCTGGCCAAGGACTTCGGCCAGCACGGGGTCGGCGGTTTCGAGGCGGTAGCTGTTGATGCCCGCTTCGAGCGCGGAATAGATCAGTTCGCGGCCGGCCTCCGGGCCGCGGGCGATGTCGCGCTGGCCGAGGCTCAGCGTCAGGGCCGAAACCGCCTGACCCGCCTGTCCGAAGGGACGGTAGCGCATGGTTCAGTCTCCCGAACTGGAAGCGTCGGCCGGCGCCGAGGTTTCGAGCGCCAGCGCATGCAGTTCGCCGCCCATCTTGCCCTTGAGGGCCGCATAGACGAGCTGGTGCTGACGGACGCGGGGCAGGCCGGCGAAGGCGGTCGAGACGATGCGGGCGCGATAGTGGTCGCCGTCGCCGGCGAGGTCGTCGATGACGATCCCGGCGTCGGGAAAGGCTTCGATCAGATGGCCGCGAAGCTCTTCGACGGACATGGGCATGGGGCGCGCGGTCTCCGGATTCGCCGGCCAGAATGGCGCGTAAACCTTAATGGCTGGCTACGGCCGTGACGCTTGATGAGTCCGCCTCAGCCGGCGGCGCGCTGGAACAGGGTCACCGGGCCGCCCTTGTAGGTCGTGTCCCGATAAGGCGCATAGCCGGCCCGGCGGGCAAGGGCGATGGAGGGGGCGTTGTCGGGCGAGATCATGCAGACCGTGCGCGGCGCGTTCAGCGTGTCGTCGCACCAGGCGAGGGCCGCCGACAGGGCCTCGAAGGCCAGACCCTTGCCCTGGAAGCGGGGGGCCACGCCCCAGCCGAGCTCGGGCGCGTCGAACGGCGGGTCCAGGGTACGGTGATAGTCGAGCACCCCGACGCCGCCGACATGCTCGCCCGTGTCCCTGAGCCGGAGCGTCCAGTTGCCATGGCCCAGCGCCTCCCAATGGCCGATGTCGCGCAACAGACGGAACCAGACGTCCTCGCCGGTCAGGGGCTCGGCGAAGATGTGCTGGATGAAGGCGGGGTCGCCCCAGAGGCGGCGCAGGTCGTCCTGGTCGGAGACCGCGACCGGCGTCATCGTCAGGCGTTCGGTGATCAGGGTGGTCATCACATCAGGCCCAGATGCTTGAAACTGGCCACGCCGTCGCGGCCGACCACGAGGTGGTCGTGGACGGAGAGGCCGAGGGCGCGGGCGGCGTCGATGACCTGGCGGGTCATCTCGATGTCGGGGCGCGAGGGCGTCGGGTCGCCCGAGGGATGGTTGTGCACGATGATCATCGACTTGGCGGACAGCTCCAGCGCCCGGCGCACGACTTCGCGCGGATAGACCGGGGCGTGGTCGACGGTGCCGCGATTCTGGATTTCGTCGAGGATCAACTGATTGCGGTTGTCGAGGTAGAGGACGCGGAACTGCTCGCGCGGCTCGTGCTGCAGCGACAGGCGGACGTAGGCCAGAAGGGCCGACCAGGAGGAGATGACCGTGCGCTTGCCGGCCTCTTCCATGGTCACCCGGCGGGCGACCTCGTGCAGGGCGGCGAGATCGAGGGCGGTCTCGGCGCCGACGCCCCGGGCGCGGCCCCTGGCGTCCTCCGCGCGGACGGTCATCAGGTCTTCCACCGAGGCGGCCAGCACCGCGGCGAGTGAGCCGAAACGGGCCAGCAGGGCCTTGGCGATCGGCTTGACGTCGCCCTGCGGCTGGCTGCGGAACAGGAAGAGTTCGAGCAGCTCGTAGTCGGGCAGGTGGTGAAGACCGGCGCGGCGGGCGCGGTCGCGCAGCCGTTCGCGGTGGCCAGAATGGTGGGGCTTCGGTACAGGGGCGAGGTCAGCCGACATTGGTTGGCCAGCCGATGGCGCTGGCGAACACCCCAGCCACGATCAACGGCAGGCCGATGGCGGCGAGGAAGCCGAGACGCCAGGCATAGGTTCGGAAAGCGCCCAGCGGTCGGGGCTTGATAATGACTTCGGCGAACACGCCCAGCAAATAGGCGATGTTCGCCGCCACCATGTAGAAGACGTAGACAAGCCCCTGCCACAGGGCGAGGTAGGCCAGATCGATCGGCTCTGAGCTCCACAGGCTGAAGGCGGCCGCCTGAAGGCCGAACCCCGTCCAGCCGACCACGAAGAGTCCGATATTGAATCGGAGGCGGCGGCCTTCCCACCACGACCAGGCGGAGGGGGACGCTGCGGGTTCGACAGTGGTCATGGCGGTTCTCCGCCCAGCACTGTGCCTCACGGCTATAGGTTGCTCAACCGGTCAGAATTTCGGCCGGAACAGCCCGGCCGGGCTGGCGGTGAACAGTTCGCAGCCGTCGGCGGTGACGCCGATGGTGTGCTCGCACTGGGACGACAGCGACTTGTCGCGGGTCACGGCGGTCCAGCCGTCGGACAGGACCTTCACATGCGGCTTGCCCAGGTTCACCATCGGTTCGACGGTGAAGAACATGCCCTGTTTCAGCGTCGCGCCGTCGCCGCGGCGGCCGTAGTGCAGGACGTTGGGGCTGTCGTGGAACAGCCGGCCGATGCCGTGGCCGCAGAAGTCGCGCACCACCGACATGCGGTTGGCCTCGACCACCTGCTGGATGGCGTAGCCGATGTCGCCGAAGGTGGCGCCCGGTTTGATGACGGCGAGGCCGGCGTCCAGCGAGTCATAGGTGACGTCGATCAGCTTGCGGGCGCGGGCGTTGATGTTTCCGACCGGATACATGCGGCTGGAATCGCCGTGCCAGCCGTCGACGATGACGGTGTGGTCGATGTTGACGATGTCGCCGTCCTTCAGAACCTTGTCGCCGGGGATGCCGTGGCAGACGACGTGGTTGATCGAGGTGCAGACGGTCTTCTCATAGCCCTTGTAGCCGAGGCAGGCGGGCAGGGCGCCGTGGTCGAGGGTGAACTCGCGGATGCGGTCGTCGATCTCGCCCGTGGTCACGCCCGGGACCACGAAGGGGGTGATCATGTCGAGCGCCTCGGCCACCAGACGGCCGGCCTTGCGCATGCCCTCGAAAGCCTCGGCGTCGTGGACGCGGATCTCGTGGGTGCGGACGAAGGCGTCGCTGTCCAGTTCGGGGGTCTCGTACATGGGGGGCTTTCGGGATCGGGTCGCGGAAGGGCTTGGTCTCTCAGGTGGGAACTATAGCACATTCCTCAAGGCCGGGTTGAGGCGGCGCGGAATCGACGCGCGCGAGGACCGGGACGAGGGCGAAGCAGATCGGCTATGAACGGGGATGACCCAGGTTTCGCCCACCGCCGCCATCCTGATCATCGGCGACGAAATCCTGTCCGGCCGGACGCAGGACACCAATCTGAACACCCTCGCGCGGTTCCTGGCGGCGCTGGGCATCGATTTGCTGGAGGCGCGCACCGTCGGCGACCGCAAGGATCAGATCGTGGACGCCCTGAACACGCTGCGGGCGGGTCACGACTACGTCTTCACCACGGGCGGTATCGGCCCGACGCACGACGACATCACCGCCGATGCGGTGGCGACGGCCTTCGGGGTGGGCCTGCCGGAGCATCCCGAGGCGATCGCCATTCTGGAGCGGCGCTATGCGCCGGACGAGTTCAACGCGGCGCGCCGGCGCATGGC
>JAXHTU010000111.1:0-9768 GCA_034189955.1 Pseudomonadota bacterium | reverse complement strand
CGTCGCGCCCGGCGACGGCGTCGACGATGCGCCAGCCGGAGCCCTCGGCGGTGATGGCGTAGTCGCCGGCCAGTCCGGCCAGCACCAGAACGTCGGTTCCGGCCCCGCCGTCGATCCGGTCCGAGCCGCCGCCGCCGGCCAGCACGTCGTCGCCCGCCCCGCCGATGATCAGATTGTTCAGCCCGTTGCCGGTCCCGGTGAAGTTCCCGACGCCGCCGAACACCAGGTTCTCGATATTGGCCCCGAGGGTGAAGCTGCCCAGCCGCGAATCCACCGTGTCGACGCCCTGGCCGACCTGTTCGACGAGGGTGTCGCCGGCGGCGACGACGTAATAGTCGTCGCCCTCGCCGCCGTAGAGCTCGTTGGCCACCCCGGCGCCGCCGTACAGGATGTCGTCGCCGCCGAAGCCGATCAGCACGTCGCGCTGGGTTCCGCCGCGCAGGACGTTGGCCCCGCCGTTGCCCTGACCCTCGAAGCCGGCCGCGCCCGTGTAGGTCAGGTTCTCGACGTTGGCCGACAGGCGGAAGCGGGCCAGGCCGGTCTGCACCAGATCCAGCCCTTCGCCGGCCTGTTCGACGAGGGTGTCGCCCTCGGCCTCGACGACATAAAGGTCCGAACCGGCCCCGCCGTACATCTCGTTGGCCGCCCCGGTCCCGCCGTGGATCACGTCGTCGCCGGCCAGACCGGCCAGCACGTCCGACCCCAGGCCGCCGCGCAGCACATTGGCCCCGCCGTCGCCGAGCAGCACGTCGTTGAAGGCCGAGCCGGTCAGGTTCTCGACGCCCGAGAAACTGTCCGACCCGCCGTCGCCGTCGTTGCTCGCGACGCCGGTGTTCAGCTGCGCCGTGACCCCGGCCGCCGCCGCCGAATAGTCGGCCGTGTCGATGCCCGCCCCGCCGATCAGGGCGTCCGCCCCGCCGCGACCGGCCAGCACGTCGTCGCCGGCCCCGCCGAGGATCAGATTGTTCAGCCCGTTGCCGGTCCCGGTGAAGTTTCCGACGCCGCCGAACACGAGGTTCTCGATATTGGCCCCGAGGGTGAAGCTGTTTAGCCGCGAATCCACCGTGTCGACGCCCTGGCCGACCTGTTCGACGAGGGTGTCGCCGGCGGCCACGACGTAATAGTCGTCGCCCTCGCCGCCGTAGAGCTCGTTGGCCACGCCGGCGCCGCCGTACAGGATGTCGTCGCCGTCGAAGCCGATCAGCACGTCGCGCTGGCTCCCGCCGCGCAGCACATTGGCCCCGCCGTTGCCCTGACCCTCGAAGCCGGCCGCGCCGGTGTAGGTCAGGTTCTCGACGTTGGCCGACAGGCGGAAGCGGGCCAGGCCGGTCTGCACCAGATCCAGCCCTTCGCCGGCCTGTTCGACGATGGTGTCGCCCTCCGCCTCGACGACATAGAGGTCCGAACCGGCCCCGCCGTACATCTCGTTGGCCGCGCCGGTCCCGCCGTGGATCACGTCGTCGCCGGCCAGCCCCGCCAGCACGTCGGAGCCCAGCCCGCCGCGCAGCACATTGGTCCCGCCGTCGCCGAGCAGCACGTCGTTGAAGGCCGAGCCGGTCAGGTTCTCGACGCCCGAGACGCTGTCGGTCCCGCCGTCGCCGTCGTTGCTCGCGACGCCGGTGTTCAGCTGCGCCGTCACCCCGGCCGCCGCCGCCGAATAGTCGGCGGTGTCGATCCCCGCTCCGCCGATCAGGGCGTCATCGCCCGCCCCGCCCGCGAGGAGGTCGTCGCCGGCGTCGCCGTAGAGCGTGTCGTCGCCGGCTTCGCCTCGCAGGTCATCCGCGCCGTCGAGGCCGGAGAGGTGGTCGGCGCCCGCCGCGCCCAGGATGACGTCGTCCCCCGCCGTGCCGGCCAGGGTGTCGTCCCCGGCGGTGCCCATGATGGGGGCAGGGCCCAGCATAAGGGTCTGGCCTCCCGCGAAATACAGCGTCTCGATGTTGATCAGCGTATCGGTCCAGTTGTCCTTGGACACGGTGGTGACGCCGGCCACCGTGGTGATGGTGAACTCGGAGAGAAGGCCGGAATAATAGTAGGCGGAGTCCTGTCCCGTTCCGCCGTCGAGCGTGTCGCCGCCGCCCGAGCCGAAGAACTGGTCGTCGCCAGCGCCGCCGTTCATGACGTCCCTGCCTCGCTCCGCCCGCAGGATGTCGTTGCCGTCACCGCCTTCAAGCAGGTTGTCGCCAAGGTACGCGCTGATGTCGTCGTCCCCGGCTCCGCCATACAGCCGGTCCGGACCCCAGCCGGAAACGATAGTGTCGTTTCCATCGCCGCCATCAATGAACACCCCGACCTCGGTCATCGGCTGCACAGCCTCGCCGGTGGCCGAGACGTGCAGGCTGTAGGCGCCTCCCGCGGGGGGCGCGTTGATGACGAGTGACTCGTCGGCGCCGCTGCTCCACTGACCGACCTCGACATAGATCACGCCGTCGGTGATGACCGTGTAGGAGATCTGGGGGTCCCAGCCTCGTCCGCCCCTGTCGGGCGTCGGGGCGTCGTCGTTTGCGTCGAGGATATTCCGGACGCCGTCTCCGTTGACGTCGAGGATGTCGCCGTTGCTGTCCAGAAGGCGCAAGGTCCCGTCGAACGATCCGTTGTCCATGTCGATGGTCAGCTGCTGACCGGCGACGACGTCGATGGCGTAGTACTCGAGCCCGCCGTGGGACACGGCCCGGACGGTGGCGCGCGGGTAGATCCCGGCGACATCCAGATTGTAGTCGAGGTCGAACGACCCGTCGAGCAACAGCGCTGTGGCGATCGATCCGTTGGCCGTCGACCCCGCCTTGATAACATCAGGGGCGCCGCCGATCCGGGCGCCGTCCCCGCCGCCGAGACGGTCGTCGCCGCCGCCCCCATAGATGACGTCGGCTCCGTTCCGCCCCCCGTCGATGTTGTTTGCACCCTCGTCGCCAATCAGGATGTCGCTATAGGAGGTGCCGCTAATCGCCTCGATACCCACGAGAGTGTCCGCGCCATGGCCGCCGGTCACGACGCCGGTCGCCAGATTCACGGAAATGCCGCCGGTCGCGGCCATATAGTTGACCCAGTCGAAGCCGGCGCCTCCGTCGATCAGATCGTCGCCGGCTCCGCCGTCCAGCTGGTCGTCGCCGTCCCCGCCGTAAAGCTGGTCCGCGCCGTTTCCGCCCCGGAGCGCGTCGACCGCGCCAGCCCCGTGGATCACATCGTCGCCACCTCCTCCGACCAGGATGTCGGCGGCGCCGCCGCCGTGGATCAGGTCGTCCGTGATGTCGCCGACGACATTGACCTGTTCCGGAAAGCTGAAGGCGATTGTCTGGTCCGTGAACTGCAGGAACTCGATGTTGCTGATCTCGTCCTGACCGTCGGGACCGATGACGAAGGCCGTCGTGGACAAGTAGTGAAAGGTGTAGTCCGCGCGCGCGCCGGCCAGGACAAGCGTGTCCGTGCCGAGCCCGCCATCAATCCGGTTATTGCCGCCGCCGCCGTTCAGGATGTTGTCGCCCGATCCGCCGAACAGGGTGTCGTCGCCGGAGCCGCCGATGGCGTTTTCAATGGTCACGCCGACGGCGATGGCGACATTGGCGGCGAGACCGCCGACGCTTGAAAAGGAGCCCTGCCTCAGATCGATGATCTGGTCCTGGGCGTAGCCCGAGAAGTCGAGGGTATCGACGCCTCCGGCGTCCCAGATCGCGAAGATCAGCTTGTCGTCCGCGCTGTCGGCGGAGAACCACGAGCGGTCGGCCGTCGAGTTGAAGCCGTAGATCGTGTCGCTGGCCCGCGTCGTCAGGTTGGCTCCGTAGAGCCGCTGGGCGGCGGTGATGTCGTCCATCATCGGCACGGCCGAATGCCAGGAGCCGAAATAGCCGCCGGCCCCACCCGGTCCGAAATAGCTCATCAGGGTGTATTGAGCCGCGTCTTCCCGATATTCGGCGTAGGTGGAGTACGTCACGTCGTAGTAGGGAGAGAAGCGGTAGTCGCCGGGATGGTTCAGGCCGAGCGCGTGGCCGATTTCATGCGCCAGAACATGCGGCCCGGTGGCAAGCGCCCCAAGGTCCCCGTTCGACCCGGCGCCGTTATTGATCCAGATATCGCCGGCCACAGACGGCGCCGACGTGTTTCCGGGCAGGTAGGCGAAGCCGTCGGGATCGTTCCCGTCGCCGGCGAAGCCGCCGAACAGAATCGACGCGTTGTTGGAATAGCCGCCGCCGTCGTCGATCCGCACGAAGGTGATGTTGGCGACATCGGCCCACGCCTCCAGGGCGAGCAGGCTTGCGGAAATCTGCGCCTGGGTAAACGCCGTGAACGGCCCCGAGCCCTCCGGCGAGGGGCCGGAGGCGCGGAAGGCGAAGGTGACGACCGCGCCCTGGCCCGGAACAGCGGACCAGCTCAGGCCGGTTTCGGTCAGCCGCGCCGCCGCTTCTTCGGACGTTAAGGACGGGCGGCCTTCCACGCCCGGACCGCGGTCATCTTCGTTCAACGCGAAGGATGGCCCGGTCTGGCCGGTCGCCGCGGCCGGATATGTAACGGATGTCATGATCGCCCTCGCCCTTGGGCTTCCACTGCTAATGCAATAATCCGGCGCGGCCAATCCGGGCGTTGTATGGGCCCCGGCTCCGCCCCTAGGCCGCCCGCCTCAGCGCCGCCGGGGACTTGACGAACAGGCCCTTGCGGCCGGCGACCGCGCGGAAGGCGAGGCTGTCGGCTTCCAGCGTCTCGTCGCCGCCGACGAACAGGCAGCCGTCGTCGACCAGCCGCCGCTCCAGATTGTCCAACGCCTGGGCGCGGCGAACCGGCTCCATGTCGGCCAGCACATGGCGGCAGAAGATCAGGTCGAAGCGATGGTCGTCGGTCGGCGGGTCCAGCAGATTGGCGCGGACGAAATGCACCGCGGCGCGCAGCTCGGGCCGGGCGATCCAATTGTCCTCGGCCTGGTCGAACCAGGCGAGCATGGTGCCGGCCTTGAGGCCGCGCTGGATCTCGAAACCGGTATAGGCGCCGGAGCGGGCCTTCTCCAGCGCGCGCTGCGACAGATCGGTGGCGATGATCTCGACGGGGAAGCCGGCGTCCATGGCGCCGATGGCCAGCGACCAGGGCTCCTGTCCGGTCGAACAGCCGGCGGACCAGATCTTGACCGGCGCTCCGCCGCGGGCGGCGGCCAGGGCCGGCAGCAGTTCGAGGGCGTAGGTGTCGAACACGGCGCGGTCGCGGCGGAACCAGGTCTCGGGGTTGAGCAGGGCCTCGATGACCGCCCAGCCGAGGGTCGCCACCGGCCGCGCCCACAGCGAGGCCAGCAGGGCGTCGACCGTCTCATAGCCCTCGCGCCGGGCCAGCGGGCCCAGCCGGTGCTCGGCCAGCTTCATCCGGTCGCGCGTCAGGCGAAAGCCGGCGCGCGAGGCCATCAGCGACTGGAGGCGGTCGAAATCCTCGGGCGACATGGGTTCAGACGGCCCCCACCTCGGCCAGTTTCGACGTCAGGATCTCGCCGTCGAACGGCTTCATGACATAATCGTCGGCGCCGGCCGACAGGGCCTCGGCGATGCGGTCGGCGCGGGTCTCGATGGTGCAGAACAGCACCTTGGGCGCCTCGCCGCCGGGCATGGCGCGCAGGCGGCGCAGGAAGGTCATGCCGTCCATCACCGGCATCGACCAGTCCAGCAGCACGACCTCGGGCATGACGCCGGCGCAGAAGGCGAGGGCCTCGGAGCCGTCGGCGGCTTCATCGACCTCGAACCCCAGCCCCTCGACGATCCGCCGGGCGACCTTGCGGATGATCCGGCTGTCGTCGACGATCAGGCAGGTTCTGGGGGTCAAGGCCGGGTTCCGGAATGGATATGCACGACACGCGGGCGTGCAGGCTGTCCATAATCACCGCGCGCCGGTTAACGAGTCCTTGGGAAAGCGGCTTAACTCTCAGTTAGGCATGCGGACGGTGAGCGAAACCCGGCCCTCTTCGACGACCACGTCCAGCGATCCGCCCGCGTCACGGGCGGTGAGCCACAGCCAGTAGGGCTGGATCCACTGCCCTTGCAGACCCTCGGCCAGCGGCTGGCCGGCCAGGCCCGCGGCTGCCTCAGATTTGAGACGCGCCCGCGCGCCCTCGGCCAGGCCGACGATCCGCAGCGCGTCGCCGTCGCGCCGGGTCGAGACCACCGCCGCGCCGCCCGAGGGCAGGGCCGCCAGGGTCAGCCAGCCGAGGTTGACCAGCGCCCGGGCCTGGGCCTTCGAATAGTCGCCGCCCTCGACGCGCCATTCCAGCGTCGCCCGCCCGCCTTCCGACAGGGCGGTGACCAGCTCGCCCAGCTCCGCGGCCGAGAACCGCTCGGTCGAGGTCGAGGCCCCGAAGGCGACCCGGGCGAAGGCGACGAGGGCGACCATCTTCTTCGCGCTGGCCTCGATCAGGCTCATGGCGTCGTCGCGCATGTCCTGGGCGGTCGGATCCTTGAGCAGGTCCAGCCCGGAGCGGATGGCGCCCGCCGGACTGATGAAGTCGTGGCACAGCTTGCCGGCGACGAGCGCGGCCAGGGCCTGGCCGTCGGGCAGGGAAGACGTCGGAACGGTGTCGGTCATAGGGCTCGAAAACAACAGGGGATCGGTGGCGGGAACGCTGCCCTGATTTGCCGGTTCTTCAAACCGCCGCGATGGTCTAGGCAGCGCCCATGAGCAATCGACTGACCGCCGACCTCGCCTCGGGCGCCCTGACCGAGGCGCTGGCCGACATCGCCGAGGACGCCGCCCGCGTCATCCTTCCCTGGTGGCGCAACGGGGTGGTCGCCGAGGCCAAGGCCGACGACAGCCCGGTGACCCAGGCCGACCGGGAGGCCGAGGCCCTGATCCTTGCGCGGCTGGAAGCCCTCTACCCCGGCGTCCAGACCGTGGCCGAGGAGGCCGTGGCCGCCGACGGGGCCCCGGCCTCGACGGAGGACTGGTTCTGGCTGGTCGATCCGCTGGACGGCACGCGCGGCTTCGTCGAGGGCCGCGAGAGCTACACCGTCAACATCGCCCTCGTGCACAAGGGCGCGGTCGTCGCCGGCGTCGTCACCGCCCCGGCCACCGCAACCTCCTGGCGCAGCGGCGCCCCCGGGGCCGGCGCCGCGCGTCGCCGCTTCGGCGAAGCCTGGCAGACCATCAAGGTGCGCGACCGGCCCGCCTCGCCGATGGCGGTGATGAGCCACAGCATGACCGACGTCGAGGCCGAACGCCTCGCCTCGCGCCACGGCTGCGTCCAGTGGCAGGGCACGGATTCGTCGCTGAAATTCTGCCTGATCGCCGAGGGCCGGTTCGACGCCTATCCGCGCACCGGCCCGACCTCGGAATGGGACACGGCGGCGGGGCAGGCGGTGCTGGAGGCCGCTGGCGGCCGCGTCATGGCCGAGGACGGCCAACCGCTGCGCTACGGCAAGCCGTGCTTCGCCAACGGCGGGTTCGTGGCGCTGGGGGGATAGGGCGTAGGGATTAGGGATTAGGGACCAGGGATGAGGTTCCCGGGTGGGCGGCCCGGCCCTCGCCTTACTAATCCCTAATCCCTAGTCCCTCATCCCTATTCCCTCAGTTCTCCGGCATCGCCAGCACCGCCCGTTGCATCAGCGCCGGGACGCCCCATTCGCGGGCCGTCTCCATCGCCTCGGCCAGCATCAGGCCGACCGCGCGCGGCTCGGTCCCGGTCAGCCGTCCCTGCGCCATCGCCAGATGGGCCATGCCGATCTGGTCGGCGGCCCAGTCCAGCGGCTGGGTCCGTTCGGCCACGGCCAGCCGTCGCCGGATAGTCGCCGCCATGGCGGTCAGGGCCTCGACATCGGTCATCGCCTCGGCGAGGGCGGACTCGGCGGCGAGGCGGCGTTCGCGCGCCAGCGCCCCGAGGATCAGCCCGGGCTCGCGGCTCAGCGTCTCGGCCTCGGCCAGCAGCGACAGCGGCGTATCGGCGCGAACCCGGGCCATGCGCACCCCGACCCAGTCCAGCGGACTGTGGTCGGGGGTGAATTGATCGGCGGCCGCGTCGAACAGCGCCTCGCCCTGGATCCGGGCCGGCTCATCGCCCGCCAGCCCGGCCAGCGCCATCAGGCCCGCCCCGGCCAGGGCCAGGGCGCGCGCCCGCGTCAGCGGGCGGTAGTCGGGCGAGGCGGCGTCGACGAGCTCACGCAGATCGCGCCCGGCCTGATCCAGCATCCGGCCGTCGCGCCGGGCCACCCCGGCCTCAAGCGCCAGCGCCGCGCGGTCCAGCCGCAGCTCGTCGCCGGCCGCGGGCGGCAGGTCGCGGCTGGCGTGCAGGGCCGCATCCAGCAGGGCCGCCGCATCCAGCAGGGCCGAGGGCTCGCCCGTCATCCGGGCGCGGCGGGCGCACAGGCGGGCGTGCAACGCCGCCGCGGCGGAGCGGGTCGCCGGCCGCTCGGCGGTCAGCGACTGGGCGTCGGCCAGGGCGGCCGTCAGGGCGGTCGGTCCGCCGAACAGGTCGAAGCGCAGCAGATGAATCTCGCCGGACTCGATCGCCGCCCCGGCGGTCTGATCCGGGTTCGTCGTATGGCGGGTCGCTTCGGACGCGCATCTCGCCGCCTGCGCGAGGCTGTCGCGGCGACCGGTGCGGCGGGCGTGCTCGCGCCACAGGGCAGAAGCCCGCATCCAGCTGTCGAACGGCCGGGCGCAGGATACCCGGCCGGCGTCAGTGGCCTCGCGGCGCGCCTCGGCCTCGACCAGATCGGCGCCGATCAGCTCCAGCCAGCCGAGGTCGTCGCTCTCGCGCGCCTTTTCGAACAGCTTCCTCAGGTCCCGGCCGAACTCGAACATGGAATGACGCGCGCTCCGTCCCGCTTCGGGACTGACACAGGTCCCTCTCGCTGCCAATGCAAACGCAGCGCCGCGATGGCGGTTCGGCTTGGCCGTGCCGATCATCTCAGGGCCTCGGCCGCCTGCCGCCCCGTCGGACATCCGGCGCGCCCCCAAACCGCGCCGTCAGCCGGAAATCCCCCGTTGCGAGAATGGCCGGGACCGACTCACCGGTCCCGGCCACACGGGCGACAGAGCGGGCCGTTGCGCGGACGCGGGAGAGTTCATGGATATCGAGCATAGCTTCGACGAGGGGAAGAAACGCGTTCTGATGAGGATCGGCGAGGCCGCATCCGGCGCGGCCGTGTCCCGCTATATCGCCGGCCTCGCGACGGAGCGGCCCGAGCTGGCTGACTGGGACTGGGTCCAGGACATTCGCGAGAGCCGCGGGAATGTCGACAACGCCGACATCGCCGCCGTCGCCGAGGCCCTCGCCACCGCCTCGCCGGGGCCCTGCTGGACCATCTATGTGACCCACGACCACAACCTCGCCCTGTGGTGCAAGGTGATGGACGCGATGTTCCGGGGACGGCTGCACCGGGTCGTCGCCACGCCGCAGGCCGCCGCGAGCCTGCTTGATGCGCTCCGGGCCGCTAGCCCCGCTCCTTCGTCTTCGTGAAGGCGACCTCGCCGAACCGCTCCATGACATAGCCGGTTTCCCAGCTCGACTTGGCGAGGAAGACCGGATCGTCGTCGATGTCGCGGGCCATCTGGCCGCGGTATTTGCCCATGAAGTCCTCGAGATCGGCCCTGGTCCCGCCGATCCAGCGCGCCTCGGCCCACGGCGAGGGCTCGAAGATGACCTCCAGCCCGTATTCCTCGCCCAGCCGGTCGGCCATGACCTCGAACTGCAGCTGGCCGACGGCGCCGACGATGAAGTCGCTGCCCATCTCCGGCCGGAACAGCTGGGTCACGCCCTCCTCGGCCAGGCCGTCCAGCGCCTTCTTCAGGTGTTTGGCCTTGAGCGGATCCTTG
>JAXHTU010000110.1:0-9915 GCA_034189955.1 Pseudomonadota bacterium | reverse complement strand
GGCGAACAGCTCTTCCAGCGACTTGCCCTGCAGGCTGGCGTCGGCGTCCACGGCCTTGTTCAGATTGTCGACATAGGCCTGATGATGCTTGTCGTGGTGGAAGGTCATCGTCTCCTTGTCGATGGCCGGTTCCAGCGCGTCATAGGCGTACGGGAGGGGCGGAAGCGTAAAGGCCATGGAGAGACTCCTTCGACAGGTTTCGGGGCCCCTCATCTAGGCGCCCGCGCGTCGAACCCAACCCCTGACGTTCAATTCCGCTCCGTCATTCCTCCCCCGCAGGGGGAGGGGGACCCTGCGAAGCAGGGTGGAGGGGGGCCTTGTCCAGACGCCGGCCGATGAGGTCCCCCCTCCACCACCCTTCGGGCGGTTCCCCTCCCCCTACGGTTGAGGAATAGGCAGATTGGCCTTCAGGCAGTCGCGCACCGCCCGTCGCAAATCGCCCGAGGCCGAGACGAAATCGACCCCCTCGGCCTCGAACGCCGCCCGCGTCGCCGCGTCCAGCCCCCTGGGCAGAGCCTCGAGCACCCGCTTCTCGCCCTTGGGGTGCAGGCAGAAGCCGACCTCGCGGCACAGGGCGGCGAACATCTCGGCATGGTCGGGGGCGGGTGTCTCGGTCATGCGCCCTGCTAGCACAAAACTCAGGGCAACAGTCCGCTCAGCCAGTGCATGATGTTCAGACCGAACTGCGCATTGCCCGGCGCCGTATTCATGCCGAACCGCCGGTCGCGCCGTCCGTCCGGATAGCGCACCACCTGGGCCGACAGCATGCCGGCTTCGCCCAGCACCACGACTCGCCCCTGCCCGTGCCGGAACGCCAGCGCCTGCGCCGGCAGAGCGGGGGTCGACAAGGCCTCGAGCGCGCCCGCCGCCGCGCCGTCGTTCAGCCGGTCGACCAGCGCCTGCAGCGTCGGCAGATCCGGCGCCTCCCGCGCCCCCTCGGTCAGGGGCAGCAGCGTCTCCGCCCCCGCGGGTCCCTGCAGCGACTGGCCGGTGAAGGCGGTCACGGCCGACACCCGCTCGTCGGCGCTTCGGCCCGTCATGACCGGATGGTCCCCGAAGGCTTCCGCGGGATAGGTCAGGTTGGTCGTCAGATCGCCGTCGCCGGTCAGGGCGAAGGCGTAGCCCTTGCCCATCCGCACGCCGAACCGCGCCGCCAGAGCCTCGGCCGCCGCGCCATGCGGCGCATGGTCGGCGATCAGCAGCAGGCTCCCGCCGTCGCCGACCCAGGCCTCGACGGCCTCGATCTCCCGGGCGGTGAAGGCCGAGCCGCCCCCTTCGGGCTGGCCGGCGTTGGCGATCACCAGCACATCGACCCCGGTCAGCCCGCCCGCGTCAAACGCCGCGTCGCCCCCTCCCACCCGATAGCCGTCGGCCCGCAACAGGGCGGCGAACGGGGCATAGCGGCCGTCGACGGTGTGGAAATTCCGGTGCCCGCCATCGATGACGACCACCGGCCCGTCGGCGACGTAGGCGGGCCGGGCGACCACCGGCCGGAAATCCGGATCGGTCATCTGCTGCTGCGCCCGGGCGGGGGCGGCGACGGCCAGGGCGATCAGGCCGAGAGCAAGGGCAAGGCGTTTCATCGGACCCTCCGGGTTTGCCAGCCTACGCTAGCATGCCCCGCTCAGCCCTTCAGCCGCGCCGCGTGAAACGCCACATGGTCGGCGATGAAGCTGGCCATGAAGAAATAGGAGTGGTCATACCCCGGCTGCATCCGCAGCGTCACCGTCTGACCCGCGGCTTCCGCCGCCGCGACCAGCAGCTCGGGCTTCAACTGCTCGATCAGGAAGGGATCCGCGTCGCCCTGGTCGATCAGGATGTCGTCGAAACACCCCGCCCCGACCCCGTCCTCAATCAGCCGCGCCGCGTCGTGCTCCGCCCATGCTTCGCGGTCCTCGCCCAGATAGGCGGTGAACGCCTTCTCCCCCCATGGACAGCGCGTCGGCGAGGCGATCGGCGCGAAAGCCGAGACCGAGCGGAACAGATGCGGATGCCGCAAGGCCAGCGTCAGCGCCCCGTGCCCGCCCATCGAATGGCCGCTGATCGAGCGCGCCTTCGTCGTCGGGAATTCCGCGTCGACCAAGCCGATCAGCTCGTCGACGACATAGGTCTCCATGCGGAAGTGCGGGGCCCACGGCGCCTCGGTGGCGTCGACATAGAAGCCGGCCCCCTGGCCGAGGTCATAGGCCGGATCGTCGGCCACCCCCTCGCCACGCGGCGAGGTGTCGGGGGCGACCACGATCACGCCATGCTCGGCCGCCGCGGCGTAGGCTCCGGCCTTGGTGGTGAAATTGTCCTCGGTGCAGGTCAGGCCCGACAGCCAGATCAGCACCGGAAACGGCCCCTCCCCCGGCGGAACGAATACCGACAGGGTCATGGGCGTGCCCGGGGTGGCGCTGTCGTGGCGGAGATAGCGGAGGGTCCCGCCGTGGACGATGTGGGTCTTGGTGGTTTGCAGGGTCATTGGCCGATCATCCGAACATCCAGTCCATCCAGCGACGCCAGCTTTCGGGCGAGCTTTCCGTCGGCGGTCACCAACGGCAGATTCAGGCGCCGGGCCAGCACGGCGTAAAGGCAGTCCGTCGTCGAATGGTTGAATCGACAGGCCAGGGAGAAGGCCTCGTCCAGCAAGGGCGCATGGTCGAACAGCTCAACCACCTCCCTCGTCACCGCCAAATTCTCGACTGCGGAGTCAGCCTGCAGTTCGCCCTGAACGACGTAGCGCCGGAAGGCATTGGCTGCCTCGATCACCATGAGGTCCGGCGCCACGGCAGGCCTGAACGACAGTCTGGCATCGCGGGCCGCTTCGGCAAGCGGATCATCCAGGAACCACTTCACCACGACGCTGGCGTCGAAGACCGCGCTCACCGATCCCGGTCTTCACGGATGATGGCCGTCGAATCCAGTGTCGAGCCGCGGGTCTGCTCCCGGGATCGACGCGAGATTTCTTCGAACCGTTCTTCCACCGCCGCGACTTCCCGAGCCGCCATGTCCCTGAATTTCTGTTCCAGGGAAATGTTCTGCGCCTTCGCCATCGCCTTCAGGCGGGCGACGATACTGTCGTCGAGATCGCGGACGAGAACCTGGGCCATGCGTCATGATAGCATGACGCTAGCATCCGCGCCAGAATCCTCACCCCGGCCGATGCGCCGCGCAGACCTTGTTGCCCGACGGATCGCGCAGATAGGCCAGCACCAGCGTACCGAACGGACCATTGCGCTCGCCCGGCGGGTCCTCGATGGCCTTGCCGCCGGCCGCCACGCCCGCGTCGTGAAAGGCCTGCACCATCTCCGGCGTCTTCGCCGCGAAGCCGATGGTGCCGCCGTTGGCGTGGCAGGCTGGATCGCCGTCGATCGGCCGGCCGACAGCGAAGGCGCTGCGCGGCGTCCGCCACCAGTACCGCCCCTTGGGGTCCGGGCCGCTGGCCGGCTCCAGACCCAGCGCCCCCAGCGCCGCATCATAGAATTTCCGCGACGCCTCGACGTCGTTCGCGCCGACGGTGATGTGGGTGAACATGGCTTCCCTCTCCTGATCTTAGGAGAGTTTTTTTAAACAACTATCCTTTCGACGCAAGCCTAGAACACCACCACGCTGCGGATGCTCTCCCCCGCATGCATCAGATCGAACGCCTCGTTGATCCGCTCCAGCGGCAGGGTGTGGGTGATCATCGGATCGATCTCGATCTTGCCGTCCATGTACCAGTCGACGATCTTCGGCGTGTCGGTCCGTCCGCGCGCGCCGCCGAAGGCCGAGCCGCGCCAGACCCGGCCGGTGACCAGCTGGAACGGCCGGGTGGCGATCTCCTTGCCGGACTCGGCCACGCCGATGACGATGCTCTCGCCCCAGCCCCGGTGGCAGGCCTCCAGCGCCTGGCGCATCACTGTGGTGTTGCCGGTGCAGTCGAAGGTGTAGTCCGCCCCGCCGCCGGTCAGCTCGACCAGATGCGCGACCACGTCCGTGTGCTTCGAAGGATCGACGAAATGCGTCATCCCGAAGCGCCGGCCCCACTCTTCCTTGGCGGGATTGATGTCGACGCCGACGATCATGTCGGCCCCGACCATCTTCAGCCCCTGGATGACGTTCAGCCCGATGCCGCCGAGGCCGAACACCACGCAGTTGGCGCCCGGCTCGACCCTGGCCGTGTTGACCACCGCCCCGACCCCGGTGGTCACGCCGCAGCCGACATAGCAGGCGCTCTCGAACGGCGCGTCCTTGCGGATCTTCGCCACCGCGATCTCGGGCAACACCGTGAAATTCGAGAAGGTCGAACAGCCCATATAGTGGTGGATCGCCTGCCCCTTGTAGCTGAAGCGGCTGGTCCCGTCGGGCATCAGTCCCTTGCCCTGGGTCCCCCGGATCGCCGTGCACAGATTGGTCTTGCGGCTCAGGCAGCTTTTACATTGCCGGCACTCCGGCGTGTACAGCGGGATCACATGGTCCCCGACGGCCACCGAGGTCACCCCCGGCCCCACCTCGACCACCACCCCCGCGCCCTCGTGGCCGAGGATCGACGGGAACAGGCCCTCGGAGTCCAGCCCGTCCAGCGTATAGGCGTCGGTGTGACAGATGCCGGTCGCCTTGATCTCGATCAGCACCTCCCCGGCGCGCGGCCCTTCCAGATCGACCTCGACGATCTCCAGCGGACGTTTGGCCTCGAAGGCGACGGCGGCGCGGGTTTTCATGGTCGGGGCTCCTCTGACTGCCGGACCGTTTGCATCGAAGTCGGTCCCGTTCAAGCCTTGATCGACGCCGGCGAAGACCACAGATCCGGCCAAAGGAGCGCCCATGCCCGATCTGGAAACCAACAAGACAAATGTGATCGCCTTCTACGACCTGATGTTCAACGAGGGTCGACCGCGCGAGGCGATCGAGAAATTCGTGGGCGACGAGTACATCCAGCACAATCCGCATGTCCGGGACGGCAAGGCCGGCTTCATCGACTATTTCGAGCGGATGGCGCGCGAGTTTCCCGGCAAGCGGGTCGACTTCAAACGCGCCATCGCCGAAGGCGATCTCGTCGTGCTGCACTGCCATCAGAGCTGGCCCGGAGATCAGGCCTATGCCGGGATCGACATCTTCCGGCTGACGCACACGGGCAAGATCGTCGAGCATTGGGACGTGCTCCAGCCTGTCCCCGCGGACTCACAAAACCCTAACGGCCTGTTCTAGAGCGCGAAGGACCCTACCGCGGCGCGAACAGGATCACCCCCGCCCCGACCAGACAGACCACGCCCCCGATCAGGTCCCACCGATCCGGCGGCGCCTTCTCGACCAGACCCATCCATACCAGCGAGGCCACGATATAGACCCCGCCATAGGCCGCGAACGCCCGCCCCGCCGCCGCGCTGGGGACCAGCGTCAGCAACCAGGCGAAGGCGACCAGCGCCGCCACCCCGGGGATCAGCCACAGCGGCGACCGGTCCAGCTTCAACCAGGCCCAGAAGGCGAAACAGCCGGCGATCTCCGCCAGCGCCGCCAGCGGATAGACCAGCAGCGGCTTCATTCGCCGTCCGCCGCCTTCTTCGCCGCCAGCTTGGCCAGCACCCGGCCGCGCCCCTTGGCCAGGGCGTGGATCACCCCGCGGAAGGTCGCCACCTCCTGCGCGCTGAACCCCGCCCGGCCCAGCATGACCCGCAGGTTCTGGCTCATCGACGGCCGCTTCTCGGGCGGATGGAAAAAGCCGCCCCCGTCCAGCTCGGCCTCCAGATGTTCGTACATGCCGACCAGCAGGTCGTTCGACGCCGGCGGCTCGCCCTCGCGGAAGCGCGGCGGCGGGGCGTCGAGGATCAGGGTGCGCCACTCATAGGCGTTGATCGCCACCGCCTGCGCCAGGTTCAGCGAATGGTGCCGCGGATCGATCGGAATGGTGACGATGCCCTGGGTCAGGGCGATGTCCGTCGTCTCCAGCCCGGCCCGCTCGCCGCCGAACAACAGCCCGACCGTCAGCCCCGAGGCCCGGTCGTCGTACAGCAGCCGCGCCGACTCCCTCGGCGTCCGCACCGGCATCCGCGTCTCGCGCGGCCGGGCGGTGGTCGAGAACACCGTGTTCAGATCGGCGATGGCCTCCGCCACCGTGTCGAACACCCTGACCCCGTCCAGCACCCAATCGGCTCCCGAGGCCGTGGCCCAGGCCCGATCCTGCGGCCAGCCGTCGCGCGGCGCGACCAGCCTCAGCTCGGACAGGCCGAAATTGGCCATCACCCGCGCCACCGCGCCGATGTTGTCGGCCAGCTGCGGCTTGTCGAGGATGACGACGGGCGGGAGAAGCTCGGTCAACGCGGCTCAATCCTCGCCATACATGGCCAGCCACGGATCGACCGTCCCGGCCTCGACCTCGGCGACCTTGACCGCCGGCCAGCCGATCGAGTCGTCGGCCGAGTCCCGCCACGCCAGCACATACAGGTCGCGCAGCTCCGCCGCCCCCGCCGCGAGGCGTTCGATCACAAAGGCCGCGCCCCGCGCGTCGCCCTCGCCGAAGCCGCCGGCCTTCTCCAGCCGGTAGAAGGGCGTCACCTCGGCCAGGGTCGTCTTCAGATAGGCCGGAACCCGCGCGCGCAGGTCGAACCCGTCCAGCGCCGGCGCCGCCATCGCCGCCTCGACCGCGTCCAGCCGCGCGACCCGGGCGGTGAACTCGCCCTCGAACACGCCGTGGGTCTGGCGCGAGGTGGTGAAGCCCTCGGGGTTCGGCGTGTCGCGGTTCCAGCCGTTGTAGTGGATCGTCGTGTGGTGCGGCTGGCTGCCGTCGCCGACATAGTGGCCCAGATAGCCCATGTCGCGCAGGATCAGCGCCTCGCGCCGCAGCCGGTCCTCGCGGTACCAGGCCCGCTTGCCCGGATCGGTCTCGCGCGCCTCGGCGGCGTTCAGCACCCGCCAGGTGGCGAAGTCGCGCACCAGCTGCTGATAGCCGTCCATGATGGCGTAGGGCAGCCAACCGGCGTCATCGACCTTGATCCCCGCCGCCAGCAGCGCCGCGTCATACTCCGACTTCAGCCGCGGCAGGGCGTCGATCGACATCCCCTGTTCCGTCATGATCCGCCCGTCGTCGCGCATGTCGACGAAGTGGGCCGTGTCCCGTTCCCGGTCGTGCGGCTGGCCGCCGCCCTTGGTCCGGTCCGGCTCGCGCGACAGCTCCCCGACCTCGGCCGCCGCCCCCGGCGTGCGCAGGAAGGCCGGCAGCTCGTCCGGCAGGGCCCGCACGGCGGCGACCCCGATCAGCCGGTGGCCGGTGCTGCCCCAGGCGGAGACGACGGCGGGAACGGCGACGGCCGCCAGCGCGCAGACGGCGGCGGCGGCGAGGG
Source organism: Pseudomonadota bacterium (assembly GCA_034189955.1). Taxonomy (GTDB): domain Bacteria; phylum Pseudomonadota; class Alphaproteobacteria; order Caulobacterales; family Caulobacteraceae; genus Brevundimonas. Next base: position 2,617 of record JAXHTU010000110.1, on the reverse strand, counting down.
CGAGGCGCTTCATGGCGAACTCCGGGGGGCGGGACTGCCGCCCGGTTAAATCCACGCCGCGATGGCGTCCAGCGGCTTCTTGTCCAGGGCCGCCGTCGGCACGGTGGCCCTCTCGGCCGGATGTCCCGCCACCAGCAGCAGGAACGGCTTCTCGCCCGCCGGCCGGCCGCAGATCTCGCCGAGGAAGCTCATCGGCGCCGGGGTGTGGGTCAGGGTCGCCAGCCCGGCCGAATGCAGGGCCGCGATCAGCAGGCCCGTGGCGATGCCGACGCTCTCGGCGACATAATAGTTCTTGCGGTCGTCGCCGGGCCGGGGGCCGCCGCGCTTCTGGCCGAAGATGGCGATCAGCACCGGCGCCGTCTCCAGAAACCCCTTGTCCGGATCGGTGCCCAGCGGCGCGAGGGCGTCCAGCCACTCCTGCGGCGCCTTGCTGGCGTAGAATTCCCGTTCCTCGGCCTCCGCCGCCGCCCGGATGCGGGCCCGCGCCTCTGCGCTCCCGATGACGCTGAAGAACCACGGCTGGTGGTTGGCTCCCGACGGCGCCGACCCGGCCGTCAGCAGCGCCTGCTCGACCACCGACCGGGCGACCGGCCGCCCGGAAAAGTCCCGCACCGTTCGCCGCCTCGCCATCAGCGTCCTGAAGGACGTGATCCGCGCCAGGCTCGCCGTGTCGTCGACCGGCTCGTAGCCCTCCAGCGGCTGGCAGGGATGATCGCGCATGAGAGGCTTCCTCCTTCCCCCTCGGGGGGCGGGGACCATCCGTAGGCGGGCGAAGGGGGCCGCCGCAACGCTGCAATCCTGTGGATCGAGTCGCGGCGACAGGACGGCGCCTTCGAACCGAGGCCAATCACGACCGACCATGTTGAGCAACCACTTGTCGCTCAAACAGAAGCCGGACCGATTATCTGCAACCCCAGTAAGCAGATCGCGTCAGTATAGTTTTTCTGATCTGCGAATACAGCTCTGAGGTTCGATCGCGTTGGCCAATCACGAGTCTCATGAACCACCCCGGGGCGCACTTATCCACCGCATGACCGGACAGGAGGTCGCACGGCGGACGCCTTGACTGGATTTCGCCGCATTTATTGACGACAAGCCGCTCACCGGACGCGTCAGGGGCCGGGGCTTTCGTGAGTCTGATTCATGCTCGGCACAGCCGCTGCGCTCGCCCTCGTCTGGGCGATGACCTTCCCGTCCGCGCCTGCGGTCGAGATGGACCCCGTATCCTACGAAGCCGCGGTCGCGACCGGGCTGGGCGAGGAAACAACGGCGTCCGTGACTGAAGGTTCCGACAGCGGCGTCGCGGGTCTGACCCCCGAGCAACAGGCCCTGATGGGCGAGGACGCCGACTGGACCGCCCGCGTCAATCTCTACCATGCCGGCGGCGGCGGAGCGACGGGCAACGACAGCCTCGGCTGCCGCCCCATCGCCATGCGCACCATCGCCACCGACCCGCGCTACATCCCCCGGCGCACCCGCCTGTTCATCCCCGAGACGGTCGGCCTGCGCATGCCCGACGGCGCCCTGCACGACGGCTACTGGTACGCCTCCGACACCGGCGGCGCGATCAAGGGCCAGAAGATCGATCTCTACACCGGCCACGGCCGCGGCTCGATGCGGCCGGCCATGCGCTTCAACCAGCGCCGCCTGACCCTGATCGACGCCGGCCGCTTCGACGGCTGTCCGCCGTCGTGGGACGCCCAGCCCAGCACCACCCTGATGGCCTCGGCCGTCAGCAACGTCGGCTCGCGCTAGTCAGACCTGCCGTTCGCCCAGCGGCGTGAAGCCGTCGAGGGTTTCCAGCCTGATCCGGTAACGACCGGGCCGCAGGAAGAGCGTGACGGCGCCCCCGTCCCGCCCGACCATCAACTGGTCGGCCGGGATAGCCGGATCGACATCCGTCGCATGCACCGCCTGCAGCAGGCGCGGCCGCTCGTCCCCCGCCGGAACCGCGACGTCCAGACGCCGCCGCGCGGGATCGGTCGCCAGCCAGGCCGGCCGCCCCGCGACATCCGGCAGCGACGGATGCAGCACGAGCAGGTCCGTCTCCTCGGCGGTCAGTCCGGCGTCGTCGACGGCGCTCGAGGGCCGGGTGCCGGCCTTCAGCAGCACCACCGGCGCGGTCGGCCTGAACCGCTCCAGCAGGGCCTGCACCGGCGGGGCGTTTTCCACATGGGGGCCGAACGAGCCCGTTCCCGCCTGGCCGATGGTCAACGGATCGATGCCCGTATCCCGCTTGAACCGGCCGCCGAACGCGGGGCCGGCCTCCCGCAGATGGCCGTAGCCGACGAAGACCAGCACCCGCATCCCCGGCTCGGCCGCCATCGCCGCCGTCAGATTGTCGGCCTGGGCCTGTTCGCGAACCATGGTCGCGGCGTTGGACAGGCTTGCCTCGCCGGACCTCTGATCGGGCCGCTGCTCGTACGGGATCAGGCGGTAGCCCAGCTCCAACGCCTGGCGCACCGCCTCGGCGAACACCGGGTCGTTCAGATACCAGCCGTGTTCCCGTCCGACCTGATCGCCGGCGCGCAGGCCCGCGGCGGTGTCAGCGAAGGCCTCCGCCGCCAGATGCGTGAACCCCTCGGCCCGCAGGCGAGGCAGCAGACGGCCCAGCAGC